>NZ_JAOTQU010000003.1:0-341589 GCF_025685765.1 Pseudomonas sp. PDM13 | reverse complement strand
AGCTTGCAGCTTGCAGCTTGCAGCTTGCAGCTTGCAGCTTGCAGCTTGCAGCTTGTTGTCAGCGCAACAACAGAAAATCGGTCACCACCGCCACCAGCCGGCCGTTGGCGTCGTAGCCGAAGTAGCTGGGGTAGGCGCCGTCGCCGTAGCCGCTGGAGAAGAACGCCACATTGCCGGCGTCGGTCGGCAGCAGGTACCAGCTGCGGGTGTGCTGGTAGGTCTTGTCCAGTTCGGCGAACAGGCGCTCGTCGAAAGCCTCGCCTTCCTGGTCTCGGCGGGCCTCGTAGCTGCGCAGGGCGGCGGCGTCCATGAAGCCGCCGGCGCCGCTGTCCACCCCGTAGCCGAAGAACTCGTCCGGGCCCAGGGTGTTCGGGTCCTGGCCTTTCACCAGGGCCATCTCCCAGCGGGTCGCCGGGCCGGGGGCGAAGACGATGCGGGCGAAGGCCACGCGCTCGTCATCGCCGATCCGCGCGATGGCCAGCTGCAACGGATAGCGGCCCTTGGGCACGGCTTGGGTGAAGGGGCCGTCGCAACTCACCAGCGGGTCGCAGGCCACCAGTTGCCCGGTGGGCAGCTCCAGCTCGCCGATGGCCTGTGTATGGAGGCGGTAGTCCTGGCCCTCCACCTGCACCTGGTAGCCCTCGGTGAAGGCGGCATCGAAGAGCGGGTGGTCCTTCGGGGCGGCGGCCTCGGCGTGGAGCGCTGGCAGGGCCAGCAGGGCGAGCCCGGCGAAGTGTCGTTTCATGGTCGGTGGTTCTCCATCTGTGCGGCAGCGGTGGAGAAGATCCCACGCCCTGGCGCCCGGGTGTGCGGACTGGTGCGCAGAATACCTGCGGCGCAGCCAGGCGAGTGCGTCCTGCTCGACGGGCTTGCCGCTTCGACCGCTCAAGCGCGGTAATCTACGCGCCGTTTCGGCCTGGCATCCCCGGGCCCCGTCCATGCCGCCTCGGGCGTGCCTTATTGCACAAGGATCGAAGATGGAACTGGTATTCGTTACGCAGCGCCTGGCTGCACTGTTTGAGTCCCATGGCGTCGAGTTCGTCGTGCACGGCGACTGGGTCGCCCCCGGTGGTCGGCTGCCGGCCATCCGCGCCAGCTGGTACCCCGGCGAGCAGACCGGACGGCTGAACGTGGATGTGCTGCTGGAAGACGACAACCGCCAGTTCCAGGAAGCCTTCGTCGGCCTGGGCGAGGGCGAGTCGGGTTTGCAGGACGCCTGGCAGAACTTCTGTCGCAACAGCTTCCACGTGTTGCTCTCGGCGTTGTGGGGCCATGTCGACGAGGAGCAGGTGATGGTGGAGACCTGGCAGGTGGGCGAGCAGCGCTTCGAGGCGCACCTGGGCAACCTCGGCCTGCGGGGCGCCGATGGCAAGGTGCCGGAGCTGCCCGCCGAGCTGTTCCCCAGCATCGAGGCGCAGATCCGCGCCCAACCGCTGGACGCGCGCATCCACTGGTTCCGCCACTTCTTCTGCGCCTTCAGCAACCAGCGCACGGTGGAGGCGCTGTTCGACAACGACGCCTGGCAGGCCGGCATGGACAGCCTCTCGCGCCTCGGCTGGCAGGATTCGCAGGCGTACTACAGCGTGCGGCACTTCCTGGTGGTCAAGCCGATCCCCGACTGACGGTGTCTGCCCGGAACGGTCCCGCTGCAACGCAAGAGCCCCGCATTTAGCGGGGCTCCTGCTTGGGGCCGGCCTGGTGGTTCGAGGTGCTCAGCTGAGCATGAACAGCGCAGCGCCGCCGAACTGGGCCTCGAACTGCTCGGGGCTCATGGGGCGGCCGAAGAGGTAGCCCTGCACTTCGTCGCAGCCGTGTTCGCGGAGGAAGTCCAGCTGCGCGTGGGTCTCCACGCCTTCGGCGATCACCGCGAGGTTGAGGCTGTGGGACATGGCGATGATGGCGCGGGCGATCTGCGCATCGCGTTCGCCGTCGGGCAGGCCGTCGACGAAGCTGCGGTCGATCTTCAGCACATCGATGGGGAACTGCTTGAGGTAGTTGAGCGAGGAGTAGCCGGTGCCGAAGTCGTCCACCGCGATGCACAGGCCCAGGCGCTTGAGGCTGGCGAGAATCTGCATCGCTTCGCTGACATCGCGCATGAGGATGGATTCGGTCAGCTCCAGCTCCAGGCAGGCCGGCGGCAGGCTGCTTTCGGCGAGGATTCCGGAGATGCGTTCCACCAACTGGCCGTCGGCGAACTGGCGGGCGGAGATGTTCACCGAGATCTTCGGCAGGCGCATCTTCTGCTGGTGCCAGTGCTTGAGCTGGCGGCAGGCCTCGCGCACCACCCAGTCGCCGACGTCCACCACCAGGCCGAGCTCTTCGAGCACCGGGATGAAGTCGTTGGGCGGCACCAGGCCGCGCTTGGGGTGCTGCCAGCGCAGCAGCGCCTCGACGCCGGTGAGGCGCTTGCCGTCGCCGGAGAACTGCGGCTGGTAATAGAGGATGAACTCGCGCTGCTCCAGGGCGTGGCGCAGGTCGCCTTCCAGCTCCAGGCGCTCCAGGGCGCGGGCGTTCATTTCGGCCTGGTAGAACTGGAAGTTGTTCTTGCCGCGTTCCTTGGCGTGGTACATCGCGGTGTCGGCGTTCTTCATCAGTTGGCTCAGCTCGCGGCCGTCCTGGGGGCTGAGGGCGATGCCGATGCTGGCGGTGACGAAGAACTCGCGGCCTTCCAGCACGAAGGGCCGGGCCAGGCTGGCGAGTATCTGTTCGGCCACGCTGATGGCGCGGTTCAGCGCGCCTTCACGGGTGGCGCGGGGTTGCAGCAGCAGGGTGAACTCGTCGCCGCCCATGCGCGCCACGGTGTCGTCGTCGTCGACGCAGGCGGCCAGGCGGATGGCCACGTCCTTGAGCATGCGGTCGCCGGCGGCATGGCCGAGGGAGTCGTTGATCGGCTTGAAGCGGTCGAGGTCGAGGAACATCAGCACCACCCACTCCTGGTGCCGCTCGGCGTGCTGCAGCGCGGTGTGCAGGCGGTCCTGGAACAGGGTGCGGTTGGGCAGGTGGGTGAGGGCGTCGTAGTAGGCCAGGCGGTGGATGCGCTGTTCGCTGGCCTTGCGCTCGCTGATGTCGCTGAAGAAGCACACGTAGCTGACCAGGTCGCCTTCTTCGTCGTGCACCGCGGTGATGCCGATCCACGAGGGATAGGCGTCGCCCTGGCGGCGCTTGAGCCAGACCTCGCCCTCCCAGCTACCGCGCTGGTTGAGCTGGCCGAGGATGTAGTTGAGCTGGGTGGCCTGCTGGCGGTCGGCGGTGAGCACCGAGGGCAGCTGGTCGAGCACTTCGGCGGAGGAATAGCCGGTGATGCGGCTGAAGGCTTCGTTGACCTGGACGATGTAGCCCGCCGGGTCGGTGACCAGGATGGCCGAGGTGGAGTGCTCGAACACCGTCGCCGCCATGCGCAGGTCCTTCTCGGCGCGGCGCTGCTGGCTGATGTCGCGGCCGACGCCGAGCAGCCCTTCGAACTGCCCGTGTTCGTCCCACATCAGCATGATGCGCAGTTCCACGGGGATCTTGCGGCCGTCGGCGCGCAGGCAGTCGAAGAGGAACAGCTGGGCCGGCAGGCGGGCGCGCAGTTCGGCCAGGCGCTGGGGGTTGCCCAGGGCGTTGCTGACCTGGTCCAGCAGCACGTAGAGCGGGGCCATCTGCCGTGGGTCGGCGACCGCGGTGTTGAAGCCGTTGGCGACCACCGATTCGGCGCTGAGACCGAGCACCGGCTGCACCGAGGGGCTGACGTAGTTGAGCTGCAGCTGGCGGTCGCTGGTGAAGATCACGTCGCTGATGCTTTCGGCCAGCAGGCGGTAGCGCCGCTCGCTGTCGCGCATCAGTTCGCTGGCTTCGATCTGCTCGGTGATGTCCTTGGCGACGCCTATCAGGCGGCTGACCCGGCCCTTGTCGTCGCGGGTCAGTGATTGCTCGCGGATGTCGAACCAGTGCCAGTTGCCGTCGCGGTGGCGCCAGCGCAGCTGGCATTGCAGCAGCAGGCCGTCGCCGACCACCTGCTGCAGGTTGCGCATGCGCCAGTACTGTTCCTCGTCGTCCGGGTGCAGCACCTGTTCCCAGAAGCGCTCACCCATCTCCTTGAGCTCGCTGCGGCTGTAGCCGAGCTGCTGGCCGAGGCGGTTGTTGCTGAGCATGACCTTGCGGTTGCCGATGTCGTGCACGTAGAGGGTGTCCGGCACGGCCAGCACCACGTCGGACCAGAAGCGCTCGCGCTCGATCAGCGACAGCTCGATGCGCTTGCGGCTGGTGATGTCGCTGATGCTCAGGGTGACGGCGTGCAGGTCCTGGATCATCTCCGGCAGGCGCAGCACCACCCACAGATGGCGCTCGGTGCCTTGGGGCGTGACGATGCGGGTTTCCAGCTCGATCTGCGATTGGCTGCCGAGCACGGCGCCGATCAGCTGGGCGCGGATGCCGCCGTCGCGCAGCGGGCCATGGCCGACCAGCTGCTGCCAGGCCTGCTCGGTGCTGGCGACGCCGAGCAGGCGCAGGGCGAACTGGTTGACCTCGGTGATGCGCAGGCGCTGCTGCAGCTCCATGTGCTGCTCGGGGTGCGCGGTGATCCACTGGCCGAGGGCCTGGGTGTCGCGCAGGCCCAGCTGGAACAGGTATTCGCGCAGGCTGGAAAGGTCCAGCACGCAGAGCGCGACACCGGTGCCTTCGAAGATGTCCTGGTAGCGCCGGCGGGTTTCCTGCAGCACGCGCAGGGCCTGCTGCTCTTCGGTGACGTCGCGCAGCACCCAGACGTAGCCGATCAGCTTGGCACCATCGTTGAGGTCGCTGCGGGTCACGGCGAACAGGCGCTGCTCGCCATCCACGCCGGCGGGCACCAGATCCGGGCCGAGGTCGTTGGGGAAGGTGGTGGCGTGCAGCAGCAGCGGGTCCAGCCCCGGCAGCAGGGCCAGCAGGTGGTACTCCTGGGATTCTTCGCTGCTCATGCCGAACAACGCCTCGGCGCGGGCGTTGAGGTAGCACACCACGCCGTCGGTCCAGGTCACCACCACGCGCTCTTCGATCACCCCCAGGGCGCTGGCCGCCTGGCGCAGGGAGCGCCGCGAGGCGTCGTTGATCTCGCGCAGGTTGCGCTGTTCGCGCTGCAGGACGACCAGGGCGATGGTGGCCAGGGTGGCGCAGATCAGGAACAGTGCGAGGCGGCCGATGAGGCCGGGCAGCAACTGGGCCTGCACCTGGCGTTCGTCGTAGAGCGCGCGCAGCTGCCAGTCACTGTGGGCGAGGGGGGCGAGGAACAGCGTCTGCGACTCTTCCTCGGCGGTCACCGGCATGACGATGGGGCTGTCCTTGTCGAGCTTGCCGCTGTGCATCAGCACGCGAGCACTGAAACGGTCCTCCAGCAGCCAGCCGGACTGGGCGCGCTCCTGCTCGCGGATCCAGTTGTGCAGCGCACGCGGCGCCAGGCGCAGCAGCCAGGCGTTGCCGGCCTGCACGTCCCGCAGGATCAGGTACAGCTGGCCGCCGGCCTGGGCGCTGAAGGCGAAGTGCACGGGCTGGTTGGCGGAGCGCTGGTAGAGGCTGGCAACGAACAGGGCGTCGTCGGCGCCTTCCGCGCTGTCGGCGGCGATGCCGCCACGGGGGGTGAGCCAGGCGATGCTGCGCATGGACGGGTAGATGCGCCGCAGGTTGTCCATCAGCTCGGGGTGGCTGGACGGCTGGCGGGCGCTCTGGGAGAGGAAGGCGAGGCCGGCCTGGGCCTTGAACTCCATGCTGCCTTCCAGGTGGCTGGACAGCTCCCGCGCCAGCTCCTGGCTGCGTTGCCGCTGGCTGTCCTGGAGCTGGTGGTATTCCTGCTGCAGCTGCCAGAGGAGCAGGCCGAGCATCGACAGCACGAGGATCACGAGCAGGCCCTTCACCGAGCGATGCATCGGCGGGCCGTACGGCTCTCCGGGCGCACGCGGGGTAGTGGAAGGGCGAAGCTTGGGCACTGGGCGAAATCCTGCGGTGACGACGAAAAAGGCAGGGTGGTGCTTGCCGACTGACTGTAGTCCGGCTGATGCAAGCCGGCTAGCATGCCTTGAAGTGAGGCGAAGTGCCAGCATGGCCGACGAGCGTCGTTTGCCCTGTTTCGCCCATTCCGGTAGCTTTGCCGCACGCGCGCGGGAGCGCCTGCGCCCCGCTCTATACCCCTGATCACAGAACCAAGGTCACCCATGGCTCAATACGTCTTCACCATGCATCGGCTGAGCAAGGTTGTTCCGCCGAAGCGGGAAATCCTTAAAAACATCTCCCTGTCGTTCTTCCCCGGCGCCAAGATCGGTGTGCTGGGCCTCAACGGCTCGGGTAAATCGACTCTGCTGAAGATCATGGCCGGCGTGGACACCGAGTTCGACGGCGAAGCGCGCCCGATGCCCGAGCTGAACATCGGCTACCTGCCCCAGGAGCCGCAGCTGGACCCGACCAAGAGCGTGCGCGAAGTGGTCGAGGAAGCGGTCAGCGTGGTGAAAGACGCCCAGGCACGCCTGGACGAGGTCTACGCCGCCTATGCCGACCCGGACGCCGACTTCGACAAACTGGCCGCCGAACAGGCCAAGCTCGAAGCCATCCTCCAGGCCAGCGATGGCCACAACCTGGAGCGCCAGCTGGAAGTCGCCGCCGATGCGCTGCGCCTGCCGGCCTGGGACGCCCGTGTCGAGCACCTGTCCGGTGGTGAGAAGCGCCGCGTGGCCCTGTGCCGCCTGCTGCTGTCCGCCCCCGACATGCTGCTGCTGGACGAACCGACCAACCACCTGGACGCCGACTCCGTCGCCTGGCTGGAGCACTTCCTCCACGACTTCCCGGGCACCGTGGTAGCCATTACCCACGACCGTTACTTCCTGGATAACGTCGCCGGCTGGATTCTCGAGCTCGACCGTGGTGCGGGCATCCCCTACGAGGGCAACTACTCCGGTTGGCTGGAGACCAAGTCGGCCCGCCTGGCCCAGGAATCCAAGCAGCAGTCGGCCCACGAGAAGGCCATGAAGGAAGAGCTGGAGTGGGTGCGCAAAGGCGCCAAGGCCCGCCAGTCGAAATCCAAGGCCCGCCTGCAGCGCTTCGAGGAAATGCAGTCCCAGGAATTCCAGAAGCGCAGCGAGACCAACGAGATCTATATCCCGGCCGGTCCGCGCCTGGGCGACAAGGTCATCGAGTTCAAGAACGTCACCAAGGGCTACGGCGACCGCGTGCTGATCGACAACCTGTCGTTCTCCATGCCCAAGGGCGCCATCGTCGGCGTGATCGGCGGTAACGGCGCCGGTAAGTCGACCCTGTTCCGCATGCTCATGGGCAAGGAGCAGCCGGACTCGGGCAGCATCGAGATCGGTGAGACCGTGCAACTGGCCTGCGTGGACCAGAGCCGCGACGACCTCGATGGCAGCAAGACCGTGTTCCAGCAGATTTCCGACGGCTCCGACCAGATCCGCATCGGCAACTACGAGATCCCGTCGCGCACCTACGTTGGTCGCTTCAACTTCAAGGGCGGCGACCAGCAGAAGTTCGTCAAGGACCTGTCCGGTGGTGAGCGTGGCCGCCTGCACCTGGCCCTGACCCTGAAGGAGGGTGGCAACGTCCTCCTGCTCGACGAACCGTCCAACGACCTCGACGTCGAAACCCTGCGCTCCCTGGAAGAAGCCCTGCTGGACTTCCCCGGCGCCGCCATCGTGATTTCCCACGATCGTTGGTTCCTGGACCGCGTCGCCACCCACATCCTGGCGTACGAAGACGACTCGCAAGCGGTGTTCTTCGAGGGCAACTACACCGAGTACGAAGCCGACCGCAAGAAACGCCTGGGCGATGCCGCTGCCCAGCCGCACCGTGTGCGTCACAAGAAGCTGGCCCAGTGACCTGAGGTCATCCCCCGGTTGATGCCGGGTGGGCCGCACAAGAAAACGGAGCCGAAAGGCTCCGTTTTCGTTTCCGCTCCCGGCTTACTTCACCTTGCGGGCCAGGTCGTCCAGGCTGCGTTGCAGCTGGTCGGTCTTGCGTGCCTGCTCATCCAGCCCGCGCTTGATGCCGGAGATGTCGTTGGCCGAGCCGCTGTCGCGCTTGAGGTCGTCCACCTGGCGCCTCAGGGCGCTGATGGTGTCGGCCTGATCGCTGCTCAGCTGATTCAGCTTGTTGATGTGCTTCTGCATCTCCTTGAGATCGCCGACGCTGATGTTGCTCTCCGTCAGTTGGCCACCTTGGGAGGTGCTGTCCACGGCGGCGAGGTTGTCATAGCTGCTGGCCGAGCCTGCCATCTCGACACCTGCTCGGGCCTGGCCGATTCCGGCGAGCAGCAGGGCGGTGACCGTGGTGGCGGCGAGGAGAGAAGGACGCATGCGCGAGCGGTACATGGATGGACTCCTGGGAGTGAGTGCCGAAATGGCACATCGCTATGACTGTCGCGAAGGTGCCGGGTTCTCCCGTGGAAATGCGTGGATACAAAGGCCGGGCGGTAGCGCCCCACTCGCTCAGTGCTCGCGCGCATGCGCTATTTGAGAGCCTGAATTGCTCCGACAAGGTGCAGGCTTGGCACGACGAAACCCCCGTTTCAGAGGGTTTTATTCCCTTCGATTACGGCGTCTTTTATAGATTTGCACCAAAAAGATTCAATAAGGCGTCATTTTGCACTTCTGTAGGGCGCGTTTTCCTTGTTAGAGTCAGCGCCCTTTTGATCAGAACGAGCAGGCCAGGACGCCATGACCGAATCCGTCGACAACTATCTTGCCCGCCTGAAACGGCGTGACCCCGACCAGCCCGAATTCCACCAGGCCGTGGAAGAGGTGCTGCGCAGCCTGTGGCCCTTCCTCGAAGCCAACCCGCATTACCTGCAGGCCGGCATCCTCGAACGCCTGGTGGAGCCCGAGCGCGCCATCCTGTTCCGCGTGCCCTGGGTCGATGACGCCGGTCGCGTGCGTGTCAACCGTGGCTACCGCGTGCAGATGAGCAGCGCCATCGGCCCGTACAAGGGCGGCCTGCGTTTCCACCCCTCGGTGAACCTCGGCGTGCTCAAGTTCCTGGCCTTCGAGCAGGTGTTCAAGAACTCCCTGACCTCGCTGCCCATGGGTGGCGGCAAGGGCGGCTCGGACTTCGACCCCAAGGGCAAGAGCGATGCCGAAGTCATGCGCTTCTGCCAGTCGTTCATGAGCGAGCTGTACCGCCACATCGGCGCCGACCTCGACGTGCCCGCCGGTGACATCGGCGTGGGTGCCCGCGAGATCGGCTTCCTGTTCGGCCAGTACAAGCGCCTGTCCAACGAGTTCACTTCGGTGCTCACCGGCAAGGGCCTGTCCTACGGCGGCAGCCTGATCCGCCCGGAAGCCACCGGTTACGGCTGCGTGTACTTCGCCCAGGAAATGCTCAAGGGTCGCGAGAGCGGCTTCGACGGCCAGCGCGTGGCCATCTCCGGCTCCGGCAACGTCGCCCAGTACGCGGCGCAGAAGGTCATGGAGCTGGGCGGCAAGGTGATCTCGCTGTCCGATTCCGAAGGCACCCTGTTCGCCGAGGGCGGCCTGACCCAGGAGCAGTGGGAAGCGGTGATGGAGCTGAAGAACGTGCGCCGTGGCCGCCTCAGCGAGCTGCAGGCGCCCGGCCTGCGCTTCCTCGCCGGCCAGCGCCCCTGGAGCCTGGCCTGCGACATCGCGCTGCCCTGCGCGACCCAGAACGAGCTGGACGCCAACGACGCCCGCACCCTGCTGGCCAACGGCTGCATCTGCGTCGCCGAAGGCGCCAACATGCCCTCGACCCTGGAGGCTGTGGATATCTTCATCGAGGCCGGCATCCTCTACGCCCCGGGCAAGGCCTCCAACGCCGGCGGCGTCGCCACCAGCGGCCTGGAGATGAGCCAGAACGCCATGCGCCTGCACTGGAGCGCCGGAGAGGTGGACCAGCGCCTGCACGGCATCATGCAGAACATCCACCATGCCTGCGTCGCCCACGGCGAAGAAAACGGTCGGATCAACTACGTGAAGGGCGCCAACATCGCCGGCTTCGTCAAGGTGGCCGACGCCATGCTGGCGCAAGGCGTGGTCTGAGTCGCGACATCCCCTGGTGGGAGCGGATGCATCCGCGAAGAAAAGGGCAGCCGAATGGCTGCCCTTTTCGTTTGCGCGGCGGTTGTGCCCGGCCGCTCAATGGCCGGTCAGGGCGCGGTCCATGGCGCGGCGCTTGTCACGCTCCCAGTCCTCGTCGCGATCCTTGGATATCTGCTCGTGGAACTCCCGCAGCTCTTCGCTGCGCACCTGCTCCTTGCACTGCTCGAAACCGTCGCCCCAGCCTTCGGCGTAGGTGCGCTCCTTGAGGTAGCGCGGCACGTCCTTGCGGAAGGCGCCGGTGATCACGCCGGCCGCCTGGCGGCCACTGCTGCAGCCGTCGCGGAAGCCGTCGGCGAAGGCGGGTGGGTAGCCTTCGGCGATCAGGTATTGGTGGGTGCTCTCGCAGCCGGCCAGCAGGGCGCAGCCGAGGATAAGGGGGATGGCAAGGGTGGCGCGGAATGACGCCATGTTCGACTCCCGTACGCCCGTTACCCGGGCGTACATGCGCTGATTTCATTGCGGCGGCCACCCCGGGAGGGGCGGCCTGGCGCAAGTATCGGCGGGAGGATGTCGTGGTTTCGTCAAACCGCCGTGATGGCGATGTCGTGGAAATCCTGCCGCTTACTCTGTATCTGACAGCGGACGGGCAGGAATTGCTGGATCACGTCGATATTGCTCACCAAGTGGTCGCTGAGCACCAGGGTGCTGAAGCTGCCGCCGCCGGCCAGGGCCATGGGCAGCAGCAACTGGTCCGACAGGTGCTCGCCCACCGCGGTGCCGGAAGCCAGCCAGGCGCGGGCCTCGTCCACCGCCAGATCGGCGACCCGCTCCGCGCCCAGGCGGGGCTGGCCGAAGGCGCTGAACACCTCGGTCAGGGTCGCGCAGCCGATCTCCAGCAGCAGGGAATTGCCCGGCCCCTGGTCATTGTCGATGAACTGCAGGTGCAGCTCGTTGTCACTCCAGCCCAGGCGCTTGCCCACCCGTTGCAGCTCGCGCTCGCCGACATGGCCGGGAACCCCGGCAACCAGGGCGCGTGCCTGGCGCTTCGACACCGCGCCCGGTGCTTCCAGGTGCAGCGGCTGCAGTTCGCCGGGTGCCATGCGCAACCGCACCACGCCGCCACCGGCCATCATGAAGCCGTGGCGCAGCAGCTCCAGCTCCACCTCGGCGCCCATGCGGCGCAACAGCGGCAGCCAGGCGCACTGGAGAAAGTCCACCGGCGGCGCCAGCGGGTTGTGGGTGCCGCCGCTGACTTCCAGGGTGCTCGGCCCGTCGGCGAACAGCAGCGCCGGCAGCAAGGTCTGCAGCACCAGGGTGCAGCTGCCCCCGCTGCCGATGGCGAAACGGTAGTTGCCGCCGCGTATCGGCCCCGGCGTGAAGCACAGCGTCTGCGAGCCCAGCTCAGTGCCCTCGACCACTGCCCCGGACACCTGCGCCGCCGCCAGCACCGCCGTCAGGTGCTGGCGCAGCAGGCCCGGCCGGCTGCGCTTCGCACGGATATTGCGGATGCGGAACGGGCGCCCGCTGATCATCGACAGGCTCAGCGCGCTGCGCAGTATCTGGCCGCCACCGATGGCGCCGTCGAGTTCGAGAAAATCCTTGTTCATGTCTTCAGTGTTCCGATCAATTGCTTCCGCTTGGGGCGGCTGGCCAGGTCATGGCCGATTCATTGGGTTCCATCGGTTCCGGCTGCTGGCTGGAGAAGTCCGCCAGGCATACCCATTCGAGGTTTTCTTCTGGTCGTTGGCATGCCAGCACCTGGCCTTGCCGTCCCATCACCAGGCGACCGTTGCAGTCGAAGTCGACGAAGTCGGCCTCTCCGATCGCGGTGGGCTCACCGCTTCTCCACAGGGTGAAATGGTTGCGCCATTGATATCGATGGGCTTGATGTTTCTGCCAGGTCAGCATGAGCTCGCCCTGGCGTTTGATCAGGCGTGTGCGCATCTGCCAGTGGTAATTGGATTCGGCTCCGTCTGGTAGATCGGGTGCTTGCCAACCGTTGTGCAGGCAGGCCTGAAACCAGCTGGAGAATCGCCCGCTCGTCTCCACCTGCAACGGCAATTCGGCGTTCGCGCGTCGCTCGCAGGGGCGGGCGATGTTCAGCAGCAGATGCCTCGATCCTTTGAACAACCCGCCGCCTTCATAGCCAGGGTGGGCCCACAGCGCCAGTGCGGAGAAGTGGGGCGGCCGGCTGACGGCCGTCCACGCGGGGCCAATGTCTTCTGGCCAGTAACGCCGCCCCTCGCGCCGTGCGAGATAAAGGAAGAGTTCGCCGTCGTCCGAGAGATCACATTGCTCGGCTGCGATTTTTCCGTGAAACCACTGGCCGAGGGCGAAGCTGTCATCCCTCAGGTCCCAGCGGATCATCCGTACCCATTCGCTGGGACCACGGCGCAGCAGTACCGCCACCGGCGCGCTGTGGGCGAACCAGGCTTTCAGGCTGCATTTGGCGGGTGTCCTTGCCGGGCCCTTGGTCTTGCAGGTCATGGGGTCTGGCCATCCTTGTCGGTGTTCGTTACAGGGCCCGTATCAGGGCCGCCAGTTCTTCTTCGGGTATCAGTTGCCTGTCGCGCAGGCCTTCCAGGCGGGCCTTGAGTTGCGCGGCAGACGCCCAGTATCTGTTCGGTCGCCAGCGCTGACGCCAGGACTGGAACGCCTGTAGCCAGAGCTCGCGCTGGGCTTCAGGAGCGTTGCACAGGCCATCCAGCAGGCTTTCCCATTGGGCGCCGGCGGGCCGCATCAGGATGAGGCGCAGGCTGCCCGGTATGTCCTCCACGGCACGACGGGCGATCTCTGCCTGCAGTGCCGGCTCGAATGCCGGGTGGTGCAGGCGCTTCAAGGCCAGGAGTGCCGCCACGATCACGCCCGGTGCGGCGTCGTCCAGCAGGACGAGGCTCGCCTCGCTTGCCTGTTCAGGGGCGAGCTCCATCAGCACCTGTAGGCCCTTGCGGCGTACGGAGGGCAGTGGCGCGGCGAGCGCCTGGTGAGCCAGCGGAACGGCTTCCTCCATACGCAGTTCAGCGGCCTGGCCGAGCACGCCGTGCCAGTGCGCCCTGTCCTCCGGCAGCTGTTCCAGGGCACGTCGCACCACGGCCGGGGCGTCGACGCCATGGCGAGGTGCAGCCCAGCGAGCCAGGTCGCGAACGGCGGGCGAGCTGTCCAGCAGGGCCGTTTCCAGCCAGCTGTGCAGTTCTGCTGTGTCGGGTTCGCCCTTGAGCAGCGCATACAGGGCCTTGGCGCGCAGGCGGCCGCTGCGGTCCATCAAGGCTCGGCGCCAGAGCGGCCCGGCCAGGTCGGCCGGCGCCTTGCCTAGCGCGTCCATGGCCTGGGTGCGCAGGGTTGGATCGGGGTGTACCAGGGCGGTCCCGAGCAGTTCGGCGTCGAGGTTGCCCTCCGCCATCAAGGTGCTGAAGACGAAGCGTGCTTCCCGCCCGCTCAGGCCTGGCAGCGCCTGAAGCAAGGTCGGTCGCAGCGTGGGCTCTCGCAGGCGCTCCTGGATGCTGGCCAGGGCCACGCTGTGGTCGGCGCGCATCTTGCGCTGCAGGTCCAGCAGCAGGTCGAGGTTGGCCAGCAGGCTCTCGGCAGATGCCGCAACCAGGCGCTGTTCCAGGGCGCCACGTGCCAGCTCGCGCAGGCTCGCCACCGAGTCGTTCAGGCAGATGAGGCAATAGGCCAAAGCGGATTCGTCGCCCCGTTCGAGGTATCGGCGCAGCACGCCCTCGCGGATGAAACCGTTGTGCTGCCGGGGCAGCTCGCGGGCGCTGAGGGGGGCGCCGTTGGCCAGGGCGGTTTCGGCTTCGTCCAGCCGGTATCGCAGCCAGTCGGTGTATTCGCCGGCAGCCTGTTTCACGCGTAGCTGGTCCCGCCAATGGGCGAGCCATTGCATTGTGTTCATTGGAGCTCTCCTTGGACGGGGGATCTGGCCCCATCCCTGTCCCGCCGGCTTAGGGCATCGGTGCGGGTGTATTCAATAGCGGTGCCAGTGGCACGGTCTGCGGGCGCAGGGTCGCTGCGCAGTGGCGCAGGCGGGTGGTTTCCGCTCGGGCCTGGGAGGCGCTTTCCGCCACCTGCGTCAGGGCGTAGCGGTTAGCGCCCGGGGTGCCGGTGTCGATGACCGCATAGGACCCCAGGCACTCGGGTTGCCGGGTGCGGGAGGCATGGGCGGCGGTGATGCTGGCGTGGCGCTCGGCGATCACCGCGAGCCGCGACGCTGGTGGCGGAGTGGCGGCTTCGGCCAGGGCCGAGTGGTCGCCATTCCACTTCAGGTTGCGGGTTTCCAGGCGGTCCGGCGCGTTGTCCTCCAGGGCGTGGTAGCGCACCAGCAGCACCGGATTCTCACCGGTGGCGGCCAGCACCCAGCTCTGGTTGGGCCCCGGGGCTTCGTCGTGGGACCAGGCCAGGCGCGGGCCCTGGGCCGTTGCCAGGTAGAGGGCGTGGCGGCGCTTGGGGTGTTCGAAGCCGGCCATCTGGGTGACCAGCAGCGCCTGCGCGCCACCCGCCAGCGGCAGCGGGCGGGCGGAGGCGCTGACCTGCCCTTCCTCCTCACCGGTTATCCACACCCCGGGTTGGGCCGAAGCGCTCGCCAGGGGCGTACCGGTGCCGTACAGGGGATCGGGCTCTGCTGGCTGGGCCGGTGCAGCCGTCGCCGACCAGGCCAGCGCCGCCGGGGCGCCGACCGGCTGGCCGCCACGCAACAGGCGCAGCTCGAAGGGGCAGGGCGCCTGGTTGCAGGCGGGCAGCGACAGTTCGAAGGCCGTTGTTGCGTCCAGGGCGACGGTTTCCAGCCGCTGGCGCTCCTGGGCGGCCAGGCCGCTGGCCAGGCCGAGGAGCGCCGGCAGGGTGATAAGCAGTTTGAAATCCATTTCCCGTGTTCTCCCTTTACTCGTTGGCGTCAGGCGGCGTGGGTCCGCACGCAGTGGCGCATGAATTCATCCAGCAGTGCGTCATCGCCCTCGCCCCGTGGCAGCTGCGGCGCTTCACCGGCGCAGGCCAGCTGGGCTTCGATGAAGGCGTGCAACACCTCGCGGCGAGGGCCGTAGGTGGCCTCGGTACCCGCACGCTTGAGCTGCAGCAGCGCGTGTGTTTCCTCCAACAGCGCAGCGTCGTCCAGGGTCACCAGCAGGTCCTCGAAGGGCATCGGCGGGCGGCCGCGGCCCTGGTCGAGCCAGCGTACCGCCAGGAGCGGGCGCAGGACGTAGAGGTACTTCTTGAAACGCACGGTCTCGTCTTGCAGGTAGCCCCGGAAGTTCTTCTTGGCCATGGACAGGTAATGGTGACGCACGGCGCGGGGCGACCAGAAGGCTTCGGCCAGTTCACGCAGGCGTGCGCTGGCGGTCTCGTCCTGGCGGTACACCAGAGGCGAGTCGAGCCATTCCAGCAACGTGGGGTTGGAGTTGCGCAGCAGGCGCAGGGCCTTGCGCAGTTCCCAGCCGCTGACGTCCAGCTCGTCGTCCAGCGGGCGCTCGATCACGTCGCGCGGCTCACGCACCTGCAGGTACCAGTCGGGTTGCTCGACGTAGACGAAGCGCACGTCGTAGTCGCTGTCGCTGGAGGCGAAGCCCCAGGCGCGGCTGCCGGATTCGCAGGCGTAGAGCACGGTGACGTTGCGCTCGCGTTCGACCCGGTGCAGTTCCTCCAGCACCCGCCCGCGCATGGCGGCGGGGAGGGGATGGCGGTGGTCGCTGGTCATTTCGTTGGTTCCTTTACTGCTTCAATCGGTGGCGCTGGCGGCCAGCGCGCTGAGTGTTCGTCGTCTCGGGTTGTACAGGGTGAGGCACCAGATGCCCCACCATTCCTTGCCGTCATCGAAGTAGCTGCTCCAGGCGCTGCGCTGGGGTTCGTCGTCGGCGTTGCCGACCCAGTCCAGCACCTGCAGCCCTTCGCCTGCATGCAGCCGCAGGACCTCGCGCCATTCGCGGAAGTCCTCCACCTGCAGCGTGCTGCCATAGGGCGGGCCGACCAGGGCCCGGTACAGCGGCCCATCGTCCCGCGCCAGGTCCTCGATGCGCTCGGTATCCAGGGCCTGCGGGCGGGCCCGATCCAGGTCGGGGATCAGCTCCGGCCAGGGTTTATTGGCGTACTGCGGGTGTTCTTCCAGCAGCTTGCGGCGCCATGCCTGGGAGCGTTCGCGAATGCCTTCGAACAGCACCCGCAGCGCATCCTTGTGCTCGGCCTCGCCGGGGCGGGCGGTGGCATCCAGGCCCAGCACGACGAAGTCGAAGACGCTGCCGGCTTCGTCGAGGCGGGCCTGGAGCTCCGTCACCCGCCGGCTTTCCAGTTTCTGCAGCATGATTCCCTCTTCACAGTGTCTTGAAAAACGTCGGCGAGGCAGCCAGCGCAAGGCAAAAGCAGGCGAAAAAGCGGAGTTTACGAGCCGTAAATGAGCATTTTTAGCCTGCTTTTAACGCAGCGATGGCAACGCAGGTAGTTTTTCCGCTACCCCTTTACGCACACCACCTGCCGCAGTGTGTGCACCACTTCCACCAGCTCGCGCTGGGCATGCATCACGGCGTCGATATCCTTGTAGGCCATGGGGATTTCGTCGATCACGTCTTCGTCCTTGCGGCATTCCACATGGGCGGTGGCGCGGATCTGGTCTTCCACGGTGAACAGTTTCTTCGCCTTGGTACGGCTCATGGTGCGACCGGCACCGTGGCTGCAGGAGCAGAACGCTTCTTCGTTACCCAGGCCGCGCACGATGAAGCTGCGCGCACCCATGGAGCCCGGGATGATCCCCAGCTGGCCCTTCTGTGCCGATACCGCACCCTTGCGGGTTACCAGGACCTCCTGGCCGAAGTGCTGCTCCTTCTGCACGTAGTTGTGGTGGCAGTTCACTGCCTCCAGGTTGGCCTCGAAGGGCTTGGTGATCACCTGGCGCGCGGCGGCTATCACGGCATGCATCATCATCGCGCGGTTCTGCTTGGCGAAATCCTGGGCCCAGCTCACGGCTTCCACGTAGTCGTCGAAGTGCTCGCTGCCTTCTTCGAAATAGGCCAGGTCACGGTCCGGCAGGTTGGCGATGTGCTGGCGCATATCGGCCTGAGCCAGTTCGATGAACAGGTTGCCGATGGCGTTACCTACACCGCGCGATCCGCTGTGGAGCATGAACCAGACGCGCTGTGCTTCGTCCAGGCAGACCTCGATGAAGTGGTTACCGGTTCCCAGGGTTCCCAGGTGCTTGCGGTTGTTGGTCTTCTCCAGGCGCGGGTACTTGTCGGTGATCACCTTGAAGCGCCCGGCCAGGGCCGACCAGGCGTGGTCCGCCAGTTCCGGCACGTCTTCCCAGGCGCCTTTGTCTCGACCACCGCGGGACACGCTACGCCCGTGGGGCACGGCTCTTTCGATGGCGCTTCGCAGGCCGGCCAGGTTATCCGGCAGGTCGGAGGCGGTCAGCGAGGTGCGCGCGGCGATCATTCCGCAACCGATGTCCACGCCCACGGCGGCCGGGATGATGGCGCCGACGGTGGGGATCACGCTGCCGATGGTCGACCCCTTACCCAGGTGCACGTCCGGCATCACGGCCAGGTGCTTGAAGATGAAGGGCATCTGCGCGGTGTTCATCAGCTGCTTGCGCGCGTCGTCCTCCACCGGTACGCCCTGGGTCCAGAGCTTGATCGGTTTGCCGTTGGCGACTTCCAGCAGTTGGAAGGTTTCGTTGCTCATGTCGTTACTCACTTCTATTGCGTTGCGTCCTGGCCGGGAACGGGTTGTACCCGGCCATCGCGAATTCGTTTGTTCAGTCGGCAGGCGCGGCAACGTGTCGCCGTGGAAAACACCTGTCCTTTGCAGTCCTCGTACCACCACTTCTGCTGGGCGGCCGTCCAGGTCTGCTCGATACCGCAATCGTGGCACCTGAAATCCAGGTCCTCGTACCAGCCGCGATGGACGAAATCCGGGTCGCCGTAGCTGTTGTAGGGCGCGAGATTGGCCCGGTTGACCGGAAAGCTGCCGGGCGGCGGTTTCTGGCCTGTGGGCCGTCTGGCCGACTCGGCCTTCCATGCCTTGCGTCGCTCACGTGCCTCGCGGATTTCCCGGCGGCGTTGCTTGTTGCTCTTCACGCAACCCTCTCCTTCGCCGGGCAGGCCTTGCTCAGGCCTGCTTCAGCGTTACCAGTCCATTCAATACCTGATCCAGGCCACCGAATACCGAGATGCGGTCGATTCGTTCAGCCACCCGCTCCAGGGTTTCCAGCTCCTTGAGGCGCAGGGCGGTGGGGTTGTCTTCCATCACCTTGGCCGTGTTCAGCAGCGAGCGAGTCGCCGAGGTCTCTTCGCGGCGGCGGATCACGTTGGCCTGCGCGGCCTTCTCGGCCTCCACCACCTGGGCCAGCAGGGTCTTCATCTCGCCGGGCAGGATGATGTCGCGCACGCCCAGGCCGCTGACTTCGATGCCGGTGCCGGCCATGCGCTCCTTCAAGTAGGCGCCGACGGATTCGTCGATCACCTGCTTGTTCTCCAGCAGTTCGTCCAGCGAGCGTGTTCCCACCGCCGCCCGCAAGCCGAATTGCAGCTCGCGATACAGGTGCTCCAGCGGCTTGGAAAGCTGCGAGAAGGCCATCAGCACATCGCTGTAACGCCAGTTGGCGGCCAGGTTCAGGCGCAGGCTCACCTTGTCGCGGGTGAGGATCTCCTGGCCGCTGACTTCCAGTGCCTGGGTGCGCATATCGATCAGTTCCACGTTCACCTGGCGGTTGTAGCGCCAGAAGCCATGCTGGCCCGCCGGCAGCAGTTCGATCACCGCACCGTCGACCTTGAGCACGCCGACCTGGTAGGCCGGTACCTGTGCCACCAGGATCGCTTCTACGCCGATCACGCTGCGGCCCCGCAGATTGCCCTGTAGCTGTTGCAGCAGTGCCGTTGCCACGCGGTAGTCCTGGCTCAGGTCGATGCGCTCCAGGCGCTGCTCGGTCTGGCCCTTCCAGTACAGCCGACGGCTACCCGGAGCGAGGATCTCCACCAGAACGCCGTCCTCGTAACGCAGGCCCGCTTCGTTCTCGGCAAGGTCCATGCGGGTGAAGTAGCGTTCCACCAACTCGGGCTCGGACTGGCGCAGGTAGCCAGCCAGGCGGTGCTCGAACTGGGGGGTATTCAGGCTGAAGGTTTCCACGCTCAGGCGGTTGCCCAGGTCCAGATGGCGATAGATGCCCGGCTCGAGGAGCGCCAGGAGGTCGCCTTCGGAGTACAGCAGGCCACGTTCGTTTTTCTTCACGTTGAATCGCTTCAGCAGTTTCATTCGTCTCTTCCTTCTTCATCTTGTCCGGGGTGCCGGTGCTGGCCGGCCCGCCGAGTGGCGAGGAGGGAGCCTGCGAGAGGCAGGCGCTGTGGACTTCCGGTCCTTCTCGGCCGATTCCTTCGGCCAGCGCCTGACGTGTCGCAAGCCCGTTCCTCGTACCAGGCGAGCCGGCGGTGGCTTCGGGTCCCTGGCGGTTTCGACCATCCTGGCCGCTTTGCGCCTATCCCTTCGCCGCACCGGCGGGGGTGTTGCTTCCATTGAGTAGCTGCCGTGAGGGGCAGTGTTCGAACGGGACTCGAACCCGCGTCAGGCCATCCGAGAATGGCTGCTCTACCAGACTGAGCTATCGAACGGCGCGGGCAGGATTCGAACCTGCGACGGCTCCCTCGGAGGGGAGTGCTCTACCGGCCTGAGCTACCGCGCCATCGACCTTCGCTGCTGCAGCGGCATGCACGAAGCCGACACCAGGGGTGGGCTCGGGCACCGGCGGGATTGGAATCCCTGCCCGTGGGCTGCATCAGCGATGCGGTCGAGAGGGATATAGCGAGCGGCGTGCCAGTTTCGTTTTCGTGGCTCGAATTAGTTTTTAAATCATTGATTTATAAATAATTAATTTCTATGCGCGCTGAATCCAAGGTTATTCATGGCGGCAGTCGTCATGGATATTCATATTCATGGATATACGGATTTATATTTTTGGATAAACTCGCCGTCACTGACGCGCCCTCGACAAGGACATGCCAATGCGCTTTTCACTTTTTCTCGTCTTCAGCCTGTTTGCCGGCCTGGCCCAGGCGGTGCCGCTGCCCGAGGTGCACGAGGGCGACATCATCTTCCACCAGTCGCGCTCGGCGCAGAGCCTGGCGGTGCAGCAGGCCACCCGCTCGCGCTACAGCCACATGGGGCTGGTGCTGGCGCGCAACGGGACGCTGCAGGTGTTCGAGGCGGGGGCGAAGGTGCAGTACGTGCCGCTGCAGCACTGGATCGCCCGGGGCGAGGGCGGGCACTACGTGATCAAGCGGCTGGCCCGTGCCGATGAGCTGCTGACCCCTCACGTGCTGGTGCAGATGCGCCAGCTGGCGGAAAGCATGCGCGGGCGTCGCTATGACCTGGCCTTCGAGTGGAATGACCAGCGCCTGTATTGCTCGGAGCTGGTGTGGAAACTCTACGAGCGCAGCCTCGGCCTGCGCCTGGGCGAGTTGCAACGCATCCGCGATTTCGACCTGAGTTCGCCGGTGGTGAAGGCGAAGATGCGCGAGCGCTACGGCCAGGCCATCCCGCTGGACGAGACCGTGGTATCACCGGTGGCGATCTTCGAGTCGCCCCTGCTGATCACCGTGGCGGAGCACTGAGCATGGCGCGCAAGACCGTCGCCATCGGCTTTATCGGCGCCACCCTGGACCGCATGGGCAAGGGCGCCGAGCGCTGGAACAAGTGGCGCCCCAGCGTCGGCCTTTGCCAGCAACCGGACCTGCTGCTGGACCGCCTGGAGCTGATCCACGGCAGCGACGCCCGCGACCTGGGGCTGGCCCAGCGCATCAAGGGCGATGTGGAGCAGGTGTCGCCGCAGACCGAGGTGGTGCTGCACGAGATGCCGCTGCACAACCCCTGGGACTTCGAGGAGGTGTATGCGGCGCTGCACGACTTCGCCAGCGCCTACCGCTTCGATACCGAACACGAGGATTACCTGGTGCACATCACCACCGGGACCCACGTGGCGCAGATCTGCTGGTTCCTGCTCACCGAGGCGCGTTACCTGCCGGCGCGCCTGGTGCAGACCTCGCCGGCACGCCGCCGCGACGAGGATCGCCACGCCATCGGCACCCACTCGCTGATCGACCTCGACCTGTCGCGCTACGACCATATCGCCTCGCGCTTTCAGCGCGAGATGCTGGAGAGCCTGGCGCTGCTGAAATCCGGCATCGCCACGCGCAACGCGGCGTTCAACCGCAGCATCGAGCAGATCGAACGGGTGGCGCTGCGTTCCCGCGCGCCCATGCTGCTGGTGGGGCCGACCGGGGCGGGCAAGTCGTTCCTGGCGCGGCGCATCTTCGAGCTGAAGGATGCGCGCCACCAGATCAAGGGCCGCTTCGTCGAGGTGAACTGCGCGACCCTGCGCGGCGACGGCGCGATGTCGGCGCTGTTCGGCCATATCAAGGGCGCCTTCACCGGCGCGCAGAACGCCCGTGACGGCCTGCTGCGCGCGGCGGACGGCGGCATGCTGTTCCTCGACGAGATCGGCGAACTGGGCCTCGACGAGCAGGCCATGCTGCTCAAGGCCATCGAGGAGAAACGCTTCTTCCCCATGGGCTCGGACCGCGAGGTGGAAAGCGATTTCCTGCTGATCGCCGGCACCCACCGCGATCTGCGCACGCGGGTGACCGAGGGGCTGTTCCGTGAAGACCTCTATGCGCGCATCAACCTCTGGACCTTCGAACTGCCGGGCCTGGCCGGGCGCCGCGAGGACATCGAGCCGAACATCGATTTCGAACTGGAACGCCACGCCCGCGAGCAGGGGCGCATGGTGCGTTTCAACGTCGAGGCGCGACGCCGCTACCTGGCCTTCGCCTGTTCGGGGGAAGCGCGCTGGGCGGGCAACTTCCGCGAGCTGTCGGCCTCGATCACGCGCATGGCGACCCTGGCCGACAGCGGCCGCATCGACGAGGCGCTGGTGCAGGAGGAGATCGACCGCCTGCGCTACGCCTGGGGCGCCCAGGGGCAGGCGGATGATGGCCTGGCGGCGCTGCTCGGCGAGCGGGTGGTGGAGCTGGACCGATTCGACCGCCTGCAGCTGGCGGCGGTGGTCGCGGTGTGCCGCGAGGCGAGCAGCCTGTCCGAGGCGGGACGGCTGCTCTATGACGTCTCGCGTCAGGCCAAGGCGCAGCCCAATGATGCCGACCGGCTGCGCAAGTACCTGGCGCGGTTCGGCCTGGAGTGGAAGGACCTGGCCGCCGGGTAGAGGCCGTGGCGTGAGCCGGGTGGCAGCCCAGGCCGCCGGGCTCGGCTATCCTGTGCGCCTTTCGAACGTGCCGAGCAAGGACCGCCCATGAACCTCCCTCACTCCGTCGAGCAACTGCGCGAGCGCTGCGCGGCGGGAGAATCCTTCGATTATTTGTACTTCTGGGGCCACAGCAGCGCCCCCGGTGCACCGCTGGGCAAGGCCTGTTTCAGCCAGTGGTTCAAGTCGCCCTTCACCCTGGATGGCGTGCGCTATGCCACCGCCGAGCACTGGATGATGGCCGGCAAGGCGCGCCTGTTCGGGGATGAGCAGGCGCTGGAGCGCATCCTCGCCGCCCGTACGCCGGCCGATGCCAAGGCGCTCGGTCGCGAGGTCCGTGGTTTCGATGACGCCCGCTGGCGGACGCACAGCTTCGACCTGGTGGTGGAAGGCAATCTCGGCAAGTTCGAGCAGAACCCCGACATGCAACGGGTGCTGCTGGGCACCGGCACCAAGGTGCTGGTGGAGGCCAGCCCGGTGGACCCGGTCTGGGGCATCGGCCTGGCCGAGGCGGACGCGGCGGCGCGTGAGCCCGCTACCTGGCGTGGCCTCAACCTGCTGGGCTTCGCCCTGATGCAGGTGCGCGAGCGACTGGGAGGGCAGGCCTGATGTTCACCGACGACGAACTGCAACGCCTGCGCCGGCACGGATTGGTGCCTTTCGCCAGGCGCATCATCCACGAGGCCCGGCCGCCGATCACCGATGCCGAGCTGGCCGAGGTGGAGCGGCGCCTGGGGCGTCCGCTGCCACCGACCCTGGTGCGGTTGTGGCGTGTCGCCTTCGGTGGCCGCCTCGATTACGACTTCCAGGTGGATTACCAGGGCCACCTGCATCCCTTCTCCCTGAGCGAGCTGTTCTTCCCTGGCAGTGACGGTTACCACGACCTGTGGGGCTGGGTCGAGCACGAGGAGGAGGGCGCTCGGGAGTTCGCCGAGGACGAGGGCCGCGACTGGGATGGGCGCCTGGCGTTCCTGCCCGTGGGCGGCTTCGAGTACCTGGAGCGCATCTATGTCCGCATCGAGCCGGGTGACAATTTCGGCGCTGTCTATGCCTGGAGCAAGGGGCTGCCGCCGGCCTGGCCCATGCGCCTGCACGAGGACTCCTTCGCCCGCGTGGCGGACGATCTGGAGGGGCTGTTCGCCCAACTGGTGTATTACAGCGACCCCTTTGCCGAGGGCGCCGACGGCACCGGCCTGGAGCTGGACGAGGCTCTGGACCCGTTGGCCGCCGAGGATGCCGGGTTGGCGCAGCGGCTGCGGGCGGGGATGAGTGCCCAGGTGCAGGACTGGCGCAGTGCGCTGGAAGACGGCCGGCTACTGGCCGAGCCGGCCTTGCAGCGCCTGGCCCTGGAGCACGCTGTGGAGGCCGGTGACGAAGCGCTGCTGGTGCGTCTGGCCGATGCAGGTGTGGACCTTGGGCAACTGATCCGCGGCGGGGCGAATGCGCCGGTGTACGCCCGCCTGCTCAAGCGCGAGGCCGTGGTGGCCTGGTTCGCTGGGCGCGGCATCGCCGAGCGCTACCTCGATCAGTAGTGGTACCAGCGCAGCTGCAGCATCACTTCGTTGTCATTGCCGCCGAGCTGGCTGAAGGAGCGCTCGGCGGAGAGGCGCAGGCCCAGGTCCGGGCTCAGCTCCCATTGCTGGTTGAGTGACAGGCGCCGGCGCACCTCGCCGTTGTGGAAGTAATCGCCGGCCGCTTCCAGGCTGAGGTTGCCCAGTGCGTTGCGCCAGAGCAGCCCGGTATCGAAGCCGCCGGCCCCGGCGACGAAGGCGCCGAAATCCGGGTTGTGCTCCACCCGGGCGGTGGCCAGGGCGTAGTAGAGGGCGTCGTCCCCCAGCTGCCAGCTGCCGCCCACGCCGCCGTTGAGGTGGCTCACCAGGGTTTCGTCACCGTCCTTGCCGGGCACCCGTTCCAGGCCGCCGGCCACCTGCCAGGACCAGGGCTGCAGCAGCTGAGTGCGCGGGGTCAGCGAGCGGATGGTGGCGAAGTCCAGTTGCTGCAGCTGCCAGTGGTTCTGCTCGTACTGGCGCAGCTTGAGCTGGAGGATTTCGATCTGCGCGCCGAGGGGGAAGCCGGCGAGGTTGTCGTTGAGATCGTGGTAGGCCATGCGCAGGCCGTATTCGGCGTAGGCGCGGTCTTCACGGCTGCCGACGCCCAGTTGCCAGGTGCGTGACTCGTGGCCTTCCTCGGGCAGCGCCGGGCGTTCGGCCTGCAGCGGGGGCGGCGGGTTCTGGTTGATCGCCCGCAGCAGTTGGAAGCTGCGCTGCGCACGGGCGCCGCTGCGCTCCTCGCCGGTGGAGCGGTAGCGCTCCAGGCGGAAGGCGGCGTCCTGGATCAGCGCGCGGCGCGGGGCGGGCAGGGCGCGGAAGGCCGGGTCGTCCAGCAGGCCTTCATCCTCCGCCAGGCGCAGGACCCAGTCCTGCTCGTCGCCATCCAGTGGCGCGGCACGGGCCATCAGTTCCTTTTCCCGCGAGGGGCGGTAGTCGATCTGCTCCACCAGCCCGGCGTCCTTGATGGCGCGCACGGTGTCGGTGGGGATGGCGGTGAGCGGGAACTGCTCGGTGAGCTCGATACCGGGGCGGGCGATCTCCAGCAGCTCCAGCAGGCGGTAGGAGCAGTTCTCGTCGAAGAAGAAGTAGTCGAAGCGCACCTGGCGCAGCTCCCACACGTGCTCGACCATGCGCCCGGTTTCCTCGGGCGTGAGGTTGAGGCGGTACTCCCACAGGTCGCGGTTTTCCAGGCGGCTGTATTCCTTGAGCTTGTCGCGGTACGGCACCAGGGCGAAGAGGCCGGGGTAGCCGCCCATCAGGCCCTTCCAGGCATAGAGGATGCTGTTGTCCGCGCCTTCGATGAAGGCACCGAAGTTGAGCGCATAACTGAGCAGGGCGGAGTTGTTCTCCTGCACGTCGGGCTGGTCGATGCGCAGCAGGGTGTGGCCGAACATGGACGAGGGGCTGTTGAGGTACGCCGCGGGGAAGATCAGCACCGTGCTGTGGGGGTTGATGTCGCGGTACCAGGTGGCGAATTCGCTGCAGGCCGGCGCCGGCAGCCCGGTCAGCTGCAGGCGCTCGCGCAGCCAGCGGGTGCGCGCCGGGTAGAGGCATTGCGGGTGGCGGTCACCGAGGCTGGCGTCCTGGTAGAGGGCGTCCACCGTGGCAGCGAGCTCGGCGGCGGGGTCGCTGTCGCCGTTTTCGGCGAAGAAGAAGCGTTCGTCGTCGACGTAGCTGCGCCAGCCGCCGAGCTTGCCGGTTTCGTAATGGCCGAGGGCGATCCAGTAGGGGTCTTTCGCCAGGCGCTGCAGGGTTTGCTGGGGAATGGCGGGGGCCGCCATCAGGTGTGTACAGGTGCAGAGCGCCAGGAGGGAGAAGATCCGTTTCAACTGCACTGCTCGCTTTCGCCTGGGGAGGGGATGGGCGAGCTTTGGCGATGCCCGGGGTGGGTGTCAAGCAAGGCCAGAATGCACGATTGCGCAAGCCTTCCGATGCATTTGCGAAGCGCCTCGCGCCGCGCTCCGCTGAGGTCGGAACGCCTTGCAACGTGGACAAAGGCGGCGCCAGAATGCGGCCATTGCTTCCGCGTCGCCAATAAGGATTTCCGATGCCCGATCCCCTCGCCGCTTCCCTGCGCCTGGCGCCCGATGCGCTCACCCGCCCCTTCGATCCCAAGCAGTTCGCCTTCGCCACCACCGACGACCTCGAACCTTTCCGCGGCGTGCTCGGCCAGGAGCGCGCGGTGGAAGCCCTGCAGTTCGGCGTCGCCATGCCGCGCCCGGGCTACAACGTTTATGTGATGGGCGAGCCGGGTACCGGTCGTTTCTCCTTCGTGCAGCGCTACCTCAAGGCTGAGGGCAAACGCCTGGAAACGCCGATGGACTGGGTCTACGTCAACAACTTCGAGGAGCCGCGCGAGCCGCGCGCCGTGCAGTTGCCACCGGGTGAGGCGAACGCCTTCATCACCGACATCGGCCAGCTTGTGGATAACCTGCTGGCGACCTTCCCGGCGGTGTTCGAGACGCCCACGTTCCAGCAGAAGAAGAGCGCCATCGACCGCGCCTTCAACCAGCGTTACGACCGTGCCCTGGATGTGATCGAGCGCCTGGCGCTGGAGAGGGACGTGGCGCTCTACCGCGACAGCGCCAATATCGCCTTCACCCCGATGAAGGATGGCAAGGCGCTGGACGAGGCCGAGTTCGCCCAGCTGCCGGAAGCCGAGCGCGAACGCTTCCACGAGGACATCTCCAGTCTGGAGGAGCGCCTCAACGAGGAGCTGGCCAGCCTGCCGCAATGGAAGCGCGAGTCCAGCAACCAGCTGCGCCAGCTCAACGACGAGACCATCACCCAGGCCCTGCAGCCGCTGCTGTGCGTGCTCTCCGAGAAGTACGCGGAGAACGCCGGCGTGGTCGCCTACCTGCAGGCCATGCAGGTGAATCTGCTGAAGACCGTGGTCGACCAGATGCTCGACGACAAGCCGGACCTGCAGCGCCGCGAGATGCTCGAGGAGCAGTACTGCCCGAGCCTGGTGGTGGGCCACCCGGCCAGCGGCGGCGCGCCGGTGGTGTTCGAGTCGCACCCGACCTACGACAACCTGTTCGGCCGCATCGAGTACGGCACCGACCAGGGCGCCCTCTATACCAGCTACCGGCAGTTGCGCCCGGGTGCCCTGCACCGCGCCAACGGCGGCTTCCTGGTGCTGGAGGCGGAGAAGCTGCTGAGCGAGCCCTTCGTCTGGGATGCGCTCAAGCGCGCCCTGCATTCGCGCCAGCTGAAGATGGAATCGCCCCTGGCCGAGCTGGGCCGCCTGGCCACGGTGACCCTGACGCCCCAGGTGATCCCGCTGCAGCTGAAGGTGGTGATCATCGGTTCGCGCCAGCTGTATTACACGCTGCAGGACCTGGATCCGGACTTCCAGGAGATGTTCCGCGTGCTGGTGGACTTCGATGAGGAGATCCCGCTGTCGGAGGAAACCCTCGAACAGTTCGCCCAACTGCTCAAGACCCGCACCTCGGAAGAGGGCATGGCGCCGCTGAGCGCTGCCGCAGTGGCGCGCCTGGCCACCTACAGCGCGCGCCTGGCGGAGAACCAGAAGCGCCTCTCGGCGAAGATCGGCGACCTGTTCCAGTTGCTCAGCGAGGCGGACTTCGTGCGCCAGCTGGCCGGCGAGAAGGTGACCGACGCCGAGCACATCGAGCGTGCGCTGAAATCCAAGGCGACCCGCACCGGGCGCGTTTCGGCGCGCATCCTCGATGACATGCTGGCGGGCATCATCCTCATCGACACCGATGGTGCAGCGGTGGGCAAGTGCAACGGCCTCACGGTGCTGGAGGTGGGCGACTCGGCCTTCGGCGTGCCCGCGCGGATTTCCGCCACGGTGTACCCGGGCGGTTCGGGCATCGTCGACATCGAGCGCGAGGTCAACCTTGGCCAGCCCATTCACTCCAAGGGCGTGATGATCCTCACCGGTTACCTGGGCAGCCGTTATGCACAGGAATTCCCGCTGGAGATTTCCGCGAGCATCGCCCTGGAGCAGTCCTATGGCTATGTCGACGGCGACAGCGCTTCCCTGGGCGAGGTCTGCACCCTGATCTCGGCCCTGTCGCGCACGCCGCTGAAACAGTGCTTCGCCATCACCGGCTCGATCAACCAGTTCGGCGAGGTGCAGGCAGTCGGCGGGGTCAACGAGAAGATCGAGGGCTTCTTCCGCCTCTGCGAGGCGCGTGGCCTGACGGGCGAACAAGGCGTGATCATCCCCCAGGCCAACGTCGCCACCCTGATGCTCGACGAGCGCGTGTTGCAGGCGGTGCGTGCCGGACGCTTCCACGTCTACGCGGTGCGCCAGGCCGACGAGGCGCTGAGCCTGCTGGTGGGCGAGGCGGCGGGCAGCCCGGACGACAAGGGCCGTTTCCCCAAGGGCAGCGTCAACGCCCGGGTGGTGGAGCGCCTGCGCGAGATCGCCGAGATGGGTATGGAGGAGGAAGAGAAGCCCGATGCGGCCAAGGAAGCCGTCGCCGCGCTGGAGAAAGCGCCGGCACCGGCCAAGCCGCCGCGCAAGGGGCCGAAGAAGGAGCCCGGCAAGAAGACCCCGCCCGAGGACAAGATCCAGGGGCCGGCCTGACCAGGCGATGACCGGTCATGGCGCTTGCGGGCGTCGTGGCTGGTCAGTCATTGAGCGAAGAGGGCCGGCCCAGTGCGGCTGCCGGTCCGACAGACTTTTCACCGCTCCATCCACAGGCTTATCCACAGCTGGCGTGGATAAGGTTTCCTCACTTCCTCAGGGCTGCATGCGGGTGTAGGCTGGCCGCAGGTCTACGCGAGGAACGCCGTTATGTCCCGCAACCTCTGCCTTACCCGTCAATGCCTGGGGCTGGTTACGCGCATCGAGTGCGTCATCCTGCCACTGGCTGGAGAGAAGGGACTCTGGACGCTTATCTGCGCGGCCGGCATCTCCGGGGCGCAGCCTTCCGCGCTAAAGGCGCAGGGCCCATTCCACGGGCCTTTCGTCGCTGAATCGGTACTGTCCGCGATTGCTTCTTGCCTGGCCGAACTGGGCTACTGCGAATGCGCGGGCCCGATGATCTGGCGTATCCATGTGCAGGGTGAGTTGCGCCGGCTGAATGGCGAGCGGCGTCACAGCCTGGGCAGCTTCCTGTTCAGCCCGGAGACCTGACGGCCTTCGCGTTGAGCAGCTTTTGCGCAGCGCCCGGCGAGCCCCGGCCACACCTGCTCCGGGCCATCGTTCCCAAGACTGTTCACAGGGTTATCCACAGCTGTTGGGGATATTTCGAGGCATTACTTGCCTGTTTTTCTGTAGGAATGTGCTCGTTATACTCGCCGCCAGTTTTGATTCTGGATGCGAGGCTTCATGGAACGCTTATTGGAAAACACGATGTACGCGGCGCGTTGGCTGCTGGCGCCCATCTACTTCGGCCTGTCCCTGGCGCTGTTGGCGCTGTCGCTGAAGTTCTTCCAGGAGGTCTATCACGTCCTCCCCCATGTTTTCGAGAAAACCGAAGCCGAACTGATCCTGGTGCTGCTGTCGCTGATCGACATGTCGCTGGTGGGTGGCCTGCTGGTGATGGTGATGATCTCGGGCTACGAGAACTTCGTCTCCCAGCTGGATATCGATGAAGGCAAGGAGAAGCTCAGCTGGCTGGGCAAGATGGATTCCGGCTCGCTGAAGATGAAGGTGGCCGCGTCCATCGTGGCGATCTCGTCGATCCACCTGCTGCGGGTGTTCATGGATGCGCAGAACATCGATAACGCCAAGATCATGTGGTACGTGATACTGCACATGACCTTCGTGATCTCGGCGTTCGCCATGGGTTACCTGGACAAGATGACCAAGCACGATCACTGATCGCCTTCCTGCGCCACCATGACCGCCCGTCAGCGTCCCGCTCGTGGGCGGTCGTGTTTCTGCCCGGCGGTTTTGATCCTGTACAGAAACTGTATTTAACTTTTTCCTGTACAGACCGCCGAGGTGACGCCATGAACCTGCAGACCCTTTCCAGCGAAGCCCGTGCCGGGCATATCGAGGGGCTCGACCTCATCTCCATGGAAGGGGGCATCTATTTGCTGCAGGCGCATATCGATGGGCGCTGCCACACCCTGGACGATGGCCGTGGCCATGCGATGCAACTGCGCTCGGTGGAGCATGCGCGGGGGCTGTTACACGAGCTGCCGCGCCTGCCTTTCTATCTGGTGCATGCGTCGGTGCACGATGAGATGTGCGGCATCGCCCCCGATGGGCGCAGCGCGTTGCGGGTGCCGCTGTCGATGAGTTCCAGTCGCTGAACGGGCGGGGTGCGATGCGGGGATAGGGTGCGGAAGGGGGCTGTGCTAGTCTGGCCGACCTTTTTTCCAGAGCGGAGCCCCGGCCATGTCCGAACTCGAATTTTCCACCGATGAAACCCGTGTCAGCTATGGCATCGGCCGCCAGTTGGGCGACCAGATCCGTGACAATCCCCCGCCCGGCGTGAGCATCGACGCCGTTGTCGCCGGCCTGCGCGATGCCTTCGCCGGCATCGAGAGCCGTGTGGATAGTAATGCCCTGTCCGCCGCCTTCAAGGTGATCCGCGAGCGCATGCAGGCTGAAGCCCAGGCGAAAGCCGATGCCGCCGCTGGCGAAGGCCGTGCCTACCTGGTGGAGAACGCCAAGCGTGAAGGCGTGACCCAGCTGCCGTCCGGCCTGCAGTACGAAGTACTGGTTGCGGGCGAGGGCGCCAAGCCTTCCGCCGAAGACACCGTGCGCACCCACTACCACGGCACCCTGATCGACGGCACCGTGTTCGACAGCTCCTACAACCGTGGTGAGCCGGCCGAATTCCCGGTGGGTGGCGTGATCGCCGGTTGGGTCGAGGCCCTGCAACTGATGAACGCCGGCAGCAAGTGGCGCCTGCACGTGCCCAGCGAGTTGGCCTATGGCGCTCAGGGCGTTGGCAGCATCCCGCCGCACAGCGTGCTGGTGTTCGACGTGGAGCTGCTGGAAATCCTCTGAGCCTTCTCGGGGTGATTGCCGGGCGCGTCGTCCCTGACGGCCCGGGAACCGGCGGAGGCGCCTTTGCCTCCGCTCGAACCTCTTTCAGTGCAGCTGGATCTCGTTGTGCGGACGCAGTGCCCGCGCATAGCAGAAGAGGAACAGGCTGCGCACCAGCTCCTTGAGTATCAGGGGCTCGCTGGAGGTCAGGCCGGCAAGGTCGAGATCCCCCTGGTCCCGTAGTTCGTCGAGGGCTTCCTCTTCGAGGATGGCGCACACTTCGCCGGTTTCACGGTGGAGGATGCGCAGGTAGGGGTGCGGGCGATCCAGCCAGGCATCGATCAGGTAGGTCATGGCTCATCTCCTTGAAAAGTAGTGAGATGAGAATAATTCCTATTATCAAAATGGCAAGCGCGATTTGCGCCTTTCGTCGTCTGCTTGATCCAGGTCACGCTGGATGGTGCGCCCGAGTCTGTGCCCGAAGCCCGTATCCACTGCGTTGTGGGGAATCGGAAGAGGGCTGGCGGTGGCGCAATAAAAAGCCCGTCGCGAGGACGGGCTTTTGCTGATGCGGGTCTGGATCAGTGCGTGCGTGCGACAGCGAAGCGGGTGAGTTCGATCAGGGCGTCGCGGTATTGGTTGTCCGGTAGCACCTCCAGGCAGGCGATGGCGCGCTCGGCATAGTCGCGGGCGAGGCGGGCGGTGTAGTCCAGGGCGCCGGCGGCTTCGACGGCTGCACGGACGCCTTCCAGGTCCTGGCTGCCGCCCTGCTGGATGGCCTGGCGGACCACGGCGGCCTGCTCGGCGGTGCCGTCACGCATGGTGGCGATCAGCGGCAGGGTGGGCTTGCCCTCGGCCAGGTCGTCGCCGACGTTCTTGCCCAGGGTGGCGGCGTCGCCACGGTAGTCGAGCAGGTCGTCCACCAGTTGGAAGGCGATGCCCAGGTAGTCACCGAAGGTGCGCAGGGCTTCGACCTGTTCGGCCGGGGCCTGGGCCAGCGCGGCGGCACTGTGGGTGGAGGCCTCGAAGAGCATCGCAGTCTTGCCGCGGATGACTTCCATATAGGTTTCTTCGGTGGTGCTGGCGTCGCGGATCTTCGACAGCTGCAGCACTTCGCCTTCGGCGATCACGCGGGTGGCCTGGGAGATGATGCGCATCACCGGCATCGAGCCCAGCTCTACCATCATTTCGAAGGAGCGTGCATAGAGGAAGTCGCCCACCAGTACGCTCGGCGCGTTGCCCCACAGCGCATTGGCGGTGGAACGGCCGCGGCGCAGGCCGGAGGCATCGACCACGTCGTCGTGCAGCAGGGTGGAGGTGTGCAGGAATTCGATGGTGGCGGCGAGCAGGCGCAGTTGTTCACCGCCGAAGCCCAGGGCGTTGCCGCTGAGCAGGACCAGGAGCGGACGCAGGCGCTTGCCGCCGGCGGACACGATGTAGTCGCCGATCTTCTCCACCAGGGGAACGCGGGAGGTGAGTTGCCGACGGATGATGTCGTCGACTGCGGTAAAATCGTCCGCCACCACGCGGTAGAAGGCCTGGGGTTGCATCAGCGAGGGGTGCTCCTTTGAGGTTGCGCGGCATGCTAGGGGGCAGGGTGGGGGCTGTCAAGGCGAGTACCAGCGGTGCTTGCGCGGCAATCATGGCTTGCGTACAATCGCGGCCCCTGAACTTCCTTGGGCATTTTCCTGCCTTACGCAATTGCACGGGTTCCAGTTCCGGCCCCATGCAGCCATGCCGACCCCTACTTATTTCTATAAAGCGTCGGGTGAGCAGGTTTAACGGAGAAAATCCATGTACGCAGTTATCGTTACCGGCGGCAAGCAATACAAAGTCGCTGAAGGTGAATTCCTCAAGATCGAGAAGCTCGAGATCGCTACCGGCGAATCCGTGACCTTCGATCGCGTTCTGCTGATCGGCAATGGCGACGACGTGAAAATCGGCGCTCCGGTCGTTGATGGCGCCAAAGTAGTCGCTGAAGTGGTCGCTCAAGGCCGTCACGACAAAGTGCGCATCATCAAGTTCCGCCGTCGTAAGCACCACATGAAGCGCCAGGGCCACCGCCAGTGGTTCACTGAAATCAAAATCACCGGCATCCAGGCCTAATTTCCTTTTTTGGAGGATTTGACTCATGGCACACAAAAAAGCTGGCGGTTCTACCCGCAACGGCCGCGACTCAGAAAGTAAACGCCTTGGCGTGAAGCTGTACGGCGGCCAGGTCATCAAGGCCGGCAACATCATCGTGCGTCAGCGCGGCACCAAGTTCCACGCCGGTTACGGCGTTGGCCTGGGCAAAGACCACACCCTGTTCGCGAAAGTGGACGGCGTGGTCAAGTTCGAGGTCAAAGGCGCTTTCGGTCGCAAGTACGTGAGCGTCGTCGCGGCTTAATCGCGACTCCGCTGCAAAAGCCCTGTCTCGCGACGGGGCTTTTTTGTTTCTGATAGATGGAAACTCCGATTTGCGCGGGCTTCCCTGTATCCTTGTGTTCTTTTTTCTTTCAACCCGTCCCGCGTGGCGGGAGGCGTCCTGATGAAATTCGTCGATGAAGTATCGATCTTTGTAAAAGCGGGTGACGGCGGCAACGGCCTGATGAGTTTCCGTCGCGAAAAATTCATTGAAAAGGGCGGCCCCAACGGCGGCGATGGCGGTGATGGCGGTTCCGTGTTCATGGAAGCCGACCCGAACCTGAACACCCTGGTCGACTATCGCTACACCCGTCGTTTCGACGCCCAGCGTGGCGAGAACGGCGGCAGCAAGGACTGCACCGGCCGCAAGGGTGATGATCTGGTCCTGCCCGTTCCGGTCGGGACCACCATCATCGATGCCGGCACCCAGGAAATCATCGGTGACCTGACCAAGCCCGGTCAGCGGCTGATGGTCGCCCAGGGCGGCTGGCACGGCCTGGGCAACGCCCGTTTCAAGTCGAGCACCAACCGTGCGCCGCGCCAGACCACCAATGGCAAGCCTGGTGATTCCCGTGACCTCAAGCTGGAATTGAAGGTGCTGGCCGATGTCGGTCTGCTGGGCCTGCCGAATGCGGGCAAGAGCACCTTTATCCGTGCGGTTTCCGCTGCCAAGCCGAAGGTTGCCGATTACCCCTTCACCACCCTGGTACCGAACCTGGGTGTGGTCAGCGTGGGGCGCTACAAGAGCTTCGTCGTGGCCGACATTCCTGGCCTGATCGAGGGCGCTGCCGAAGGTGCGGGCCTGGGTATCCGTTTCCTCAAGCACCTGGCGCGTACCCGTCTGCTGCTGCATATCGTCGATATGGCGCCGCTGGACGAGAGCGATCCGGCCGAAGCGGCTGCCACCATCATCGAGGAGCTGGGTCGATTCAGTCCCGCGCTCACCGAGCGTGACCGCTGGCTGGTGCTGAACAAGGCCGACCAGTTGCTCGACGAGGATCGCGAGGCTCGCCTGAAGGCGGTGATCGAGCGCCTGGAGTGGGAGGGTCCGGTCTATGTGATTTCCGCGCTGGAGCGTGAAGGCACCGAGGCGCTGTCCCAGGACATCATGCGCTACCTCGACGAGCGCACCCTGCGCATGAGCGAGGAGCCCGAGTACGCCGAAGGGCTCGCGGAGCTGGATCAGCGTATCGAGGACGAGGCGCGTGCCCGTCTGCAGGCGCTGGACGATCAGCGTGCCCTGCGCCGTGCCGGGCTGAAGAGCGCCGGTGCGCAGGATGACGACGATGACTTCGATGATGACGAAGACGACGGCGACGGTCCGGAAATCTTCTACGTTCCCTGATGAGTGCGCCGCTCGGCGCAAATGATCGCCATAGGCTGTGCGCCGTGGGCCGCACGGCTTTCTAGCTAAGGTTGGAAGATATGCGGGACAAGGTGACGGGCGCGCAGCGCTGGGTGGTCAAGATCGGCAGTGCGCTGCTGACGGCGGATGGTCGTGGTCTCGATCGTGATGCCATGGCGGTCTGGGTCGAGCAGATGGTGGCCCTGCGCAATGCCGGGGTCGAGCTGGTGCTGGTTTCCTCTGGTGCCGTGGCGGCGGGCATGAGCCGCCTCGGCTGGAGCGCCCGGCCGAAAGCCATGCATGAATTGCAGGCCGCGGCTGCGGTGGGGCAGATGGGGTTGGTGCAGGCCTGGGAGTCGAGCTTCGGCGAGCATGGCCGGCACACCGCGCAGATTCTCCTGACCCATGACGATCTCTCCGATCGCAAGCGCTACCTCAATGCGCGCAGCACCCTGCGCACCCTGGTCGAGCTCGGCACCATTCCGGTGATCAACGAGAACGATACGGTGGTCACCGACGAAATCCGCTTCGGCGACAACGACACGCTCGCGGCCCTGGTGGCCAACCTGGTCGAAGCTGATCTGCTGGTGATCCTTACCGATCGCGACGGCATGTTCGATGCCGACCCGCGCCACAATCCCGATGCCCAGCTGATTTTCGAGGCCCGTGCCGATGATCCGGCGCTGGACGCCGTGGCGGGCGGTACCGGTGGTGCGCTGGGGCGTGGTGGCATGCAGACCAAGCTGCGTGCGGCGCGCCTGGCGGCCCGTTCCGGCGCGCATACGGTGATCGTCGGTGGGCGCATCGAGCGGGTGCTGGATCGCCTCAAGGCGGGCGAGCGCCTGGGTACCCTGCTGGCGCCCGAGCGCGGCATGCTGGCGGCGCGCAAGCAGTGGCTGGCTGGCCATCTGCAGACTCGCGGTACCCTGGTGCTGGATGCTGGCGCCGTGAAGGCCCTGCGTGACGACCGCAAGAGCTTGCTGCCGGTGGGTGTGAAGGCGGTGCAGGGCAGCTTCCGCCGTGGCGAGATGGTGGTCTGTGTCGGGCCGGATGGGCGCGAAGTGGCGCGCGGCCTGGTCAACTACAGTGCCCTGGAGGCGCAGAAGATCATCGGGCAGTCCTCCGAGCAGGTGGAGAAACTGCTGGGTTATGTCGATGAGCCCGAGCTGGTGCATCGGGATAATCTGGTTCTGGTCTGAAGGAGCGTTCGGATGCGCGTGATCAAGGGATTGTCGGCATTGGTGTTGTGCATGCCTTTGCTGGCTGCTGCGGAGGAGATCGGTTCGGTCTCCACCGTGTTCAAGTGGGTGGGGCCGAACGACAAGATCGTCGTCGAGGCTTTCGATGACCCCAAGGTGGATGGCGTGACCTGCTACCTGTCGCGCGCCAAGACCGGCGGAGTGAAGGGTGGGCTCGGCCTGGCCGAGGATCGTGCCGAGGCTTCCATCGCGTGCCGTCAGGTGGGGGCGATTCACTTCAAGGGTGAATTGAAGGATGGCGAGGAGGTCTTCAAGGAGCGCACCTCGCTGGTGTTCAAGACCATGCAGGTGGTGCGTTTCTTCGACCAGAAGCGCAATACGCTGGTGTACCTGGTGTACAGCGATCGGGTGATCGAGGGCAGTCCGCAGAATGCGGTCACCGCGATCCCGATCCTGCCCTGGGCCGAGTCGCGCTGAAGATCAAAAGCCCGGTTCGCCGGGCTTTTTTTGTGGTCGCGCTTCGGCGATGCTTTTTCGCGGGCAATAAAAAACCGGCCCTGGGGCCGGTCTTCCATCAGAAGCAAAGCTTAGGCAGCAGCCTGGCCGAGCGCCTTGATGTGGGCGTTCAGGCGGCTCTTGTGACGAGCAGCTTTGTTCTTGTGGATGATGCCCTTGTCGGCCATACGGTCGATTACCGGAACAGCCAGGGTGTAGGCGTTCTGGGCCTTGGGCAGGTCCTTGGCATCGATCGCCTTGACGACGTTCTTGATGTAGGTACGGACCATGGAGCGCAGGCTGGCGTTATGGCTACGACGCTTCTCAGCCTGTTTTGCGCGTTTTTTGGCAGAAGGTGTATTGGCCACCGTCAAGCTCCTCGAAAACTGGGGGGATACAAACAAATAAGGCCGCGAATCATGCCGATGCGATGAAGCAATGTCAAGGGCAGGTACGGCTTCCCTACAAAGGGGCGACGAGCGTACCTCAGATCGGCGGGCAGCGTGATTTATTTCTGCACCGGCTCTACACTCGCGGCCTCCGAAAACCAGCGCGTTTGGCCTGGTTACCGCCCCGCCCGCCGGGCGCAAACCCTTCATGCTCACCCCGGAATGCAAGCAGCCTGACCTTATGAACCTGCTCAAATCGCTGGCGGCCGTCAGTTCCATCACCATGCTTTCGCGGGTCCTCGGGTTCGTTCGCGACACCATCGTGGCGCGCATCTTCGGCGCCGGCGTGGCGACCGACGCCTTCTTCGTTGCCTTCAAGCTGCCCAACCTGCTGCGTCGGATATTCGCCGAAGGCGCGTTCTCCCAGGCCTTCGTGCCGATCCTGGCGGAGTACAAGAACCAGCAGGGGGAGGAGGCGACCCGCACCTTCCTGGCGTATGTATCCGGCTTGCTGACGCTGGTGCTGGCGATTGTCACGGCCATCGGCATACTCGCCGCGCCATGGGTGATCTGGGCCACGGCGCCGGGTTTCACCGATACGCCGGAAAAATTCGAACTGACCACCTCGCTGCTGCGGGTGACCTTCCCCTACATCTTCCTTATCTCCCTCTCGTCCCTGGCCGGAGCGGTGCTCAACACCTGGAACCGCTTCGCCGTGCCGGCCTTCGTGCCGACCCTGTTGAACGTGGCGATGATCATCTTCGCGCTGTTCCTGACACCCTATTTCGACCCGCCGGTAATGGCCCTGGGCTGGGCGACCCTGGCTGGCGGCCTGGCGCAGCTGCTGTACCAGCTGCCGCACCTGAAGCGCATCGGCATGCTCGTGCTGCCGCGCCTGAATCTGCGGGACAGCGGCGTCTGGCGGGTGTTGAAGCAGATGGGGCCGGCGATCTTCGGCGTTTCGGTGAGCCAGATCTCGCTGATCATCAACACCATCTTCGCGTCCTTCCTGGCGGCGGGCTCGGTGTCGTGGATGTACTACGCCGACCGCCTGATGGAGCTGCCGTCCGGTGTGCTGGGCGTAGCCCTGGGCACCATTCTGCTGCCGTCGCTGGCCAAGACCTATGCCAGCGATGATCGCCAGGCCTATTCGCAGCTGCTGGATTGGGGGTTGCGCCTGTGCTTCCTGCTGGTGCTGCCCTGTGCCCTGGCGCTGGCGCTGATCGCCGAGCCGCTGACGGTGTCGCTGTTCCAGTACGGCAAGTTCAGCGCCCATGACGCCGAGATGACCCAGCGTGCGCTGATCGCCTATTCGGCGGGCTTGCTGGGGATCATCCTGGTCAAGGTGCTGGCGCCTGGCTTCTACGCCCGGCAGAACCTGCGCACGCCGGTGCGCATCGCCCTGTTCACCCTGGTTGCGACGCAACTGATGAACCTCGTCTTCATCGGCCCGCTGCAGCACGCCGGGCTGGCATTGGCCATCGGCCTGGCCGCTTGCCTCAATGCCGCGCTGCTGTTCTGGCAGTTGCGCCGGCAGAAGCTGTTCGAGCCGCAGCCCGGTTGGCCGATGTTCCTGATCAAGCTGCTGGTGGCGGTGACCTTGATGGCGGCGGTGCTGGTGGGCGGCATGTGGCTGCTGCCGGCCTGGGACCAGGGCGACATGCTGGTGCGCCTGTTGCGCCTGGGTGGGTTGGTCACGGCAGGGGCGCTGAGCTATTTCGCGACCTTGGCGCTGCTCGGCTTCCGCCTGCGACACTTCGCCCGACGTGCGATCTGAGCTTCCCGGGGCCGCCTGATCGGGCATCGGCGCGGCCCGTCAGCGGCGCCTGTTGTCTGGCTGCGGGTGTGCGTATAATTCGGCCACTTTGTGAACAAGACGTGTGCTATGCAGCTGGTCCGAGGCCTCCATAACCTGCGGCCCCAACTTGGGGGTTGCGTTGCCACCATCGGCAATTTCGACGGCGTACACCGTGGCCATCAAGCCATTCTCAAACGCTTGCGCGAGCGCGCAGCCGAGTTGGGCGTGCCCAGCTGCGTGGTGATTTTCGAGCCGCAGCCCCGTGAGTTCTTCGGCCCCGATACCGCCCCCGTACGCCTGACCCGCCTACGCGACAAGCTGGAGTTGCTGGCTGCCGAAGGCGTCGACCGCGTACTGTGCCTGGCCTTCAACCGCCGGCTGCGCGAACTCAGCGCCGCCGAGTTCGTGCATGCGGTGCTGGTGGAGGGGCTTGGAGTCAAGCATCTGGAAGTGGGCGATGACTTCCGCTTCGGTTGTGATCGCGCCGGCGACTTCGCATTCCTGCAGATGGCCGGTGCGGCCGAAGGCTTCAGCGTGGAAGCTGCCGCCACCGTCGAGCTGGATGATGTGCGGGTGAGCAGTACGCGCGTGCGCCAGGCCCTGGCCGCTGCCGACTTCGCCCTGGCCGAGCGCCTGCTGGGCCGGCCCTTCTCCATCACCGGGCGGGTGCTGCACGGGCAGAAGCTGGCACGCCAACTGGGCACGCCCACGGCCAACGTGCAGCTCAAGCGCCGGCGCGTTCCCCTTTCCGGGGTCTTTCTGGTCAGCGTCGAACTGGACGGCCAGCGTCGCCCCGGCGTTGCCAACATCGGCGTGCGTCCCACCGTGAAGGGGGATGGCAAGGCCCACCTGGAAGTGCATCTGCTGGATTACTCCGCCGATCTGTATGACCGGCGCATCAGCGTGACCTTCCACCACAAGCTGCGTGAAGAGCAGCGTTTCGCCTCCCTCGAGGCGTTGAAGTCGGCGATCGACGCGGACGTCGCCGCAGCCCGTGCCTACTGGCAAGGCATCCCAATTCAATGATGAGCCTGGACTGACATGACCGATTACAAAGCGACCCTCAACCTGCCGGAAACGGCATTTCCGATGAAGGCCGGTCTTCCCCAGCGTGAGCCGGAGACCCTGCAGCGCTGGGACTCCATTGGGCTCTATCAGAAGCTGCGCCAGATCGGTGAGGGCCGCCCGAAGTTCGTCCTGCACGATGGCCCGCCCTATGCCAACGGCAGCATCCACATCGGTCACGCGGTCAACAAGATCCTCAAGGACATCATCGTCCGTTCCAAGACCCTGGCGGGCTTCGATGCCCCGTACGTGCCGGGTTGGGATTGCCACGGCCTGCCGATCGAGCACAAGGTCGAGACCACCCACGGCAAGAACCTGCCCGCCGACAAGACCCGCGAACTCTGCCGCGCCTACGCCGCCGAGCAGATCGAAGGGCAGAAGGCCGACTTCATCCGCCTGGGCGTGCTGGGCGAATGGGACAACCCCTACAAGACCATGGCCTTCGCCAACGAGGCCGGTGAGATCCGCGCCCTGGCCGAGATGGTCAAGCAGGGCTTCGTGTTCAAGGGCCTGAAGCCGGTCAACTGGTGCTTCGATTGCGGTTCCGCCCTGGCCGAGGCCGAGGTGGAGTACCAGGACAAGAAGTCCGACGCCATCGACGTCGCCTTCCTGGTCGAGGACGCCGACAAGCTGGCTGCCGCCTTCGGCCTGTCGAGCCTGGCCAAGCCGGCCGCCATCGTCATCTGGACCACCACCCCCTGGACCATCCCGGCCAACCAGGCGCTGAACGTCCACCCCGAATTCAACTACGCCCTGGTCGATACCGGCGCGCGCCTGCTGCTGCTGGCCGAAGAGCTGGTGGAGTCCTGCCTGGCGCGCTTCGGCCTCGAAGGCCAGGTGATCGCCACCGCCAAGGGCGAAGCGCTGGAGAACATCCGCTTCCGCCACCCGTTCTACGAGCGCCTGTCGCCGGTCTACCTGGCCGAGTACGTCGAGCTGGGCGCCGGCACCGGTGTGGTCCACTCCGCCCCGGCCTATGGCGAGGACGACTTCCGTTCCTGCAAGCACTACGGCATGAGCAACGACGACATCCTCAGCCCGGTGCAGAGCAATGGCGTCTACGTCCAGGACCTGCCCTTCTTCGGCGGCCAGTTCATCTGGAAGGCCAACCCGGCCATCGTCGCCAAGCTGGAAGAGGTTGGTGCGCTGCTCAAGCACGAAAGCATCAACCACAGCTACATGCACTGCTGGCGCCACAAGACCCCGTTGATCTACCGCGCTACCGCGCAGTGGTTCGTCGGCATGGACAAGCAGCCCAACGAAGGCGCCACCTTGCGCGAGCGCGCGCTGGCCGGTATCGAGCAGACCGAGTTCGTACCCGTCTGGGGCCAGGCGCGCCTGCACAACATGATCGCCGGCCGTCCGGACTGGTGCATCTCGCGCCAGCGCAACTGGGGCGTGCCGATTCCGTTCTTCCTGCACAAGGCCACTGGTGAGCTGCACCCGCGCACCGTCGAGCTGATGGAGGAAGTGGCCAAGCGCGTCGAGCAGGAGGGCATCGAAGCCTGGTTCAAGCTGGATGCCGCCGAGCTGCTGGGCGACGAGGCCCCGCAGTACGACAAGATCAGCGACACCCTGGACGTGTGGTTCGACTCCGGCACCACCCACTGGCACGTGCTGCGCGGCTCGCACCCGCTGGGCCATGCCACCGGCCCGCGTGCCGACCTGTACCTGGAAGGCTCGGACCAGCACCGCGGCTGGTTCCATTCGTCCCTGCTGACCGGTTGCGCCATCGACAACCACCCGCCGTACCGCGCGCTGCTGACCCACGGCTTCACCGTCGACGAGTCCGGCCGCAAGATGTCCAAGTCCCTGGGCAACACCGTGGTGCCGCAGACCGTGATCGACACCCTGGGTGCTGACATCCTGCGCCTGTGGGTTGCGTCCACCGACTATTCCGGCGAGATCGCCGTTTCCCAGCAGATCCTGCAGCGCAGCGCCGATGCCTATCGCCGCATTCGCAACACCACGCGCTTCATGCTTTCCAACCTCTCGGGCTTCGACCCGGCGCAGCACCTGGTGCCGGTGGAAGACATGCTGGCCTTGGACCGCTGGGCCGTGGACCGTACCCTGCAGCTGCAGCGCGAGCTGGAAGAGGCCTACGGCGAGTACCGCTTCTGGAACGTCTACTCCCGCGTGCACAACTTCTGCGTGCAGGAACTGGGCGGCTTCTATCTCGACATCATCAAGGACCGCCAGTACACCACCCAGGCCGACAGCCTGGCGCGTCGTTCCTGCCAGTCCGCGCTGTTCCACATCGTCGAGGCGTTGGTGCGCTGGGTCGCGCCGATCCTGGCCTTCACCGCCGAGGAAGTCTGGCAGTTCATGCCGGGCGAGCGTGGTGAGTCGGTGATGCTCAACACCTGGTACCAGGGCCTGAGCGAGCTGCCGGAAGGCTTCGAGATGAGCAACGCCTTCTGGGAAGACGTGGTTGCGGTCAAGGCTTCGGTGAACAAGGAGCTGGAGAACCTGCGGACCGCCAAGGCCATCGGCGGCAGCCTGCAGGCCGAGGTCACGGTCTTCGCCGAGGACTCCCTGGCCACCAAGCTGGCCAAGCTGGGCAACGAACTGCGTTTCGTGCTGATCACCTCCACCGCCGATGTGCAGCCCCTGGCAGCCGCACCGGCCGATGCCGTGGAAACCGAAGTGCCAGGCCTGAAGCTGAAGATCCTCAAGTCCGTCCACGCCAAGTGCGGCCGTTGCTGGCACCACCGCGCGGATGTCGGCGTGAACGCTGCGCATCCCGAGCTGTGTGGTCGTTGCGTCGAGAACATCGAAGGCGCTGGTGAGGTTCGCCACTATGCCTGAGGCCCGTTTTGGCCGTCTCGGCTGGCTGCTGCTGAGCGTACTGGTGTTCGTGCTGGACCAGGGCTCCAAGTGGGTGGTGCTGGATGTGATTCCGTTCCGCGAACGGATCACCGTCATCCCCGGTTGGTTCGATTGGATTCACGTCTACAACACCGGTGCCGCCTTCAGCTTCCTCGCCGACAGCTCCGGCTGGCAGCGTTGGTTCTTCGCCCTGATCGCCCTGGTGGTCAGCGGCGTGCTGGTGGTCTGGCTCAAGCGCCTGAAGGCCGACGAAACCTGGCTGGCCATTGCGCTGGCCATGGTCCTCGGTGGCGCACTGGGCAACCTCTATGACCGCGTGGTGCTTGGCCACGTGGTCGACTTCATCCTGGTGCATTGGCAGGATCGCTGGTACTTCCCCGCGTTCAACCTGGCCGATACCGCCATCACCCTGGGCGCCATCATGCTGGCGCTGGATATGTTCAAGTCGAAGAAGTCCGGAGAACCCGCTCATGACTGAGTCTCTCGCCACTGAGTCGCGCATCGGTCCGGATGCCCGGGTCACCCTGCATTTCGCCATCAAGCTGGAGAACGGTGATGTCGTCGACAGCACCTTCGACCGCCAGCCGGCCACCTTCAAGGTCGGCGATGGCAACCTGCTGCCGGGTTTCGAGGGCGCGCTGTTCGGTCTCAAGGCCGGTGACAAGCGGGTACTGCCGATCGAGCCGGAGCAGGGCTTCGGCCAGCCGAACTCGCAGAACGTGCAGGTCATGCCGCGCAGTCAGTTCCAGGACATGGAACTCTCCGAAGGCCTGCTGATCATCTTCAATGACGCCGCCAACACCGAGTTGCCTGGCGTGGTGAAGAGTTTCGATGACAGCCATGTGACCATCGACTTCAACCACCCGCTGTCCGGCAAGTCGCTGCGCTTCGAGGTGGAGATTCTGGCAGTCGAGCCGGCGTGATTTCAGCTCCCGCAGGGGAGGGCGGCCGCAAGGCCAAGAGGTAGACAGCATGCAAATCAAACTCGCCAACCCCCGCGGCTTCTGCGCCGGCGTCGATCGCGCCATCGAGATCGTCAACCGCGCGCTGGAAGTGTTCGGCCCGCCGATCTACGTGCGTCATGAAGTGGTGCACAACAAGTTCGTGGTCGAGGACCTGCGCGCCCGCGGTGCGGTGTTCGTCGAGGAGCTGGACCAGGTGCCGGACAACGTCATCGTCATCTTCAGCGCCCACGGCGTCTCCCAGGCCGTGCGCCAGGAAGCCGACCGCCGCGGCCTGAAGGTCTTCGACGCCACCTGCCCGCTGGTGACCAAGGTGCACATGGAAGTTGCGCGCTACAGCCGTGACGGCCGCGAATGCGTGCTCATCGGCCATGCCGGGCACCCGGAAGTCGAAGGCACCATGGGCCAGTACGACGGCAGCAACGGCGGCGCCATCTACCTGGTGGAAAACGAAGCCGACGTCGAAAACCTGGTGGTGCGCAACCCCGAGGCGCTGTCCTTCGTCACCCAGACCACCCTGTCCATGGACGACACCAGCCGCGTCATCGACGCCCTGCGCAGCAAGTTCCCCAGCATCGGTGGCCCGCGCAAGGACGACATCTGCTACGCCACCCAGAACCGCCAGGACGCGGTCAAGCAGCTCGCCGACGAGAGTGAAGTAGTCCTGGTGGTCGGCAGCCCCAACAGCTCCAACTCCAACCGCCTGCGCGAGCTCGCCGAACGCATCGGCACCCCGGCCTACCTGATCGACGGCGCCGAGGACATGAAGCAGGAGTGGTTCGAAGGCATCACCCGCGTCGGCATTACGGCCGGTGCCTCTGCACCGGAAGTGCTGGTGCAGGGTGTAATCGAACAGCTGCGCGCCTGGGGCGCCGAGGTTGCGGTCGAGCTGGATGGCCGACCGGAGAATGTGACCTTCTCGATGCCGAAGGAGTTGCGCGTCGTTGAGGTGAAATAAATCTGACTGACATAAAAAAGCCCGGCGATGCCGGGCTTTTTTATTGTTCGTCAATACAGGGGCGTGTCCAGGGCTACCAGCACGATTCTACTTTTCCCGTTCCGGATATCCCTTTTTCTCCCCGGCTGTTGAGCGTGAGGTTCTTGCACTCCGTGTCCTTTGTTTGCGGTCCGGCCGGTGCCGCCGTAAGAGTCACGCAGCGTGCAATTACATCAGCTGCTGCCGTACCGCATGCAGCTGCGGTGATCGTGTAGCGCTTCTCATCACTTGGAACCGGCGTAGCTGCATAGCCGAGCCCCGTAGGGGGGCTCGCCGACGCGTCACCATCCAAGGCGGCGATGTAGCTCTGGTTCTGCGAGTAGAAGCGTTCCTGCGCTTGCATGATCTCCATCAGTTTGGCCATCCCATCCGCCCTGCCTGAGCGGATGGTATAGCTCTGATAGCTTGGATAGGCGATGCCGGCGAGGATCGCAACTATCACCATCACCACCATTAGTTCAATTAGCGTGACGCCCCTTTGCTTAATCAATTTTCTCTCCAGTATTTGGCACTGATCGGAGGCGCATTACAGAACTGGCCACCTTCAACGCATTCAAGTTTGGGACATTCGGTGCCAATACAAACGGTATTGTTGTCCGAGCCGTCCGATCCACTGTCCCCGACGATGACCGTTGGGCTCGGCGGAATGCCGCTGCGGCCCAGGTCGAAACTGCGGGTAGGCGTAGCGACACCATTGACCTGCTTGGTAAACACGGCACTCGCATCTGTCAGGTTGAGTGCAAAGAAGCGGCCACGTCCAACGTCAGGACCGCAGGTAGTCACCGCGGAACCTCGCGGGCTAAAGGTGCTGAACAGCACCGCGCCATTGAACGAAACTGAACTGGACAGGACTTTCTCGCCTTTTGGAAGGCGCAGGAACCAGCCCTTGCTCGCGTTCAATTGCTCGAGGTTAGGCGTATAGCTGTCACCCGGGGTCAGTTGACCGTAGAGCTCGTTTATCTGCTGTCTCAGGGTTGGCAGTTGATCACCTGCATTGGTCAGGGCCACATCGATCAGATACTGGTAGGCATCGAAAATGGTCATGCCGTTGCCGTACTTGGCCCGTGCAGCCGTCAGCTGCGCATTCGTCAGCGTGGGGCTGTTGCTGTAAGGGGTAGCCGCCAGTGCATCCAGCTCCGCCTGAAGAGAACTCACCTTCCCAGCCAGCGTCACACGTTGCGCCTCTAGCGTATTGAGCAGGGTGGTGTTGTTGGTCTGGTTGGTGGCCTGGTTGCTTAGTTGCGCCTGCTTGGCTGCCTCGTCGCGAGCCTGCAGAGCAGCTTCGTCCTGGCCTGTGCCTGTGCCTGTTTCGGCGAGCAGGTTGGTGATCGCATCATGCAGCGCAGGAGGCGGCGAGCTTTGGCTCTGCTTGACTGCCGTGATGAGTTGCTTGAGCCGGTCGCTCTGGTTCTGCTGTTCGCGCTTGGTGTAGGCCGCATTGGCTGTGTAGTTGCTTCGCAGAGTGGCCAGTTCAGCTTCCAGGCCCTGCACGACGCCGGGTTGCGGGTCGACTTGGGCTGCGATGATCTGCTGTTCCTTGGCCAGAATCTGGCTGTTCAGTGAATCCAGGGTGGATTGGGTGGCAAGCACACTGTTGTAGGCAGCGACCAGGCGTGCACGTTCGCTGGTGTCCACATTGCCCTGGACCAGTTCATTCAGCAGCGACTGCATGGCCCCGATCTGGGTCTGGTAGGCACTTTGCTTGGTGCTTTCCGGAGCATGTTCGGCGATGTAGGGGTCGGCGTCGAAGATCGCATCAATCTGCTTCTGACGGTTGTTGGCCTCTGTTGCCGTGTCGACCATTTCGGTCTGCTTGCTGGTGAAGTTGATACCTGCCTTGTAGTTCTTGAAGTTTGTCTGTGCCGCGCTGGCTGCATTGTTGAGCGAGTTGATCGCGGCTTCTTTGGTCGCGATGGAGGCCAGAATTTCCGCCGCTCCGGCTTCAGTCAGGTTGATGCTGGATACGTCCGTAAGGTCGGATTCCGTCAGCGTGGTGTAGGCCGTCGGTGGTGCGGAAACGCTGGTGTCGCGAATCACATAGAAGCGATCGACAGTGTTTTCGTTAAGCGGGTGGGCGCGATAGCCTGAGCCCAGTGAAATGGTGAAGTAGCTTCTGCCGCCTCGCTCGCGAACCAGTGCCACGTCCGGGGTATTGAAGAAGCGCCGGTTGTTGAGCGCATTGGTCCCGCCGAAGCTCGCAATACGACCGCCAGTCGCCAGCGTCGATGCACCAGTGTTGGCGTTGTTCAGATCGACCCGGAAGACCTGGCCGCGGGTGTCGGCTGCATAGATGATGTCGGCGAAGCCGTCACCATTTCTGTCGATGATGGCCGGGTCAGCCGGAATGCTGTTGGTCATGGAGGTGATGTTGAGCGTGCTTCCTGTATTGCCAGCACTCCACAGCAACTGCCCGGTATCTGCATCCACGATGAAGATGCGGTTACCGATGGTGTCATCGATCGGGGTGTTAGGGTTGTCGTTGTCCTGGTTGACGTCATAGCCGCCAGTAAAGATCAGCACCTGCTTGTCGGTACCGTTCAGCTTGATTTTGGCGAGCTTCGGTGTGGACCAGCTCTGCCCGAGTTTCTCGAAGCCGGAGGTTTCGCCACCCTTGATCGTCCATTTCAGCTTCGGCGCGGTGATGGACGTGACATCCAGGGCGTAATAGTTGCGACCACCCCGACCCATGCCTGCATAGAGATAGGCCTTGGTGATGTCGCGGGTGCGAGTGGTGGCGTTCAGGGCCGAGTATTCGGTCCACAGATTGAACTGACCATCCATGCCATATTTCTTGGTTCCGAGACCCTCGGCATTCTTGTAGTAGTACCCCAGGTTCGGCAGCAGTTCCTTCGGAATGAAGGCAAACTTCTCTTCTCCTGTTGATGGGTCTACCGCATGGATAAAGCCCTCATTGGTCCCAAAGAACATATACAGCTGTTCAGGTGAGGCCTGATAGGCGGCGTCGCTGGTCGGCTTCTGGGAATTGGCTACCCTGACGAGGTCCTCGTCTGTCTTGTAGGCCACCAGCTTGGGCTCGTTGTGCAAAACGTCGCCGACCTGCTTCCTCGCTGCTTTCGGGGACGTCGTGCTATCGGGATCGAATCCGCGGCCCCATTCGATGAATTTGGTCCTTTCGGCGGTGGAGCTAGCCCCTAGCAGTGCGCTGGTGAGTGCGGTCGTATCCGAGAAGGTGGGAAGCGCCGCGCTGTCGGTTACGCCAGCGCTGGCGGTCGGACTCCTGTCTGCAGCCGTCCAGGTGAAAACACTGCGGCTGGTGGGGGCGGGCAGTCTTGCGGCAACCCCGCCTTTTTCTACGTCGCGGCCATCAGCGGCAGTCGACCAGAAGCTTCGCGATGTCTCCGAGAAGAAGCCAGTCGTGGAGTCGACGGCTGCCGCTCCCGACGCATCCAGAATGATGCTGTCGCCCGTGCTGTTCTTGCCGAGTTTGTAGCGTTTGACGTTCCCGACCCACCGAGCGCCTTCCGCCGGGCGGAACAGCGCATAGTAGAGATCGTTGCGGAAACCGAGGTTGTTGTAGGCGCTCACGGCCACGCTGGGCGTGGCGAAGGTCGTGTTTTCGGCCAGGATCTCGACGATGATGGATTTCATCGCCTCAGTGAGGCCAGACACGTTGTCGGTGGTTTGGTAGCTGCCTTTGCCCGCTGCTGCAGTATTGCTCAACAGCGTCTGGTCGGTTGCAAAGCCGATGGTGTAAGTACTGGCGATCTGCTTGCCGCTGTAGGAGCTGGAGAGATCCTGATTGGCGAGATATTGCGCGAGGTGCGGTAGGCACACGCCATGGCCATTACCGCAACTCGTGCTAGCCCACGGAGCGGTGTTCTTGCCGGCAACGAGCTTGCGAACGTCAGCGTTGGAGCCGATATCTTCAGTGGGCTCGCCGTCGGTCAGGTAGATGATGCTGGTCTTCTGGCAGCTATGGGTGATCGGCGAAATATATTTGCCGTTGGCCATCGACGAAGCGACGCTGGTTTTCTTCCCCCAGACCGGTGTTCCTCCTGTCAGATAGAGGTAGGCCTCATAGTAGGTTTCCAGCAGGGGGGTCCAGTCATCTGCACCGATGTTGTTGACGGTCTGCTTGAACCCGTCAGCCGTGCTGTTGTTAAGGATCGAGATGGGGCTGATGACCTTGCCGCCGTCGCTGGTGTTGAAACGCATGAAGCCGATGTTTACGTCACCGTTGCCTTTGAGCTGGTCGATCAGGTTATTGGTAACGGACTGGACGACTTGGATACGCGTCTTGTTGGTTGACTTGACCTTGGTGTCCATCGAGCCGGAGGAGTCAATGATGAACAAGATGTTCGGGCGTACGCGTTGGTCCGCGGGGAGGTCACGCGTTACGTAGATTTCAATATCTTCCGCCAGCGCACTTTGCAGCGAGAACAGCGTGTAAAAGAACGCGCCGGCGAAAAGCAGAGGTTTGCGTGTGCGTTTCATTGGCTGTCCTCTGTCGGCTCGATGATATTGATTTTTATGATTCGTTCAGGATTCTCTTCCGTGAACTTGATATGGCCTTTCCAGTCGACCTTGTTCTTCAGGACGGCGATATCGGCCAGTTTTCCTTGGAGGCGAAACTCAGTGTCCCGGTAGAACGACATCTTGATGGGGTCGCAGGTTGTACAGCGATAGACCAGCATGGTGCCCAGGCGAGTATCCGTTGGTTGCCAGTTCACGATGAGACGCTCGGCCTCTACGGTTTCGAACGAGTAGTTGTCAGGGACGGTCTCGTCAGCGTGGGCGGACGTCATTACAAGGGTGATGAAGAACAGTAGATATTTCATGGGGTCTCACTTGTTCGTGCGAAACACGATACCTTGGACTTGGTCGGAAGACGCTCCGCCATTGAGGGCAGCCTTGGTGTTTATTTCGTAGTAAGTGCAGGAGAACTTCTCCAGGCTATAACCACCTTCGCAGGGACTGTCAGACAGATAGCGGACCGAGTTTGCAGCGAACGAACCGCGGATATCCGAGATAACGGCTGTTAGGTTGACGGGCACACGGCTACTTTTTGGCAGCGCCAGCTCGAGCAGGCGTTCTTGAGTCAGGCCATGAGCATTCGCGTTCTTGGCATTGAGCAGTGGCACTCTCTTGGCGACGCTGCCGCTGAAATCCTTCATCTGTGCACGGATTTCGCTCTGGGTAAGTTGATAGGCGTCGGTGCGGAACTGCGTATTGCTGGCCATGCGCTCTTCCATCGTGGCAAAGCGCATGGCGGTGATGCCAGCAATCGTCAGTACGAGCAGGAAGATTAGAGCGACAATCAAGCTGGCGCCTGTCTCGTGCTGGTTATGCCCAGGGATAGTCAACATCGTCGCCTCAGTTGGTGTTCTTGAGAAGAATGGTGGTGGTGAAGATCTGCCGGCCAAGTCGGGCTTCTGCGTTCGAAAATGACACTGGAGTGGCGTCAAGAAGTGCAAATTTTCGTGCAGGCGGGGTCGGATTTACCGGCGTGACGGAGTTGGCCAGGACGGCCAGTCTTATTGCCCTAACTTGATCCCACTTGTTCAAGCTGGTGACTCTATCCGCCGATATGTACTGATCAACGCTGTCGGCTTTTCCCGCTGTGTTGACCCCGTAAAGAACCTGGAGTCGATCAATCCCCTCTACCAGCGGCTTATTGCTGCTGATGGCGGTCGTGGTTCCAATGTAATAGGAGCTGCAAACGAGGGATCCGTTGAGTGTCTTGAATACGTTTACCAATACTTTGTCGTCGTCAACCGATGCGCCCGCGCAGTCGTAGTGCAGGCCGGTACCTTCGTCTCTCGGGGGTTGGAAGGCTATCGCCAGGGTATCGGAGTCTGCCCCGCTGCCGTTCAGGCTGCATGCATCTCCGCAGTTCTTGCCTTGCACGGGAAGAGGGGGGGAGATTAACTCCGTGGGATTGGTGTAACCACCGAGCCGTGCGTTCCTTGCAATGAACTCGAGCGCAAAGCGGCCGTTCTCTTGCAGGTGCGACATGGCATCGTTAGTGGCATAGGTTTGTTTGGTCGACAGAAAAACCTGAATGACCCCCGTCAGCAGGATCAGGCTCAGGACCAAGGCGACCATGAGTTCGATGATACTCAGGCCACGCTGATTGAATAGGGTTACTGGCTTCATCTCCGAAGTTCCTTGAGCTCTGCCGAGAGTACTTTTTCCGACTTGGTTTCCTTGCCTTGTTCCTGGGGAGCGTTTGACTTGCTTAACCAGGACGATTTCAGGCTCAGGACATTCGAGGAGTTTGTAATGGTCATGACCGAAGCGGTGGACGCCGGGGAAATGAAGTCGCGGCTGTTGAAGCGGGCGTCGATGGTATTGAACGTCGAGATCGCCGCGTAGCTGCAACTGGCTTCCCAACTGTCGAATTTAGCCATCTGGGTCGCTGTACAACTCGTGGCGTTGACCTTGGCGTTGGTGCTGGGGGAGAAGTAGTCGGAGCAGATGGTGGCCGGCAATTGGGCGCAGTTCACTGCGGCAGCATAATCGGCAGCTGAGCCGGACGGGTTGGCGCGAATGCGCTCGGCCAGATCCTGCAGCACCGAGGTGGCTTGTGAGCGCTGGGCACTGTCCGAAGTGCCCTGCAGGGCATTGAGTTGCAGTGCGGCCAGGCCGAGCAGACCTACGGTAAAGATCACAAGGGTAACCAGCACCTCGATCAATGAGGTCCCCAATTGTTTAACTGAAAAGCTTCTCATCCGGGATTCCTGCATTCAGTTGCATGTGGCTGATTTGATGATCTTCACGATTTCTGCACGTCCTTGCGGGTTCACCCGCACGCAGCGAGCGTCTTCACCTGTGGCGTTGAGTCGGTCAGAGGAAACCTTGATTGCCGGCGTGCCCGTCGCAGCTCCACGGGTTCCGTCGCGCAGAAAGGTGATACGTGGAGGAGAGGCCAGATTGGCACTGGTGACGGTTACCGCTTCAGCAGCAGCAAATTTACGGACAACTGCGCTGTCGGAGCAGTCACTGATGCTGGTGGGGCCTACGCACCAGCCGTCGCTCCAGCCAGAGTTGGAGCTGGTCATCGGCACGACGGATACGCTTGCGTTGATCTTCACCGCTTCCGATCTTGCCAGGGCCAGGGCGAGGGTGAAGTCCGAGGCCTGCCCGCTGACCCGCTGCCTGAGAACGAACCCCCCCATTGCCGGCGCGGCGAGGGATGTGACTATCGCCAAGAGCAAAATGGTCACCATCAGTTCTATCAGGGTAAATCCTTTACTGTTCTGCATCACGGGCCTCTAGGCGCACTATTGAGTGCAGTTTCTTGTAACGACACGGGCGAAACAATTTTGGCTGGATGGCAGGCGTGAAACGAAGCGTGAACGGTACATGGCGTCCCGCAGCAGGATCGGCTCAGCTATCACGAGGGCATTGAGCAGGAATGCGGCTTGACCGTATTCGCCCCTGCAGACTGATGACGGTTTTCAAGTGATGGGCATTGGGTTTGCGATGACAGAGCGTGAAGGTGCCGTTGCTCACGAATGTCATGCCGTATGGGCTGAAGTGAAGTGAACTGCGAGGCCTCATTCCGCGCCACTGGATTTTCAGGCTGCCGGGTATGTCAAGCCTCATCAGAATGTCGGTGTCGTCCTTGAGCATGCGGCGCCCCTTTTCGTCGATGAAGCTGGTCAGAGTGCCGTACTCGAGGGTCGAGCATTTTCCCGTGTGATCGGTGGTGCAGATGCTTACTCGGGTTTTGTTGAGGAGAGCATGATGACGAGCATGCTGTATGAGTCTGGTTAAGTCCTGTTGAAACGAATTGAGCTCCTGGCGTGCCTTGAATGCAGCCATAGGAGGTATCGCCAGGCTGAAGAGCACGCTCAGTAGCAGCAGTGTTATCAGCAATTCCAGCAGGCTGAAGCCATCTGACCTGTTGTAGTTCTTCCTCATCTCCATGACTATCCGCTCCCTGTGAACTCGAACGCGCCACCATCAACAGCGGTGCAATGGCTTGGGTTAGGAGGGCAATGGTGACAAGTCTGTGTGTGGTCGGTGCGGGGGCGGTTGGTTTGTTGAGTGCTCTACAGTTGGCAGAGCATGTGGACCGTCTGGTTTTGATTGAACGCAAAAGTGTTGGGCGAGAGGCCTCCTGGGCCGGAGGGGGTATAGTTTCACCTCTATATCCGTGGCGTTACAGCTCAGCGGTTACGGCACTGTCGCATTGGTCTCAGAGCTATTATCCGCAGTTGGTTCGGCAATTGCTCTTGCGCACTGGGGTTGATCCTGAGCTGCATTCGACGGGGCTCTATTGGCTCGATCTGGACGATGAGGCGCAGGCTTTAGCGTGGGCCGCAGAGCGCAATCGCCCGGTTTCTCGCGTGGCGATCAGCTCGGTCAAGGCGGCTGTTCCTCCGTTGGCCGAGGGCTATTCCACCGCCATCCACATGGCCGACGTCGCCAACGTCCGCAACCCGCGCCTGACTCGCGCTCTGCGCGAAGCCCTGCTTCGACTGCCTAACGTCACGCTTCAGGAAGATTGCGCCGTCGATGGTTTCATCCAGGAGGAAGGGCGGGTCGTCGGTGTGCGGACTGCTCAGGGAGGGATTCGCGCTGATCGCGTGGTGCTTTGTGCGGGGGCCTGGAGTGGTGAACTCCTGGCGACGCTGGGACTCGATCTGCCGGTGGAGCCGGTGAAGGGGCAGATGATCCTGTTCAAGTGCGCAGAGGACTTCCTGCCGAGCATGGTGCTGGCCAAGGGGCGTTATGCGATTCCGCGGCGTGATGGCCACATCCTGGTGGGCAGCACCCTGGAACACGAAGGCTTCGACAAGACGCCGACCGAGTCGGCGCTGGAGAGCTTGAGGGCATCGGCGATCGAGATGCTGCCAGCCCTTGCGGATGCCGAGGTGGTGGGGCATTGGGCGGGGCTACGTCCGGGCTCGCCGGATGGCATTCCCTTTATCGGGCCGGTCCCGGGGTTCGATGGGCTCTGGTTGAACTGCGGCCATTACCGCAACGGCCTGGTGTTGGCGCCTGCGTCATGCCGGCTGCTGACCGACCTCATGCTCGGGCGTGAGCCCATTGTCGACCCGGCGCCCTATGCGCCATCGGCGCGCTTGAAGCCGCTGGCCTGATCGGCCTGGGGATCAGTCGATCCCCAGTTTCTTCAGGCGGTAGCGCATCGAGCGGAAGGTCAGGCCCAGGCGTTGGGCCGCGGCGGTGCGGTTCCAGCGGGTCTCCTCGAGCGCCTGCATGATCAGCTTGCGCTCCACCTCTTCCAGGTAGTCCTCGAGATTGTCGATCTGCGCGAGGTCGGCTTCGCCGTTTTCGGAAGCTGCCGGTGCATCCGTCAGGCGCAGGTCCTCGGGCTGGATCTGGTCGTTCTCACACAGCGTGTAGGCCCGCTCCAGCATGTTCTCCAGTTCGCGGACGTTGCCGGGGAAGCGGTAGCTCTTGAGCTTCTCCATCGCGTCGCGGGTGATGCTGGCCGCAGCGCTGCTGTCCGCTGCCAGGCGCTTGAGCATGACGTCGGCCAGTTGCGGGATGTCCTCGCGGCGCTCGCGCAGCGGCGGGACGCTGAGTTCGATGACATTCAGGCGGTAATAGAGGTCCTGACGGAAGCGTCCTGCAGCCACCTCTGCGGCCAGGTCCTTGTGGGTGGCGCTGAGGATGCGCACATCCACCACCACTTCCTGCTGGCCGCCGATGGTGCGGATGGCCTTTTCCTGGATGGCGCGCAGCAGCTTCACCTGCATGGGCAGGGGCAGGTCGGCGACTTCATCGAGGAACAGGGTGCCGCCGTGGGCGGCCTGGAACAGGCCGATCTTGTCTTCGATGGCGCCGGTGAAGCTGCCTTTCTTGTGGCCGAAGAACTCGCTTTCCATCAACTCCGACGGGATGGCGCCGCAGTTGACCGGTACGAAGGGGTCTTCATGGCGCGGGCCCTGCTCGTGGATCATGCGGGCCACCAGCTCCTTGCCGCTGCCGGATTCGCCGCTGATGTACACGGGGGCCTGGCTGCGGGCGAGCTTCTGGATCTGGTTGCGCAGTGACTTCATCGGCGGAGAGTCGCCGAGCAGGCGGTTGTCCATCGGTGTTTCGCCGTTGCCGCTGGTGCGCAGGCGCAAGGCGGCGGCCACCAGTTCGCGGAGCCGGCCGAGGTCCACCGGTTTGGTGAGGAAGTCGAAGGCGCCAGCCTTCAGGGCGTTGACGGCCGTGTCCAGGCTGCCGTACGCGGTGATCATGGCAACGGGCACCTGAGGGTGGCGTTGCTGGATGTGCTGAACGAGGTCGAGGCCGGTGCCGTCGGGCAGGCGCATGTCGGTGAGGCACAGGTCGAAGGGTTCGGCGGCCAGGAGCTCGCGGGCCTCTTTCACGTTGCGGGCACTGCGGGTATCCAGCTTCATCCGGCCGAGGGTGATCTCCAGCAGTTCGCGGATATCGGGCTCGTCATCGACGATGAGTGCTTTCTGTCTGGTCATGGTCAGCTCAATTTGCGCGGGTGGGCAAAGGTTATGCGAAAGCAGCTGCCTCCGGTTTCGCGGGTCCTGTAGTCGAGACGGGCCTGATTGCTCTCGCACAGCTCCCGCGAGATGTACAGGCCAAGCCCGGTGCCCTTGTTCTCGGTGGTGTAGAAGGGCTCGAAGATGTGCTGCACCTGCTCGGCGGGAACGCCGGCGCCGTCATCCATCACTTCCAGAACGGGCAAGTCGCTTTCCGGGTCGCGGAACAGCTTCAGCCAGACCTGTCCTACCTTGTTCTTCTGTGAACTGTAGCGCAGGCCGTTCTGTACCAGGTTGGTCAGTACCTGGGTGAGTTGGTGCGGGTCCATGCGGGTCTGGATGGTGCCGCTGTTGGTCTCGATGTGCAGCGTCTGGCCCGGGCCGGAGGCGTTGCGGAACTCGCTGGCGAAGCGGTGCAGCCAGTACTTCAGGTCGAGCAGTTGCGGTTCCGCCTGGCGGCGGCGGGAGAGTTGCAGGACGTTCTCGATCACCAGGTTCATGCGTCGCGACTGGTCCTGGATGATCTGCGCCAGGCGCTGGTCCGGGCCGGTCAGCTCCTCGGACTCCTGCAGCAGCTGCGCCGCGTGGCTGATGGCGCCCAGCGGGTTGCGGATTTCATGGGCGATGCCGGCGGTCAGGCGACCCAGGGAGGCGAGCTTGAGCTGCTGGGCCTGTTGGGCGATCTGCGAGATGTCGTCGAGGAACACCAGGGTGTCCCGCTGTTCGCCCCGTTGCAGGGAAACGAAGCTCGGTTGCAGCACCGGGCCCTCGGCCACCGCCTGAAGGCTCTGAGGGCGCAGTGTGGGGTTGTCCAGCCACTGTTGCAGGCGTTTCACCAGCTCCGGGCTTTGCGGGTCGAGGACCTTGCCGGCCAGATCTTCGCGACCGAGTAGCGTCAGCGCACCCTGATTGGCCAGGAGCACGCGGTGCTGGGGGTCGAGCACCAGGATGCCGGTGCGCATGCGCTGCAGGATCAGGGCGTTGAGCGCTTCCAGGTTGGCGACGTCGGCGGCACGTTTCTCGGCCAGGGTTTCGCTCAGTTGCAGGCGCTTGCTGATGCCCTGTACGAAGAGGGCGGCGGCGAAGCACAAGGCACCCAGGGCGCCGGCCTGCACATACTGGCTGGCGGCCTCCGGGCGGCTGAGGCTGAGGTAGAAGGTCAGGTAGATCATGCCGATGGCGGCGACGGCGGCGATCAGCAGGCCGACCCGGCCGCGCAGCAGGATGTTGGCGATGGCTACCGCGACTATCACCAGGTTGCCGATACCGCTAGGCGTGCCGCCCGCTGCATAGAACAGGCAGGACAGCAGGATCACGTCCACCAGCGCCAGGCTGAAGACCTGCAGCATGTGCTTCGGATGGCGGACCATCAGCGCGATGATGATGTTCAGCAGCAGGTAGAACCAGCAGGCATTGCGGAACAGCTGGGCGCGGGCCAGGTCGAGCAGTTCGCTGTCCAGCTCGCTGGAGATCAGGCCCACCAGTGCCAGGCCGATGAGCAGGCGGTAGATGTTGTAGAGGCGGAAGATGCGGCGTGCCGGCTGGCTGCCCAGCGCGGGGGCTTCAGCGCTCACCGCTGGAGGTGTCCTGTTCCAGGTGCGCGCGGCTGCAGTACCAGCGCTCGCCGTTGGCCAACGCGTTGGCCTGGGGCACGTGCACGCCGCACTGGGTGCAGCGCACCATCGGGCTGGCGGTTTCGTCCACGGGCTTCTGCGGGCGCGGCGCCGGTGGCGTCTTCATGCGGCGCCAGACCCAGACGGCGGCGAAGATCACAACAATCCAGAACAGCAGGCGGACCATCCCAGTCGAGCTCACTTGTCATTGAAAGGAGCGCAGTTTAGCCAAGCCGATGGTCGGCGCCCAGCGGGGAGGGCGCGAGCTGTGCATCAGGTCCCCTGGCCAGGCGCAAAAACAGGGACGAGCACGTTTCGTGCGGGCAAAAAAAGAGGCCCGCAGGCCTCTTCTTTACATTGCGGTCGTTCTCAGTCGAAAACGCCGAAGGTCATGTAGCTGAACCAGGAGCGGTCGCCACTGTTGTTGGCTTCGGCTTCGTGCTGTTCTTCCTGCACTTCCTGTTGGTTCTCGGGCTTGAGCTCGTCCGGGATTTCTTCCTGGGCGTCTTCGTACTGCTTGATCACGTCCTGGTTGGCGCGGGTTTCGCCCGGCGGCAGCGGCGGCTCGCTCTCGATCAGGCCGAGGGTGGCCTTGGCCAGCCAGGAGCGGTTGTCGGCTTCTTCTTCGCGGGGCACGAACTGGCCGTCGACCAGGTTCGGGTGGTCCGGGTAGTTGAGCTTCAGGGTTTCCAGGCTGGTGGCTGCCAGGTCGTTCAGGCTCAGGCGCTGGTAAGCCTCGACCATCACGGCCAGGCCATCACCGACGGCCGGGGTTTCCTGGAAGTTTTCCACCACGTAGCGGCCACGGTTGGCGGCGGCGACATAGGCCTGGCGGGTCAGGTAGTAGTGAGCGACGTGGATCTCGTACGCGGCCAGCAGGTTGCGCAGGTAGATCATGCGCTGCTTGGCGTCCGGCGCGTAGCGGCTGTGCGGGTAGCGGGTGGTCAGCTGGGCGAACTCGTTATAGGAGTCGCGGGCAGCGCCCGGGTCGCGCTTGGTCATGTCCAGCGGCAGGAAGCGGGCGAGCAGGCCACGGTCCTGGTCGAAGGAGGCCAGGCCCTTCAGGTAATAGGCGTAGTCGACGTTGGCATGCTGCGGGTGCAGGCGAATGAAACGCTCGGCAGCGGATTTGGAGGCCTCGGGCTCGACGTTCTTGTAGTAGGCGTAGATCAGTTCCAGCTGGGCTTGCTCGGCATAACGACCGAACGGATAGCGGGACTCGAGGGCCTTGAGCTTGGATACGGCGCTGGTATAGCTCTTGTTGTCCAGATCGGCCTGAGCCTGCTGGTACAGCTCGGACTCGCTCAGGTTCTCGTCTACCACCTCTTTGGAGGAGCAGGCGGCGGTTAGGGCGAGAATAGCGATCAGCAGCAGGTGTTTCACTTGCATAGCGGCTTGCGTCCCTGTGACGGCTGGCTGTCTTGGGCGGAGCCGTCCTGTTATGATGGGCGCCCTGGGCTCCCCCAGGACAAAGACGCCGTATTTAACCACAAGCGCGTGGCCGAAACCAAAGGCTGCGCCCCCGCCGTTTCCGAGCATGTCCCCAATTATCAAGCAGGTCATCCAACTCAGCGCCGAGGTGCCGTCCGAACTGGGCGGGCAACGTCTCGATCAGGTCGCTGCACAGCTCTTCGACGAGCATTCGCGTTCGCGCCTGGCCGCCTGGATCAAGGACGGCCTGCTCACGGTCGACGGCCAGGTGCTGCGACCGCGTGACACTGTTTATAGCGGTGCCGTGCTGGAGCTCAACGCCGAGCAGGAGTCCCAGGGTGAGTGGGTCGCCCAGGACATCGCGCTGAACATCGTCTACGAGGATGACCAGTTGCTGGTGCTGGACAAGCCCGCCGGGCTGGTGGTCCACCCCGCTGCCGGGCATGCCGACGGCACCCTGCTCAATGCCTTGCTGCACCATGTGCCGGACCTGGCCAACGTGCCCCGTGCCGGCATCGTGCACCGCCTGGACAAGGACACCACCGGCCTGATGGTGGTGGCCAAGACCCTGGAAGCCCACACCAAGCTGGTGGCGCAGCTCCAGGCCCGTACCGTCAGCCGCATCTACGAGGCCGTCGTGGTCGGCGTGATCACCGCCGGCGGCAAGGTCGATGCCCCCATCGGTCGTAGCTCCCAGCAGCGCCAGCGCATGGGCGTGGTGGCCGGCGGCAAACCGGCGGTCAGTCATTACCGTGTGCTGGAGCGTTTCCGCTCGCACACCCATGCCCGGGTCAAGCTGGAAACCGGGCGCACGCACCAGATCCGTGTGCACATGTCCTATGTGAATTTTCCGCTGGTGGGCGACCCCGTCTACGGCGGGCGCTTCCGCATTCCCCCGGCAGCCAGCCAGACGCTGGTCCAGACCCTCAAGGACTTCCCCCGCCAGGCCCTGCATGCCCGCTTCCTCGAGCTGGATCACCCGGTGACCGGCGTGCGGATGAAGTGGGAGTCGCCGCTGCCTGACGATATGGTCTGGCTGCTCACCCTGCTGCGCCAGGACCACGAGTCCTTCAACTGATGAACGACTGGCTGACGCCTGACTGGCCCGCTCCCGAGCGGGTCCGTGCCTGCGTCACCACCCGTGCCGGGGGCTTCAGCGAGGTCCCCTTCGACAGCTTCAATCTGGGCGACCACGTCGATGACGCTCCCGCTGCGGTGGCCCGCAATCGCCAGCGCCTGGTCGAGACGCTTGGATGCCAGCCCGCCTGGCTCAGTCAGGTCCACGGCGTGCGTGTGGTCGAGGCCGATCCGACCTGTGTCGAGGTGGCCGATGCCAGCTGGAGCTCGACGCCCGGCATCGCCAGCCTGGTGATGACCGCCGATTGTCTGCCCGCCCTGTTCTGCGATCGCGCCGGTACCCGTGTCGCGGCGGCCCACGCCGGTTGGCGCGGGCTGGCCAATGGCGTGCTCGAAGCGACCCTGGATGCCCTGGACCGCCCGGCGGACCAGGTGCTGGTCTGGCTCGGCCCGGCCATCGGCGTCGATGCCTTCGAGGTTGGGCCGGAAGTTCGCGACGCCTTCATCGCCCAGCACCCGCAAGCCGAATCGGCCTTCCGCCCGAGCCACAACCCAGGCCGGCTGATCGCCGATATCTACGCCCTGGCGCGCATCCGTCTCGCTGCACGGGGCGTCACCGCCGTTTACGGTGGCGGCTTCTGTACCGTCAACGACCCGCGTTTCTTCTCCTACCGCCGTGCCTCGCGCACCGGGCGATTTGCCAGCCTCGTCTGGCTCGCCGACTGACTTTTCCCCTCAGTTGAACGCTGCACCGACCGTCGTCGACTGACCCCCGTCAAGTCGCGATGGCTTGAATCGCCCAGAATCGTCCTTATCTAGACTTCATCTCGGCGGGCTTCTCGTCTCCGGAGCCTTCATCGCTCCAGCCCGCTCTTTAAAGGAAGGACTGCCCTATGCGAATCGACCGTTTGACCAGCAAGTTGCAACTGGCGCTCTCCGATGCCCAGTCCCAGGCCGTGGGCCACGATCACCCGGCCATCGAACCCTTTCACCTGATCCTCGCCCTGCTCGACCAGCAGGGCGGCTCCATCAAGCCCCTGCTCATGCAGGTGGGCTTCGACATCGCCGCCCTGCGCAGCGCTCTGACCAAGGAGCTGGACGGGCTGCCGAAGATCCAGAACCCCACTGGCGACGTGAACCTGTCCCAGGACCTGGCGCGCCTGCTCAACCAGGCCGACCGCCTATCCCAGCAGAAGGGTGACCAATTCATCTCCAGCGAACTGGTGCTGCTCGCCGCCATGGACGAGAACACCAAGCTCGGCAAATTGCTGCTCGGCCAGGGCGTCACCCGCAAGGCGCTGGAGAACGCCATCGCCAACCTGCGTGGCGGCCAGGCGGTCAACGACCCCAACGTCGAGGAATCCCGCCAGGCGCTGGACAAGTACACCGTCGACCTGACCAAGCGCGCCGAGGACGGCAAGCTGGACCCGGTGATCGGCCGTGACGATGAAATCCGTCGCACCATCCAGGTCCTGCAGCGCCGTACCAAGAACAACCCGGTGCTGATCGGCGAACCCGGCGTCGGCAAGACCGCCATCGCCGAAGGCCTGGCCCAGCGCATCGTCAACGGCGAAGTGCCGGACGGCCTCAAGGACAAGCGCCTGCTGTCCCTGGACATGGGCGCGCTGATCGCCGGCGCCAAGTTCCGCGGCGAGTTCGAGGAGCGCCTCAAGGCGGTGCTCAACGAGCTGTCCAAGCAGGAAGGCCGGATCATCCTGTTCATCGACGAGCTGCACACCATGGTCGGCGCCGGCAAGGCCGAAGGCGCGATGGATGCCGGCAACATGCTCAAGCCCGCGCTGTCCCGCGGTGAGCTGCACTGCGTCGGCGCCACCACCCTGGACGAATACCGCCAGTACATCGAGAAGGACGCAGCCCTTGAGCGCCGCTTCCAGAAGGTGCTGGTGGACGAGCCCAGCGAGGAAGACACCATCGCCATCCTCCGTGGCCTCAAGGAGCGCTACGAGGTGCACCACGGTGTGACCATCACCGACGGTGCCATCGTCGCCGCCGCCAAGCTGTCGCACCGTTACATCACCGACCGCCAGCTGCCGGACAAGGCCATCGACCTGATCGACGAAGCCGCCAGCCGCATCCGCATGGAGATCGACTCCAAGCCGGAAGCGCTGGACCGTCTCGAGCGCCGCCTGATCCAGCTGAAGATCGAGCAGGAGGCCCTGAAGAAGGAGGACGACGACGCCGCCCTCAAGCGCCTCGAAAAGCTCAAGGACGACATCGCCCGCCTGGAGCGCGAGTACGCCGATCTGGAAGAGATCTGGAAGTCCGAAAAGGCCGAAGTGCAGGGCTCGGCGCAGATCCAGCAGCGCATCGAGCAAGCCCGCCTGGACATGGAGGCCGCCCGTCGCAAGGGTGACCTGCAGCGCATGGCCGAACTGCAGTACGGCATCATCCCCGACCTCGAGCGCAGCCTGCAGATGGTCGACCAGCACGGCAAGACCGAGAACCAGCTGCTGCGCAACAAGGTCACCGATGAGGAAATCGCCGAGGTCGTTTCCAAATGGACCGGCATCCCCGTCTCGAAAATGCTCGAAGGCGAGCGCGAGAAGCTGCTGAACATGGAGGCCATGCTGCACAAGCGCCTGATCGGCCAGGACGAAGCGGTGGTCGCCGTGGCCAACGCCGTGCGCCGCTCCCGTGCGGGGTTGTCCGATCCGAACCGCCCCAGCGGCTCCTTCCTGTTCCTCGGCCCGACCGGTGTCGGCAAGACCGAGTTGTGCAAATCCCTGGCCGAGTTCCTCTTCGACACCGAGGAGGCGCTGGTACGCATCGACATGTCCGAGTTCATGGAGAAGCACTCCGTGGCACGGCTGATCGGCGCGCCGCCGGGCTACGTGGGCTATGAAGAAGGCGGCTACCTGACCGAGGCCGTGCGGCGCAAGCCTTACTCGGTGGTGTTGCTGGACGAGGTCGAGAAGGCCCACCCGGACGTCTTCAACGTCCTCCTGCAGGTGCTGGAGGACGGTCGCCTCACCGACAGCCACGGCCGGACCGTGGACTTCCGCAACACGGTGGTGGTGATGACCTCCAACCTCGGCTCCGCGCAGATCCAGGAACTGGTAGGGGATCGCGAAGCCCAGCGCGCGGCGGTGATGGATGCGGTGAGCAACCACTTCCGTCCCGAGTTCATCAACCGTATCGACGAGGTGGTGGTGTTCGAGCCGCTGGCTCGCGAGCAGATCGCCGGCATCGCCGAGATCCAGCTGCAGCGCCTGCGCAAGCGCCTGGCCGAGCGGGAGCTGAACCTGGAGCTGTCCAGCGAGGCGATGGACAAGCTGATCGCCGTTGGCTACGACCCGGTCTATGGTGCTCGCCCACTCAAGCGTGCCATCCAGCGCTGGATCGAGAACCCCCTGGCGCAACTGATCCTGGCCGGCAAGTTCGCCCCGGGCATCGCCATCAGCGGCAAGGTGGAAGGCGAGGACATCGTCTTCGTCTGATGATGCCGCCCAGCCGGAAAGAAAAAGCCCCGCATTGCGGGGCTTTTTTATGGTGCGCGGCCTCAGATGTGCCGGAGCAGCACTTCCAGGGACGCGGCCTGGTCTTCGGCCAGGTCGATGATGTGGAAGCCGGCCCAGCTGTGCTGGCCGTCCGCGCCCGGGCGGCTCCACAGGCAGTCGGCGCCCAGGCGTACTTCGCTGACGCCTTCCACCGGCGTGGCCGAGACGATGCGGCATTCCCACACCGAATCGGTGGCCAGTGGCGATTCGCTGAACAGCATGAAGCCATCGGCGGAGAGGTCCACCACCCGGCCCAGGCGCTGGGCGGAGTGCAGGTCGTAAACCTCCAGCTGGAGTTCCGTGGCGTGGCGGCTGCGATGTCGACGGTCTTCCATGGGGGACTCCTTAGCTCGGCTCGGCATTGCGGCCGGTGAAACGCTGCAGGACGCGGTAGATGGCGCCCAGGGCGCGGTCCACCAGCGGTGCGTTGTGTTCCGGGGCGATGATGCGTGCCAGCCCCTGTTCCATCTCGCTGGCCAGCAGCGTGATGGGCTTGATCGCGACACGCTGGCCGCTGTGGTCGACGAACATGTAGTTGCGCGTGGTCGGGCTGTACCAGGACAGCTTGAGCTTGCGTCCCTGGCCCTCCTCGACGAACTCGAACCAGGTGTTGAACTCCAGGCTCTCCAGTTCCTTGACCAGCAACTGGGCGCGCGGCGACAGGCCCGACGGGCGTGCCGGCGCCAACAGCCCGGCATCTTCGCCGAGCATTTCGCTGAGCTGGCTCTTCGGCAGGTCGGGGTTGATCTGCGCCGCCAGCTGCGGCTGCTGGCCCTGCACAGCGTGCTGGCAGGCCACCAGGTCCTGCAGCAGGCGGCGGATGCCGTCCTCGTGGTAGCCACCAAGCAGTTCCAGGCCCTTGCGCAGGTCCTCCAGCAGCGCCACGCGCAAGCCTTGCAGGCGCTCGCGGCCGTTGGCATCCAGCGGTGTGCCGCTCCAGGCCAACTGCTCGGCCACTTCCCGCGAGCGTCGCCATTCCTCGCCGCGATCGCCGTGGCGCAGCAGCACGAAGACCAGCACGTCGCTCCAGGTCTGTTCGAGGAAGTTGCGGATGATGCTCGGCAGCTCGCGCCCGGCCAGCACCTTGGCGATGGCGTCCACCGCCTGCTGGCGCGCGCTGAGCAGCTTGTCGCGGCCCTTGGCCGCCTCGACCGCGCGGCGTTCGCGCAGCTCGACCTTGTGGCGCAGGGTGGCGACGTATTCGTTGAACTCGTCCAGCAGGCTGTCGAACAGCTGCAGGTCGCCGATGAAGCCGTGGATGATCCGCTCCACCACCCATTGCATCTTCGACAGCAGCCCGCGCTCCTCGCCTTCGCCGCCATAGAGCACGCCGGCCTGGGCCATGGTGTTGAGCAGGCGCCGGGCGGGGTGGTGATGCTGGGTGAACAGCGCCTTGTCCTGCAGCGCCACCTTCAGATAAGGCGTGTGCAGGTGGGAGAGGGCGGTCTTGCAGCTGTCCGGCAGGTTGTCGTCGTCGAGGATGAAGTCGAAGAGCATGCCCACCAGGTCGATGACGTCGGCTTCCTGGTCGGAAAGCTTCTGCTGTCCCGGCAGGCTGCTGTGGGTTTCCAGTTGTTGTTGCAGGTCGGCCTTGAGCCCGTCCACCCGCTGCGGCTGTTGCAGGCGTGCGGCGAGTTCGTGGGCCGACTGTTGCTGCAGGCGGTTGAGCGCTTCCAGCAGTTCCGCTGCGCTGTAGGTGCGCGTGGCACCCCGCGGGGCGTAGCTGGCGATGCTGGGGGTGCCGCCGAGCAGCGGTGTATCGAGGTTGCGCTGGCGGTGCTCCTCCAGCAGCGCGGCCAGGCCGCTGAACAGGGCGCCCGGGTCCAGGGGCGGCGGCGCGCCGAGGTCGGCAGGGGGCGGTGGCAGCGGTGCGGCCGGCATGGGCGGCTCGCTGCGGACAGCCGGTGCGGGCTGGCCATTCACCGCTGCGCTGCGCGCCGGGCTGGGGGCTCGTTGCGCGGTGTATTTGAGGTTGGGCAGCACGCCGGCTTCTATAAGGCGCTTGTTGAGCGCGTCATAGAGCGTCTCCAGGCCCTGCATCACATGCTGGTCGAAGAGCATGTAGAGGATGGTCTTGATGCGCAGCGGGAAGGGCGTCGGCTCCAGGGCTTCGCGGAAGGCCTGGGCGATGGCCTGGGGACCGAAGGGGTTGCTGTCCTCGCCTATCTTCTTGCCGTTGTTGAGCAGCGCCAGGCGCTGGTCGAGGGCGAACAGCGACTGCGCGCAGCGTGCCTTGACCCGGCTGACCATGTTGGTGACAAGCAGGCTCTCTTCATATTCCTCGTTCTGCACCAGCTCCAGGCGGTCGGCGTCCATCTCGGCCGCCGTCTGTTCCGGTTTCAGGGTGCCATCGAGGAAGTCGGCGAACTGCTGGGCGATGCGCTGGTGATAGGCGCGCTCGATCTGCGGCCGCTGCTTGCGCACGTCGCGCATGCTGTCGAAGAACAGCGTCTGCACCTGGTTGTTCTCGGCCTTTTCGGCGCATTCGAACAAGGTGTCGTCGACCTGGGCGAAAACGCCGGTCAGGTGTTCCGCCAGCCGGTTCATCACCAGCTTGCGGCAGCTCTGCACCAATTCGCCGAAGCGTGGCTGGATACCACGGCTGGCAAGGATGGTTTGCGGGCGGGAGGGAGGAGGGGGGGTGTCCTGGGTGCTCATGGACTGTCCTGCCGGGGCCGTTTGGCCGGCGCGTCCTGTAGGTGATCTTGAATAGGCACAGATATAGCAGTCGGCCAGACAACTGCAAAGCATTGTATAAATTCGCTTTTCAGGGGTTGACAGCTCGTTCTGGAAACGTAAAATGGCGCGCCTCAGATGCAGCGAACCACGGTTCAAAGCGGATGAGATTGGAAAGTTAGAAGTTCCGCGATAGCTCAGTCGGTAGAGCAAATGACTGTTAATCATTGGGTCCCTGGTTCGAGTCCAGGTCGCGGAGCCAACTTCCAAACGGGGTATAGCGCAGTCCGGTAGCGCGCCTGCTTTGGGAGCAGGATGTCGGGAGTTCGAATCTCTCTACCCCGACCACTCCTTTTTATGGGTCGTTAGCTCAGTCGGTAGAGCAGTTGGCTTTTAACCAATTGGTCGTAGGTTCGAATCCTACACGACCCACCATATTCAGGAATGCCCGGTAGCCGTCAGGTTGCCGGGCTTCCTCAAGAAGCCCACCTCTCGAGGTGGGCTTTTTCGTTTCCGGCCGTTCATTCCTGCACCTGCGCACTGGTGCCAGACCTCCAGAGTCCCGTGTTTGAGCGGTCGATCCGCTGCTGCGGCGAGTTGTCGCAGCTCTGTACATTCTTTTTGGGTCTGACACCCGACCTCACGGGACTGGTTCTCTCCCGGCTGCCCGTGCCGCTTCGTTGTTTTTCGCCTGTCTACGGCTGGTCTGCCTGCGGACCTGTTGCGTCTGCCTGCGCCCCATCCCCCTCAGTGAATACCCCATCGCCCACATGGTCTTTCCTCGCCCCTGCCCCTGGGAAAGACTCCGCTCCACGCAAAAGCAGGCGGAGACGAACCGTTCGTCCCCTTCGGCTTTTTGCACGCTTGCCCAGACGCACTACCGCGCCGGGTGCACGAGAACGGTTCCAGCGGGAGAGGAACTCCCGATTGTGGTTGCGCGATGCAGATGCTGTACGCAGCTGATTCTGGATGCCTCTACATGACCAAGTTGAATGGAATGGCTCGCAGCCTGGAGGGAACATGAGCAACGCAAGCGCAGGGGTGAAAGGCAAGGAGGTCCCGGTGATCCGTGAAGACGCCGCCGACCAGGCCTTCGAGACCCCCGAAACGGTATCCAAGCGAACGTCGGTGCGGCTCACCAACATCCGCAGCAGCGGCGAAAGCAAACGCACCGCCAATGACAGCCAGCTGGTCTGGTTCGACAGCGCCCAGCTGGCGACCCGCCGCCCCGACGATGGCATCTTCGTCCGCGTCATCAACTCGCTCTACACCGGCATCGTCCTTTATATGGACAACCTCGCCGAACTGCTCCCCGCCGTCCCCTCGCGGATGCACGTGGTGCTGCGCCTGCGCAACGCGGCCGAGCTCAAGGCCTTCCGCGAAGGCCCGCAGTTCGAGGACTTCAAGAAGGGCGTCGCCGCCCGCAACCGCTCCGTCGCCTACAACGACGCCGACGTCCTGGCCGAACTGAGCCGCGACGGCCTGCTCACCTGCTACACCAGCTACGTCGATGATCGCGAAAGCCTGCTGGCCGCCATCGACCTGGGGCTGCGCAGCAACTACCTGTGGATCCTCTTCCGCGACCCCACCAACATCCCGCTGGAGCTGGTGATCGCCTCGCTGCAATCCACCTCCACCGTGCTGATGAAGGAAATCAAGGCGCCCACCGACGTGGATGACGCCATCGTCTCCTACGGGGTGATGGAATACGGCGCCGAGGGGGTGATCTTCTCGCCCCGCGACCACGGCGTGATGAGTGAATTCCTCGCCCGCATGTCCCAGGCGCAGAGCGCCGCCAACCTCAATATCCAGGTCGGCACCGTGATCGAAAGCCGCCCGGTGGGCATGGGCTACCGCGCCTGCATCGACGCCTCCACCCTGTTCGAGCCCGACGAGGGCATGCTGGTCGGCAGCACCTCCCAGGGCGGTCTGCTGTGCTGCCCCGAGGTCTACTTCCTGCCCTACATGGAGCTTCGGCCGTTCCGCGTCAACGCCGGCGCCGTGCACTGCTACGTGTTCAACACCGAGAACCGCACCGACTACATGAGTGAGCTGAAGGCCGGCTCGCCGATCATGATCGTCAACTCCAAAGGTCGTGTCCGCCGCGCCGCCGTGGGCCGCATGAAGATCGAGCAGCGCCCGTTGCGCCTGATCGAGGTCGAGTTCCCCGGCAAGGAGCGGGTCAACATCCTCATGCAGGACGACTGGCACGTACGCATCTTCTCCGACGCCGCCAAGCCGCTGAACATCTCCGAGCTCAAGCCCGGCGACAAGGTCCTCGGCTATGTCACCGAGCCCGGCCGCCACGTGGGCATCAAGATCAACGAATCGATCATCGAGAAATAGGGGCGCGCCATGAGCTACGTCAGCAGAGTACTGAGGGAGCGGCGCTTGCTGTTCCCGGCCTCGCGGCGCGGATTGATCGTGCCCATCGACCACGGCCTGACCCTCGGGCCCATCGCCGGCATGACCCACACCGCCGACTTCGAGAAATGGATCGCCAGCGACCACATCAGCGCGGTCATCGGCCACAAGGGCCTGATCGAGCGGCTGATCCTGCGGGACATGCTGCACCCCTCCACCGGGGTCATCCTCCACCTCAACGGCATGGCCAGCATCGCCCCCGAGCCCGACACCAAGATCATGGTGTCGAGCATCGACACGGCGCTGGAGCTGGGCGCCGATGCGGTGTCGATCCAGATCAACTTCACCGAGGACAACTTCCAGCACAACGTCGCCCTGCTCGGCGCCATGACCGACGCCGCCCACAGCGCCGGCTTCCCCATCCTCACCATGCTCTACGACAAGGTCCGTGGGCTCTCCGCCAGTGATCGGCAGAAGCGCCTCAGCCACCTGGTACGGGTGGTGGCCGAACTCGGCTCCGACGCGGTGAAGCTGGCGATGCCCGAATCCGCCAGCGACTGCACCGAACTGGTGGAAACCCACTGCCGCGACATCCGCATCTTCTTCGCCGGCGGCGAACGCACGGAAGACGAACGCCTGCTCAGCCTCACCCGCTCCATCCTCGCCAGTGGCGCGGCGGGTCTCTGCGTCGGGCGCAACGTCTTCCAGCACCCACGCCCCCTCGAACTGCTGCGGCGCCTCGCCGACTGCATCAAGGGCGAGACGGAATACCTCAGTCGCGCCGTTTGAACGGAACTCAACCCCACGCGATCGCCACAAGCGATCAACCCCGGGAGACAGGTCAATGGAATACCTCGACGACAACGCGGCGCCCATCGGTGCCCGCAACGAATACGTGCTCTCGCCGCTCTGGAAGGACCTCTTCCCCGAGGGGCTGCTGGGCCGGCTCAATGCCAACCCCTTCCTCGTGGCCTGCCGCAACGGCGCGGTCAGCCTCGACCAGCTGCGCCACTTCCTCATCCAGCACCACTACTACTCGCAGTACTTCACCCGCTACCTCTGCGCGCTGATGGGCGGCATCGCCGACCAGGGCGAGTTCAAGTCGCTGTCCTGCAACCTCACCGAGGAGCTCTCCGGCGGCGACAGCATGGACATCTCCCACGCCGAGCTGTACCGCCGCTCCATGGACCTGATGTCGGCACCGCCGCGCAGCCGCCCCATGCTGCCCGGCACCCGCCAGCTCATCGACGGCATGTTCCGCCACTGCCGCAGCAGCGACCCCATCGACGGCCTGGCTGCCCTGTGCCTCGGCGCCGAGGCCATTGTCCCGCTGATCTACGGCCCGGTGCTCGACGCCCTGCGCAGCCACAACGCACCCCGCGAGGCCGAGCACTTCTTCGTGCTGCATATCGAGGAGGACGAGGACCACGCCATCGTCATGCGCGAGATCATCGACCGCATGCTCGTCGAGCGGCCCTACCTGCGTGCCCGTGTCATCGCCATCGGCGAGGAGATGGTGCACCTGCGCATGGCCATGCTCACCGAACTGGCCCAGGGCCCCAGCAGCCAGCCCCTCGGCGCCGCCAGCACCCTGATGGGCGCCGCCAGCACCCTGATGGGCGCCGACGCCCTGCAAACGCTGCGCGCCGACGCCTCCCTCGGCAGCGGCAACTTCCTCGACCGTTGCCTGGCGCTGAGCACCACTCCCGACGAGCCGTTCCTGTTCCTCGACAAGCCCCTGACCCTGCTGCGCGGCACGCCGGTCGGCGCCCTGTCGCTCAATGACCTGCAACACCACCGCATGGCCCTGGCCGCCTGGTACCTGGAGCAGGGCGTGAAGCCCGGCGATGTGGTCGCGGTCACGGTCGAAGACGGCCTCGCGCCGCTGCTGCACTACCTGGCGCTGACCAGCCTGGGCGCAGCCATCTCGCTGATGAACCCGGCCATGCCGGCCGAGTTCGGCATCGCCTACATGGACGAGAACGGCTTCGAGCGCCTGGTGACCGACGCCGTCACCCTGATTACCAGCGACTTCGCCCGGCAATGGCGCGAAGCCGGCCGCCCGGTGCTCGACGCAACCCGCACCGCCCTCGACCCGGCACCGCGCATGCCCGCCTGGTGGCCACTGGAGCCGCAGGACTCCACCCTGGTGATGCTCAGCCACACCTCCGGCACCACCGGCCTGCCCAAGGCGGTGCGCTTTGAGCACCGGCAGTTCTTCATGGGCAAGCGTGCCCGCATCGGGCGCTTCGCCGAAGGCCCGGACGAGCGCTTCCTCAGCGCCCTGCCACAGTCCCACTCGGCGGCCATCAGCCACCTGGAAACCGCCATCCTCCACGGCATCCCCACCTTCGTCCTCGGCACCCAGCAGGGTGAGGCGCTGCGTGAAGCCATCCAGCGCTTTGCGCCGACCACGGTGGCAGCCTTCCCGCGCAGCTATGTGCTGCTGGTCGAAGGCGGCATCGGTCATGACGAGTTCCCCACCGTGCGCCGCTGGTTCGCCATGGGCGATGCCTCGCACCAGAGCCATATCCGCCAGGTACTTGAAGGCGCGCCGCAATCGCGCTTCATCGACGCCTTCGGCAGCTCCGAACTGGGCATGGCGCTGTTCCGCAGCGAATCGACCCTCGATGCCGTCGCCGCCCAGCGCTGCATCGGCCGCCCGGTGGACATCGCCGTGGCCAAGGTGCTCGACCCGCACAGCGGCGACGAGGTGAAACCCGGCGAAGTCGGCCTGCTCGCCGTGCGCTCGCCCACCGTCACCTCCGGCTACTGGAAGCAGCCGCAGAAGACCGTCGACGCCTGGCGCGGTGGCTACTTCCTCACCGGTGACATCGCCTTCTGCAAGGACGGCGAGTTCTTCCAGATCGACCGCGCCGTGGACGTCATCGAATCGCCGGCCGGCGCCCTGCACACCCTTCAGCTGGAGGAAGCGGCGCAGCAGGTGGAAAGCGTCTGCGACGTCACCGTGGTCGGCGTCGACCCGGCCCGCAGCGGTGGTGTCGGCCTGGTCGCCCTGGTGCTGCCCGACCGCTATGCGGGTGACCCGGCCACCATCGCCTCCCGCGTGCTGCGCACCCTGCACGAGGCCTGTGCCCAGCGTGGCGTGATCGTCGCCGAGGGCTTCATCGCCGTCGCCGTGGTCAGTGACCTGGCGTTCCTGCCGGTCGGCGCCACCGGCAAGGTGCTCAAGCGTCACCTGCGTGGCGTGGCCCAGGCACTGCTGGTCGGGGAGGGCGGGCACCAGGTGCTGCACCTGCTGCGCCCGGCCCTCGCCGATCGCCAACTCGCCGCTGCCGGGCACGGGCTCTGAGCCCCTCGCCGGTTATCCACAGAAGGAATCTCAGCATGACTCAAGCAATCCAGGAGGCCGGCGCACTGGCGTCGGTCCGCCAGCGCCTCGCGGCCGCCGAGGCCGATGGGCAGACCGAATACGAATGCATGGGCCGCGATTTCGTGGTGCATGAGGGGGTGTTCCCGCCGACCCACTTCCAGTCCACCGGCATCTTCACCCGCCACCTGCCCTACCCACGGGGCGGACGCTTCCTCGAGATCGGCTGCGGCGCCGGCGTTACTGCCGTCACCGCCGCCCTGGAGGGCTGCCGCGCGGTGGTGGCCAGCGACATCAGCGAGGCCGCCGTGCGCAACACCCGCGCCAATGCGGCGCGGCATGGCGTCACCGGGGTGATGTCGGTCCGCCAGGGCGATCTGTTCAAGGTGCTGGAGGCGGGCGAGCGTTTCGACGTCATCTTCTGGAACTCCAATTTCGTCTTCGTCGAGGCGGAACACGTGTTCGACAAGGCCATCATGCTGGCCTTCTGCGACCCGGGTTACGCCGCCCACAAGCGCTTCCTCGACGAGGCGCCGGACTACCTCGCCGAAGGCGGCCTGCTGCTGATGGGCTTCAGCAGCCAGGGCGACGGCAGCGCGCTGGAGACGATGCTCGCCGAGCACGGTTACGGCTCGCGGTTGCTGTCCTCGGTGACCGGCCAGGGCACGGGTGCACCGCGCTACGACATCCTCCAGCTCCTGCCGGGTGCGCACGCATCCGCAGGCGCCTGACCGGCAGCGACGGAGGCTCATCGTGAGCACAGGCCAGAAGACCCAGCACGCCGCCGTGGCCATCGTCGGCGGCGGCCCCGTGGGCATGATGCTCGCGCTGTTCCTGGACCACCACGGCGTGCCCGTAGTGCTGTTCAACAGCGAGCGCAACACCCGCTGGCACCCCAAGGGCAACACCCACAACTCGCGCACCATGGAGCACTACCGGCGCCTGGGCCTGGCGGAGGCCATCCGCCGCCTCGGCCTGCCCCTGGACCACCCGCGCGACGTCGCCTACTTCACCCGCCTCAATGCCTGGGAACTGGCGCGCCTGGACATGCCGTCCGAACGCGAACGCATGGCGGCCGCACGCAGCGCCGAGGACACCGACCAGGTGCCCGAGCCGCTGCTGCGGGCCAACCAGATGTACGTCGAGCGCTTCCTGCTCGAACACATCCGCACCCGCCCCAACATCCAGCTGCGCTTCGGCTGGCGGGTCAGCGGCTTCGAACAGGACGCCGACGGCGTGCGCCTGATCGCCGTGGAAAGCGCCAGCGGCGAAGCCATCGAGCACTGGACCGCCGACTACCTGGTGGGCTGCGACGGTGGCCAGAGCTTCGTCCGTCGCACCCTCGGCATCGGCTACCTGGGGCCGGATGGCTCCAGCGGCGGCTTCCTCAGCGGGCGCATGTTCTCCAGCCACGTGCGCATCCCCGCGCTGCACCGCGACATCCTCGCCGGGCGCAAGGCCTGGATGTACAACGTGGTGGCGCCCGATGCACGCATGCTGCTGATCAGCCTGGACGGCGAGGACGAGTTCCTGCTCATGACCCAGGCGCGCTCCCACGACGAGATGCCCCAGGACGACCGGGTCATCGCCGCCATCCGCCAGGGCATCGGCGCCGAGGTCGGCGTCGAGGTGCTGGCCCACGCCGTCTGGCATGGCGGCCTGGCCCTGGTAGCGGAGCGCTTCTCCGATCGCCGGGTTTTCCTCGCCGGCGACGCCACCCACCTGTTCTCGCCCACCGGCGGCTTTGGCATGAACACCGGCATCGACGGCGCCGCCAACCTCGCCTGGAAGCTGGCCGCCGCGGTGCAGGGCTGGGCCGGTGAGGGGCTGCTGGCTTCCTACGAGGCGGAGCGGCGCCCGGTCACCCTGCGCAATACCGAGGCCGCGCGCCAGCTCACCCAACGGGTGGGCAAGGTGGAAGTGCCCGCCGCCGTCGAGGCACGGGGCACCGAGGGCGAGCGCGCTCGCGCCCGGCTGGGTGTTTCGTTGCGCGGCTTTCGCGGCCAGTTCACTTCCATCGGTGTGGAACTGGGCGCGCGCTACGACGGCTCGCCCATCGTCTGGCAGCAGGGCCAGCCGCCCGAAGACGACCCCCTGCATTACCGGCCCAGCACCGTGCCCGGCGGGCGCTTGCCGCACCTGTGGCTGCCGGCGGGCGAGGGTTCGCGACGCTCGGTATTCGACCTGCTCGGCAGCGGCTTCACCTTGCTGCGCAACGGCCCCGATGCGCCGTCGGTGGAGCGCCTGCGCGATGCCGCCGCCGCCCGTGGCATTCCGCTGACGGTGGTGGAACTGCCGGCCAGCGCCCGCGACTGCTACCGCTGCGGGCTGCTGCTGGTGCGCCCCGACCAGCACATCGGTTGGCGTGGCGACGCGGTGCCGGAGGATGCCGGCGCGGTATTGGAAAAGCTCGTGGGCCACGGCTGTGCCGTGAGTCCGAAGGATGGCCAGGCGCTGGGTAGCGTCCTGGGTGCGGTTGGCTAGATCAACGACCGGGTCACTGACCCGCAAGGAGGATGTATGAGCTCACTGGAAGCCGGCTTCGACACCGGCGAGATGCTGGAACAGGACCTGCAGTCGGACTACGCCGAGGATGCCGAGGAGAACGCGGCGGCCTTCGCCCTGATCGAGGACGACCCCAACCCGCAAGTGGTCAACGGCGAACCGGAAGGCGCCTCGATCCGCTTCGTGAAGACCGGCGAGACCACCCGTGGCCGCTACCTGATGGCCAAGGTGGAAATCCCCCCGGGCTCGGGCCCGCCGCTGCACGTGCACACCCGCACGGACGAGTGGTTCTACGCCCCCGACGGCGGCGTGGTGATGCTCATGGGCACCCGCACCTACACCGACATGGACAACCCGCCGGACGTCTCCGGGCGCGACACCATCCGCATGATCCCCATGAAGAAGGGCGCCATGGTCTTCGGCCGGCGCAACCACATCCATGGCTTCCTCAACATCTCCGACAAGACCGTGATGATGTGGCTGGTGTGGACCCCGGATACACCCGAAGTAACCCTCAAGGATTACTTCGAATCCATCGCCCGGCCGATCCTCCCGGGCGTCCGTGGCGCACGCAACAACCCCATCGTGCAGCTCAAGGCGGTCAGCGAGGCGCGCGACTACGGAATGATGTTCAGCACCGACTTCTGGCAGTACGCCGAGAAGGTGGAGGAGGGCGAGGCGCCCTTCGGCAAGAACCTGGACGGCCTGATCAGGCTGTTCGAATCCGCCAAGCAGGCGTGAAACACGGGACAACCCAACAAGGAACGAGGTGACACATGAGTATTCTGGCGAACAAGACCGCGATCGTGACCGGGGCCAGCTCCGGCATCGGCTTCGAGGCCGCGAAGCTCTTCGCGAAAGAGGGCGCCAAGGTGGTGGCCGTGGCCCGTCGGGGCGAGGCCCTGGAGCGGTTGGTGGACGAGATCACCGCTGCTGGCGGCGTGGCCGTCGCCCTGGCCGGCGACATCAAGGACGAGCAGTGCGTGCGTGAGTCGGTGGCCCTGGCGGTGAGCCGCTTCGGCGGCCTCGACATCGCCTTCAACAACGCCGGCTCCATGGGCGCCCTGGGCGCGGTGACCGATATCTCCCTCGAAGGCTGGCACGACACGATCGACACCAACCTGACCAGCGCCTTCCTCTGTGCGCGCCACCAGATCCCCGAGTTGCTCAAGCGCCCCGGCGCCTCGCTGATCTTCACCTCGTCCTTCGTCGGCCACAGCGTCGGCTTCCCGGGCATGGCCGCCTACGCGGCGAGCAAGGCCGGGCTGGTGGGCCTGACCCGCACCCTGGCGGCCGAGTACGGCGGCCAGGGCCTGCGCGTCAACGTGCTGCTGCCCGGTGGCACCGACACCGAGATGGGCCGCGCCGCCGCCTCCACCCCGGAGCAGAAGGCCTTCGTCGAGAGCATCCATGCGCTCAAACGCATGGCGCGCCCGGAAGAGATCGCCCAGTCGGCGCTGTACCTGGCCTCCGATGCCTCCAGCTTCGTCACCGGCACGACCCTGTTCGTGGAAGGCGGCGTGACCATCACCCGCACGTGAACCGGCGGGGGCCTCGCGCCCCCGCCCCAGGAAGCCGACCTCGTTCAGGAACGAACATGAAGAAGCACAACGACTCCCCGTCGCTCGACGCCATCCGGGAGGGCGCAGCCGGCTTCGGCGCCTCCGGCCGTCGCGATTTCCTTACCCGCCTGCTGGCCCTCGGCGCGGGCGCCGGTGCCGCCGGCATGGGCCTGCTGCCCGCCGCCGCACTGGCTGGCGAGCGCGATGGCCGTCCGGCCCACCGTTTGGACTACGACTACGTGATAGTCGGCGCCGGTTCCTCCGGTTGCCTGCTGGCCGATCGCCTGTCCGCCACCGGCGCCTCGGTGCTGCTGATCGAGGCCGGTAGCCACCGCATCGACCAACCGAAGGTCCGCGAGGTGGCCCTGTGGCTGCAGAACATCGGCAGCGACACCGACTGGGCCCGCCAGAGCACCGCCCAGGCGCAACTGGACAACCGCCAGCAGGCCCTGGCCGCCGGCAAGGTGGTGGGCGGCTCCGGCAGCATCAACGCGATGATCTGGCTGCGCGGCGACCCCCGCGACCTGGCCCAGTGGCAACGCCATGTCGGCGGCCCCTGGACTGCCGAGGCGCTGCTCCGCGCCTATGACGATATGGCACGGCCGGTGGGCAGCCCCGGCAACGGCCCGTCACGCATCCGCGTCGGCCGCTACGCCGACCCGCACCCGCTCACCGCTGCCTACCTGGCTGCCAGCGGCGACACCGGGCTGCGCACCATCGAACTGAATGCCGGCCGCCCGCTCAATGGCGCCGGGGTCACCGAGGTCAACGCCACCGCCGACGGCTACCGGGTCGGCCCGGCCCAGGCCTTCCTGGTGCCGGCCCTGGCCCGCGCCAACCTCAGCGTGCTGGCCGATGCGCTGATCACCAACCTGATCATCCAGGGCGACCGCTGCCGGGGCGTGCGCGCGCTGGTGGACAACGCCCTGGTGCAGATCCGCGCCAACCGCGAAACCATTCTCTGTGCCGGCACCTGCGAGTCGCCCAAGCTGCTGATGCTCTCCGGCATCGGCCCGCTGGACGAGCTGCGCGCCCAGGGCATCCCGGTGCGCCAGCACCTGTCGGCGGTGGGCCGCAACCTGCAGGACCACCTGCTGCTGAGCCTGCAGTACCGCTCCCGGGTGTTCGTGCCGCCGCAGCTCTCCAATGGCGTGTCGACCATGTCGTACTACAGCAACGGCCCGGCGCACCTCGCCCCGGACGTGCAGGTGGCCGGCATGCAGTACCCCTTCGGCCCGCTGCAGGCGCCGGCCGGTGGTTCCTACACGCTGATCCCCTTCCTCGCCAAGCCGCGCAGCCGCGGCCGTGCGCGGCTGGCCGGCACGGACCCACGGCAGAGCATGCTGCTGGACCCGGGCTACCTCGCCGAGCGCGTCGACCGCGACAACATGGTCTTCGCTCTAGAGCGCGGCCTGGCCCTGGGCGCGAGCCGCGCGTTGGCCGGCTTCAATGGCGGCCTCTACCCGGCCGACCCGCTGCGCACCTACGCCGAGAAGCTCGCCTTCATCGCCCGCAACGCCGGCCCCGGCCTGCACTACACCGGCACCTGCTCCGCCGGCCGCGACCCGGCCAGCAGTGTGGTGGACTCGCGCTTCCGGGTCTGGGGCGTGGACGGGTTGCGGGTGGTAGACGCCTCGGTGATCCCCGAGATGCCGGCGGTGAATATCCACGCCTCGGTGCTCTCGGTCGCCCAGCTCGCCGCGAAGGTGCTGGTGGAGGAACGCCGCTCGCACCCCCACCACGCCACGGCCTGAGCCGATGCCCGCGCCATGATCGGCGCGGGCCTTCCCAACCCGAACCCGAGGCAACGCCATGAAGACCCTGTTGGCCGAGAAGGCCGAGCTGATCGATAAGAGCGTCGACGCCATGAACACCCACCTGGTGGCGACGGAGCGGCCGCTGCGCGAGAAGGTCGCGCTGACCTGCCGCGTGCTCTTCACCCACGGGCACGACTCTGGCCTCGCCGGGCAGATCACCGCGCGCACCGGGGCTCCGGGGCGCTACCTGACCCAGCGCCTGGGGCTGGGCTTCGACGAGATCACCCCGGCCAACCTGCTGGAGGTGGACGAGGACCTGGTGGTGATGGCCGGCGACGGCATGGCCAACCCGGCCAACCGCTTCCATTCCTGGATCTACCGTGCGCGCCCGGACGTGAACTGCATCGTCCACACCCACCCCATGCACGCCAGCGCGCTGTCGCTGCTGGAGCGCCCGCTGAAGGTGGCGCACATGGACAGCTGCATGCTCTACGACGAGGTGTCCTTCCTCGCGCGCTGGCCGGGGGTGCCGGTGGGCAACGAGGAGGGCGAGTTGATCGCCTCGGTGTTGCAGCACCGCCGTGCTGCCCTGCTGGCCCACCACGGCCTGGTGATCGCCGCCCGCAGTGTCGAGGAGGCCTGCGTGCTCGCCGTGCAGGTGGAGCGCACTGCGCGCATGCAACTGCTGGCCGAGGCGGCGGGGGAAATCCGTGACATCGACCCGGCCCTGGCCCGCGAGGCCCATGACTGGATCCTCCAGCCCACACGCAGCCGCGCCACCTTCGACTACTTCGCCCGCCGCGCCCTGCGCGAGCTGCCCTTCTGACCCTTCACTTTCTTCACGAGGTTTCCGCCATGCAGCAATCCCTGCTTTCCAAGAACGCCCTGGTCACCGGGGCCTCCCGTGGCATCGGCAAGGCCACCGCCCTGGCCCTCGGCGCCGCCGGCGCCTATGTGCTGGTGCACTGCAACCGTGGGGTCAACGAGGCCCACGGCGTGGTCACCGAGATCCGCGATCGGGGCGGCCGCGCCGATGTGCTGGTGGCCGATCTCGCCAGCGCTGAAGGGCCGCGCATCCTCGCCGCCGAGGTGGGTGAGCGCGTGCGCCGCCTGGACGTGCTGGTGGCCAGCGCCGGCATCGCCCAGACCGCGACGCTGGAGGAGACCCGCATCGAGGACTTCGATCGGCTGTTCGCGGTCAACGTGCGCGCGCCGTTCTTCCTGGTCCAGCAACTGCTGCCGCTGCTGGGCGAGGGCAGCAGCCTGGTGCTGATCTCCTCCCTGGGCGCGCGCTCGGCGGTGGGGGACATTCCCGCCTACGCCGCCACCAAGGGCGCGCTGGACACCCTGGTGCTGCATTTCGCCCAGGCGCTTGGCGGGCGCGGCATCCGCGTCAACGGCCTGGCCCCGGGGGTGGTGGACACCGAGATGTCCAGCTTCGTGCGCAGCGACGAGGGGCGCGACTTCGTGCTCGGCATCCAGGCCCTGCAGCGCATCGCGCAGCCGGAGGATATCGCCGACGCGGCGTTGTTCCTGGCCTCCGACGCCTCGCGCTGGATCACCGGGGACATCCTCAGCGTCGACGGCGGCACCAAGCTGTAATCACGGGCCGCCAGGGGTAGACACCATGAACATGAAGACCGAACTGCCCGCCACCGGGCTCGCTGCCCACGGCGGCACGTCGAGGAACCTCGAACTCGACCGGCTGCGCGCCATCGCCGTGCTGCTGACCTTCTACGTCCACCTGTACCAGGTGTTCTACCCCTGGACCTTCACCATGCACTACCCCAAGCCCGAGTCGGTGCTCGACCTGTTCGGCAACGCCTGGGCCGGGGTCGACCTGTTCTTCGTGATCTCCGGCTACATCATCTCGCGCACCCTGCTGGAACAGCTGGACGGGTTGCGCAATGGCGTGCAGCGGGCGGCCTGCATCCGCGCCTTCTACGTGCGCCGGGTGTTCCGCATCCTGCCGGTGGCCTGGCTGGTGGTGGCGCTGGTGATGCTGTTCAGCCTGTTCCTCAACCAGGGCCAGTACTTCGCCCCGCCGGTGTACAACGCCCAGGCGGCGCTGGGCATCTTCACCTACACCTTCAACTTCTGGCTGCCGGACAACAAGATCGCCGGCGGCGTGCCGCTGGCGCCCTACTGGAGCCTGTCGGTGGAGGAGCAGTTCTACCTGTTCTACCCGCTGTTCCTGCTGCTGCTGAAAAGCACCCGCGCGCGGGTGATTGCTCTGGTGGGCGGCTTGCTGCTGGTCAGCCTGGTGCTGCGGCCCTTCAGCCTCTCCGACCCGATGAAGGTGTTCTTCTTCACCCAGACCCGCTGCGACGGACTGATCTATGGCTGCCTGCTGTACCTGGCCACCACCCAGAGCTGGTTCGAGGCGATCCGCGTGCGTGCCGGCCGCCATCGTTACGCCGGGGCGCTGGTGGTGACGCTGCTGGCGCTGGTGCTGGGCAGCGTCACCGCCATCGGCTTCGGCAACACCCTGGCGGTGCCGGTGGTCTGCGCACTGTCCCTGGCGCTGGTGTTCATGGCGGCCTGCGAGGGCAACCTGATCGTCTTCCCGCAGCCGCTGCAGTGGGTGCTGGACTACCTCGGCAAGCGTTCCTACACCTTCTACCTGGTGCACATCCCGATGTTCTACCTGACCCTGGAGCTGATGTTCCGCTACACCCGCAGCGAGGGCATCGCCATCACCGACGCGCTCTGGCCGCAGTACACGGCGCTGATGCTGGTGCTGGTATTCGGCGCCACCGAACTGATCCACCGCACCGTGGAGAAACCCATGATCGCCCTCGGCAAGCGCATCACCGAACGCTCCCGCCTGCCCGCCGAACCGGCCCCACAAGCCCTGGCCCCCACGCCGGCCCCATAGGTCGCCGGCGCGGCGCCGGGTTGGGTGGATGACGCTTTACCCATCCACCGTGCGGGGGCGGGTTTCAATGCAACGCTTCGGGCATAACGGCGTGCCCTGTTCGACCCCGCCTGGTGGAGGTAAAGAGCGACCTCCACCCGCAGCGGTCACCTCCATTCGGCGGCGTTGTCTTGCGGTTTTTTTGTAGGGGCGACTTCAGTCGCCCAGCGGCGCGCAGCGCCGTCCGCCTGTAGGCGCGAATTCATTCGCGATCAGGCGTCATCCTGGGCACCCAGCCCCCCCGCCTTCCACATCCTGTACCGCTCCGGCATGCACACCGCGCAGGGCCGGTAGCCGGCGCTGAGCGCCGTGGCTTCGTCGAGGAAGAACACCCGGTGTGCCCGGTAGCCACCCCGGGCCAGGGCCTGCAGGGCACTGCGGCAGTCGAGACGGCCGTAGAGCTTGTTGCGGCGGTGGCCGCCGAGGGTGCCGGGGCGGTTGCTGGCAAAGGGGCGGCCGTCGGCGCCGATCAGGGTCCAGGTTCTGTCGGGCATGGCTCAGTGCCTGGCGGGGAAACCCAGCTCCAGGCTCAGGCGCTGGCCGCTGCGCACCCGGCTGGTACCGTGTTTGAGGCCGGCACCGTAGAGCTGGCCGAGGCTGTTGCGCACCGGGCGGCGGCCGGTGCTGAAGAGCACCGCGTCGCCCTGGCGCAGGGGCAGCACCGTGGCGCGCGACTGCATGCGTGGGCGCTGTTCGGTGACGACGAATTCGCCACCGCTGAAGTCCTGCCCGGGGCAGGACAGCAGGATGGCGATGCGCAGCGGCAGGGCCGTGCCGTCGCCCTGGCGCAGGTCCAGGTAGTCGCCGACCTCCAGCCGGCACAGCTGTGCATCGACTGTGATGCCCTGGAGTGGGTAGCGGTGTGCCTCGCCCAGTTCATCGTTCCAGCGGTTGGCCAGGCCAGCGAGCTCGAGAGGGTACGCGTCCGCGAACGACGTGCCGGTCGTGGCGATCCACTCGCCACGGCCGGGCTCCGGGGGCGCGAGGCCGGCGCCTGGGGTTTCCGCCAGCCTGCGCCAGTGCTGCACCCTGCATGCATCCAGCAGGTCGGGCAGCAGGGCGTAGCCGTCGTCTTCCAGGCTGCGGGTGAGCGCCGGCCAGTCCAGCGTCATGGCTGGGCCACGGCCTGCTTGCTACGGGGGGCTGCGCTGGCACTGGCGGCCTTGGCCGGCTTGGCTTCGCGCAACAGCAGCTCGCGTTTGCGGTCGATGCCCCAGCGGTAGCCGGAGAGATCGCCATTGCGCCGTACCACGCGGTGGCAGGGGATGGCCACCGCGATGTGGTTGGCACCGCAGGCCTGGGCCACCGCCCGCACCGCCTTGGGCGCGCCGATGCGTTCGGCGATGTCGGTGTAGCTGACGGTGGTGCCTGGCGGGATGTCCCGCAGGGCTTTCCATACCCGTTCCTGGAACGCCGTACCGCGCACGTCCAGGGGCAGGTTGAGGCCCAGGGAGGGCGCTTCGATGAAACCGACCACCTGGGCCACCAGGCGCTCGAAGTCGGCGTCGCCCCCCACCAGCTGGGCCTTGGGGAACTGGTCCTGCAGGTCACGCACCAGTTCGTCCGGGTCGTCGCCCAGGAGAATGGCGCAGACCCCGCGCTGGCTCTGGGCAACGAGGATGGCCCCCAGCGAGCACTGGGCCACGGCGAAGTGGATGGAGGCGCCGGCACCGCCATCGCGGTATTCGCTGGCGCGCATGCCGAGCAGCTGGTCGGAGGTTTCGTAGAAGCGGCTGTTGGAGTTGAAGCCGGCGCCGTAGATGGCGTCGGTCACCGAGGTGCCGACATCGCTGAGCTCCTGGCGCAGGCGGCGGGCGCGGTAGGCCGAGACATAGGCCTTGGGGGTCAGCCCGGTTTCGGTCTTGAACACCCGGTGGAAGTGCGAGGGGCTCATGCCCGAGCGCTGCGCCAGCTGGTTGAGGTTCAGCGGCGTGTCGGCGGCTTCGATGGCACGGCACGCCTCGGCGATCAATGAAGTGCGTCGGGCTGCGGTGCTGGTGCGGTCGCCGGCCAGGCTGCGACTGGCGCGATAGCCAGCGGCTTCGGCGGCGGCCGGGTTATCGAAGAACTCGACGTTCTTGCGGTTGGGCAGACGGGTCGAGGAGCTGGGGCGGCAGTAGACGCCGGTGGTCTTCACCGCGTAGACGAACTGGTCGTCGGCGGCGCTGTCGCGGGCGATGACGGCTGCCCAGCGTTGATCGTCCGTGAGGTAGAGAGCGGTTTCGTGCGGGTTCCTGCTCATGGTGGCTATCCAGAAGTACCGTTGACTATTGCAGGTTAAAACCGAATTCAAACGCAAGAACTCCGGTTCTTGCGTTCGAATCCACCGTGGCTCCGCCGAGGCGTTCCGATGCGGGCGGAGGGGGCGCTGGAGGGTATAGATGATGCGCCTCTCCAGCGTCCAGCGCTGCGCGTTCGGTCAGAACAGCGCGGCGGTCTGCGGCTCGGCGGCGAGGGGGCGCAGGGCTTTCTCGTGCTCCAGCAGCCAGCGCTTGCGCTCCAGGCCCCAGGCGTAGCCGCGGAGTTCGCCGTTGGCGGCGATCACCCGGTGGCAGGGAATGACCAAGGCGATGGGGTTGGCGGCATTGGCGGCGCCGACGTCGATGGCGGCGCGCGGGTCTTCCAGACCCAGCTCGCGGGCCAGCTGGCCATAGCTGCGGGTGGTGCCGGCCGGAATGCGCCGCAAGGCCGCCCAGACCTGAAGCTGGAAGGGCGTGCCGGTGGGCTCGATGACGAGGTCGTCGAGGGCATCACCGTCGCCTTCGAAATAGCGGCGCAGGGCTGTGGATATCTCCTTGGGGGCGGGGATTTCCGGGAGGTCCCGGGGGCTGGGGCGGTCCTTCAGCGAGCGGGTGAGCTGGCGCTTGTAGTCGGCGAAGCCGAGGGCGCAGATGCGGCGTTGTTCATCGGTCACCAGCAGCAGCTCGCGCAGGGGCGAGCTCAGGCGGCTCATCATCAATGTCATGGCAATCTCCTTATCGCAGTCGAGTGACGCTGTGGGGGCGCAGCAGGAAGACTTCCCCGCTGTCCAGGTGCAGCTCGGTCCGGCCCGAATCGTCCGTGTGCCAGCGGGCCTGCCTGGCATCCACCAGTGCCTGGAAGGCACTGATCACCCGCAGGCGCGCGGCCGGGTCACCGGTCGTCGTTCCAACCGCCAGCGTGCCGGCTTCGAACGACGGCAGCGTGCTGCTCTCCCAGGGGTGAAGTGGCATGGTCAGCCCACCCTGTGGGGGCTGTGCGTGAAGGCTGTGTTCATCGTCGTGGCCTCAGCTGGCGTCGTGGAAGATCAGCCCCAGGGTGCGGCGCTGGCCGCTTCTGACAAGGCTGACGCCGTGGCGCATGGCGGCGCGGCGGAAGCCACCGCGCTTGCCGGGTACGGGGCGCAGGTCCACCGGGAACAGCACCGCGTCGCCCTTGCCCAGGGGCACGACCTCTGCCCGTTGCTGGCCGGCGATGTTCTCGGTGAGCACGAATTCGCCGCCGCTGAAGTCCGCATCCGGCGCCGACAGCAGGATCGCCAGCTGCAGCGGGAACACGTGCTCGCCGTAGAGGTCCTGGTGCAGGCGGTTGTAGCAGCCCGGCCCGTACTGCAGCAGCAGGGGCGTGGGGCGGCGCTGCCCGGCGCGGTGGCAACGGGCGAGAAAGGTGTCGAGCCGCGCGGGGTAGCGGGTGTCGACGCCCAGGCGCTGGTTCCAGTGGTTGGCGATGGCCGCCAGCGGCGGATAGAGGCGGTGGCGCAGGCGCCCGAGCAGTGTGGGCAGCGGGTAGGCGAAGTACTTGTACTCACCCCGGCCAAAGCCCTGGCGCTCCATGACGATGCGCGAGCGGAAGCCTTCGTCGCGGCTGTAGAGCGACGCGAGCTGGGCGCAGGCGGCGTCATCCAGCAGGTGCGGGATCAGGGCACAGCCGTTGGCCTCCAGCTCGGCTTCGAGGGCCTGCCAGTCGAGGCGCTCCAGCGCGGCATCGGGCATGGGGTGTTCGAGGGTGGCGAGCGCGGTCATGGCGTGGAGAAATCTCCGGCGCTGAAGGACAGGCCCACCCGCGCCAGCCGCGAGACGGGGGCGAGGGGGTGGAGTTCGGAGAACAGGCAGGTTTCCGGTTCTTCCTGCTGGTTGCACACCTGCTCGATGCGTTCGAGGAAACGCGCCAGGTGCGGCGAGGGCTCGCTGTCCGGGCGCAGCAGGTAGGTGGTGAGCACCGAGTCGGGCACCGACAGCGCGCGGGTGACGATCTCGCTGCCGGGCAGGTAGCTCTGCTCGGTGCCGCAGATCAGGGCGACCCCGTAGCCGGCCGAGACCAGGGCCTGCATGGTTTCGCGGGAGATGTATTGCTCGACGATGTTCAGCGAGGCCTCCTCGGCTTCGCTGAGGTTGGCCTTGAGCATGCGGCTGATCTGCTGGTGCTGGCCTTCGTGGACTTCGGGGTGGCTGAGGATCAGCGGGTGGCGCGCCAGTTCCTTGAGCGGGATCTTGCGGTGCGACAGCAGCGGGTGGCGGGCGGGCAGGGCGGCGACCAGGGGGTCGCTCCAGATCGGCCGTACGCACAGGCCATCGATGGCGTTGTCGGTTCGCGCGAAGCCGACGTCGTAGCTGTGGTCGAGCATGCCCTTGACCTGCTGGGCGTGGCTCACCTCGAACAGGCGTATCTCCATTTCCGGTTCCTCCTGGCGGCAGCGCGCCAGCAGGTCGGCGAGTTTTTGCGGGGCGATGCCGTCGGAAACCGCGACCCGCAGCGTGCCGCGAAAGCCCATGGCGACGCCACGCATGTCCATCCGCGCCTGCTCCAGGGCGGCGAAGATGCGCTTGGTGTTCTCCAGAAAGACGGTGCCGGCCCAGGTCAGCTGAACGCCTCGCGGGTTGCGTTCGAAGAGCAGGGTGTTGAGGTCCGACTCCAGCTCCTTGATGGCCCGCGACAGGGGCGATTGCTCGATGTGCAGGCGCGCGGCGGCGCGGGTGAAGTTCAACTCCTCGGCCACGGCGAGGAAATAGCGAAGATGACGTAGTTCCATGTGTGAATCTCTCCTGTCTGTCATCGACTCCGGGTTCCGGGCCGTGCCCGGTGTGCTGCGTTCCTCCAGCCCTTACTGCGTAGTGGTCCTGGCGCGTTGGCCCGGGTGGCGCCTGTCCGATGGCGAGAACGCCCTGGCCAGACGCGTTGCGGGGCTCAATATCGGCGTGACGGGGGCGCCTCGCACTCCGTTTCTTGCGGTCGAATCTGCAGGGCGGGAAAGGGCGACGGACGGTGGGGCGGCAAGGGGCGGAAAGAGGCGTGGAGCGACGGGGGAGAGGCGAGGGAAGGCCGGCATCGCGGGGATGCCGGCCGGGTGGATCAGTGGAGCTTCAGGCGTGGGTCGGTGCTGCGGCCGATGCGGTCGCTGAGCATCAGCAGCAGGGTGCGGAAGCCGCCGTAGAGCGCCATCTGGTGCATGCGGTAGAGCGAGATGTAGAACATCCGCGCCAGCCAGCCTTCGAGCTTGACGCTGCCCATCAGGTTGCCCATGAGGTTGCCGACGGCGCTGAAGCTGGAGAGGGAGATCAGCGAACCGTAGTCTTTGTAGCGGTACTCGGGCAGTTCCTGCTGGCCGGCGATGCGCAGTTTCAGCGACTTCACCAGCAGCGAGGCCTGCTGGTGGGCGGCCTGGGCGCGCGGAGGCACGCTGCGGTCGCTGCCATCGCCCAGGGGGCAGGCGGCGCAGTCGCCGAAGGCGAAGATGGCGTCGTCACGGGTGGTCTGCAGGGTGGATTTGACCACCAGCTGGTTGATGCGGTTGCTTTCCAGGCCGTCCAGGTCCTTGAGGAAGGCGGGCGCGCGGATGCCGGCGGCCCAGACCTTGAGGCTGGCGGGGATCACCTCGCCCTGGGCGGTACGCAGGCCTTCGGCAGTGACTTCGCTGACCGCGGCGCCGGTCATCACGGTGACGCCGAGCTGTTCCAGGGTCTTGTGCACCGGCGCACTGATGCGCTCGGGCAGCGCCGGCAGGACGCGCGGGCCGGCTTCGATCAGGGTGATGCGCATGTTCTCCGGCTGGATGCTGTCCAGGCCGTAGGCGGCCAGTTCGTGGGCGGCGTGGTGCAGCTCGGCGGCCAGTTCCACACCGGTGGCACCGGCGCCGACGATGGCGACGCTGATCTGGTCGCTGTTGCCTTCACGGGCGTGGGCGCGCAGGTAGTGGCTGAGCAACTGGCGGTGGAAGCGTTCGGCCTGCTCGCGGGTGTCGAGGAAGATGCAGTGACGGGAGGCGCCTTCGGTGCCGAAGTCGTTGGTGGTGCTGCCGACGGCGATCACCAGGCTGTCGTAGGGCACTTCACGGGCGGGCACCAGTTCGCGGCCGTCCTCGTCGAGGGTGGCGGCGAGCTGGATGGCCTTGCGCGTGCGGTCCAGCCCGCTCATGCGGCCGAGCTGGAACTCGAAGTGGTTCCATTTGCCCTGGGCGACGTAGTTCAGCTCGTTCTCCGTGGAGTTCAAGGAGCCGGCGGCCACTTCGTGCAGCAGGGGTTTCCAGATGTGCGTCAGGTTGGCGTCGGCCAGGATCACCTTGGCCTGGCCTTTCTTGCCCAGGGTTCTACCCAGACGGGTGGCGAGCTCCAGCCCGCCGGCGCCGCCGCCGACGATAACGATACGATGGGTCATGGGAACATCTCACAAGGCTATAAGAATTCTTATGGTTGGCGCCGGGCGAGCGGGGGAGGCTGCTCATAGCACGAGGCGCGCGAGGAGGCGGCTGAGGATGCCGAGCCCGACCACCATCACCAGCAGAATCATCAGCAGGCGCCAAGGCTTGAACGGCTCGCGTTCCACCTGGTGCTGGGGGAGATTCAGGTACTGGTCGACCTTCTGCTGGTCTTCGGGTGTCAGGCGGCTGCTCATGGTAAGCCTCGACGGGGGAATGAGCTCATTCTAGCTGCGTGTTTCGAGAAGGCTCAATCGACGGCGCGAATAATTCGACTGCCGCGTCACAGTCCGATACCGGCGTCGAAGATCACCGTTCGACCCAGGTTGGCGCGCAAAAATTCCGGGGCATCCGGGTGGGCGAAGAGCACGCGGGCGTAGGTGGAGCCGACGATGGACAGCGAGCGCCAGCCCTGGCGAAGGAATTCGGTGGGCGGCGGGAAGGGGCTGTTGAAGTCGGGCACCGAGCGCTTGAGGTTGACGAAGGCGACCAGGTCCAGCTCGTTCAGCTCGAGGCCTCGCTCGGTGTAGTTGTGGGCCTTCTTGCGCAGCGTCGGCGCCAGGCGGGCCTGCAGCTCGGCGGTGGCGATGCGCTTGGGCCGGGCTTCGCGGCGCACCAGTTGGGCGAGGGAGAAGGCGCTGCGGCGGCGCTCCAGTTCGGCGCGCCATTCATCATTGAGTCGCCGGCCTTCATCGAGGACGAAGAACACCTCGAAGGCGGCATCGCGGAACTGCACATCCGGCGGCTCGCCACCGGTGCTGAAGTCTTCCAGCCGATGGGGCACGTTGAGGGCCTGCAGCAGGCGCTGGCAGACCCAGCGCTCGCGCTCCCATTTGCGTGCGTTGGAGAGGAAGTCGTTGGCCTGTTCCGCCTGACGGGTCAGCAGGCGCAGGTAGTCGGATTCGTCCATGGTCGGAGCTTAGCCTCGTCGCGCCCGGCTGTGGTAGCCCGACGCGGCATCCGGGCACGGCGCCCTATAACGGGCCTTGGTATAAACTCCGGGCCTTGTCCTGGAACCTGCCCATGCCATTGCGCCCCGCCACGCCCGCCGACCACTCCCGACTGCTGGCCCTCTGGAGCCGGACGCCGGGCATCCGTCTGCGCCCGGAGGACGAGTACGCGCCCTTCTGCGCCTATCTCGCACGAAACCCGGGGCTGAGCCTGCTGGTCGAAGCCGAGGGCGAGGTGGTTGGCTGCCTGATGGCCGGGCACGACGGCCGGCGCGGCTACCTGCAGCACCTGGTGGTCGACGAGGCCTTTCGCGGGCGCGGGCTGGCCCGGCGGATGCTCGATGAGGTGCTGGCGCGGTTGGCGAAGCAGGGCATCGGCAAATCCCATGTCTTCGTCCTGCGTGATGCACCGCAGGCGCTGGCCTTCTGGCGGGCGCAGGACGCTTGGGGCGAGCGGGACGATATCGACGTGTTTTCCACCTTGGGGAAAAGTGAATGAGAGCGGTGATAGCGGTGTTGCTGATGACGCTTGCGGGCCTGGCCCAGGCGGTGGAGACGGGTACGCGGCTCGCGCCCTGGACCCTGCTGGACCAGTACGACCAGCCCTACACCCTCGATAATGGGCTGCAGCTGTTGCTGGTGGCTCGTGACATGGATGGCGCGAAGTTGGTGAAGGCGGCGCTGGAGGGCAAGCCGAAGGGCTACCTGGAAGCGCGCAAGGCCGTGTTCCTCGCCGATGTGAGCCGCATGCCGGCAATCATCTCCACGCTCTTCGCGGTGCCGGCGATGCGTGACTACAGCTACCGCGTGCTGCTGGACCGCGAGTCCCGCGTGACGCCGCGCTATTCGGCAGAGCCTGGCAGCGTGCTGCTGTTGCGTCTGGATCAGGGCGTCGTGGTCGAGTCGTTGCAGTTCATCGATAGCGATGCCTTGCAGGCCATTCTGGAGTCTTCGGCGGAGTGATCGCTTCCCACCTGCTGTCCACCACCAGCCTGGGCTTGGGCTGGGCGATCTACCTGCCGGTCATTGCCTGGGCGATCTGGCGTGCGCCCTGGGTCGAGCTGTTCAGCGATACGCGACGGCAGCACCTGCTGTTCGGCACCGTGCTGGCGCTGTTCCTGCTGTGGCTGGTGCGGCGGGATTTCGATTCGGGCGTCTCCTACCACTTCATCGGCATGACGGCGGTGACGCTGCTGCTGGATTGGCCGCTGGCGGTGCTTGGCGGCCTGGTGGCGCAGCTTGGCCTGCTGGCGCTGGGGCGCCAGGACTTCGCCGCGCTGGGCCTCAACGGCGCGCTGTTGGTGCTGCTGCCGGTGCTGGTGACCGAGTGCTGCGCCCTCTGGGTGGAGCGCTATCAACCGCGCAACCTGTTCGTCTATATCTTCTGCTGCGGCTTCTTTCCCGCTGCGCTGGCGGCGCTGCTGTGCACGCTGGTGGGGCTGGGTGTGCTCTGGCTGGACGGCATCTTCCCGATGCCGCCCTGGCTGGAGGATTTCGTCGGCTACCTCTGGCTGGTGATGTTCCCCGAGGCCTTTATCAACGGCACCGCGGTGACGGCGCTGGTGGTGTTCTACCCGGACTGGCTGGAGACCTTCAACCGCTCGCGCTACCTGCAGGCGCCCTGGAAGGATGACGAGCCGAAGTGATGGTCGGGAATTCACCGCGAGCATGACGCCTGGCGGCTTGATCCCGGTCAATTATCCACAGCCCTCCGCACGCCGATCATGGCGCCTTCACAGACGAAGAGCGGGAGATGACCATGCACAAATGGGCGCGCGAGATGCTGGACCGGGAGCTGGCCGTGGCCAGTGGTGCGGGGATGAGCGAGGCGCTGGCGTTGCGGGCGCTGCTCAGCGAGGTGGTGGAGCGCAGCAAGGCGGTGCGGCCCATCGATGATCTGGCCCAGGAGCTGTGCTTCCTGGCTGACAACCTCGATGACGACCGCGATTACGCCTTCATGCGCCCCTGAGGCTCAGTGGCCCCGTTCAGGCAGGTCGCTGGTGAAGAGTTCGTCTTCCTGGACGTCGCCGGGGATCGCATGTTCCTCGGCGGCCCAGGCCCCCAGGTCGATCAGTTTGCAGCGCTCGCTGCAGAAGGGCCGGCTGGGGCTCTGCGGGCCCCACTCGACGGGGGCGCCACAGGTGGGGCATTCGACTGTCATGGGCTGGCTCATGCTTGGCCTCCGCGCAGGGTCAGGTAGAAAGCGTGCAGGCGCTCGACTTCGCGCTGCAGCCATTCGAGGTCACGGTCATTGACCAGGACGTCATCCGCCGCTTCCAGACGCTTTTCGCGGCTGGCCTGGGCCTTGAGGATGGCGCCGACCTGCTCTTCGGACACCTTGTCCCGGGCCATGGTGCGCTGGATCTGCACCGCTTCCGGAGCATCGACCACCAGCACGCGCTGGGTCATGCGGTGCTGGCCGGATTCGATCAGCAGCGGCGAAACAAGGATGGCGTAGGGCGACTGGGCGCTGGCCAGGTCGCGGACGATTTCTTCGCCTATCAGCGGGTGCAGCAGGTTTTCCAGCCAGCGGCGCTCTTCCGGGTGCTCGAAGATGCGTTGGCGCAAGGTGGCACGATCGAGCTGGCCGTCGGCCTGCAGTACATCGCGGCCGAAGTGCTCGGTGATCTGCGTGAGGGCAGGGCGGCCGGGCTCGACCACCCAGCGCGCCGCATGATCGGCGTCCACCAGGTGCACGCCGAGGTTGCCGAAGTGGGTGGCGACAGCGCTCTTGCCGCTGCCAATGCCGCCCGTAAGGCCAAGGATCCAGGGTTTGTTCATCAGAAACCGGCGAAGTGGAGATAGGTCCCGGTTATTTGATCACCCCAGAGCAATGCAATCCAGCCGGCAATCGCCAGGTAGGGGCCGAAGGGGATGGGCGTGCTGCTGTCCGCGTCGCGCAGCTTGAGGATGATGATCCCCAGTATCGCGCCCACCAGGGACGACAGCAGGATGGTCAGCGGCAGCACCTGCCAGCCGCCCCAGGCACCGAGCATCGCCAGCAACTTGAAGTCGCCATAGCCCATGCCTTCCTTGCCGGTCACCAGCTTGAACACCCAATACACCGACCACAGGCTGAGATAGCCCGCCACCGCGCCCCAGAGCGCATCGCCGGGCGTGGCGAACATGCCCTGGTTGTTGAGGATCAGGCCGAGCCACAGCAGCGGCAGTACCAGGGAATCCGGCAGCAACTGGTGGTCGACGTCGATCATGCTCATCGCCAGCAGGCCCCAGGTCAGCACCAGGAACGCCCCGGCCTGCCAGGTAAAGCCGAAATGCCAGGCCACATAGGCCGACAACAGGCCGCAGGTCAGCTCCACCAGCGGGTAGCGCTTCTTGATCGGCGCCTTGCACGACGAGCACTTGCCACCCAAGGCCAGCCAGCTGACCACGGGAATATTCTCCCAGGCCTTGATCTCGTGGCTGCAATGAGGGCAACGCGAGTTCGGCAGGATCAGGTTGAAGGTATCGCCCTTGGGCTCTGCCGGCAGCTCCAGCGCCTCCCGTGCCTGCGCCTTCCAGTCACGGAACATCATCACCGGCAGGCGGTAGATAACGACGTTGAGGAAGCTGCCGACGAGAAGGCCGAGGAGGAAGATGCAGAAAACAAAGGCCGGCAAATTGCCGGCCAAAAATTCAACGAGGGGCATGTATCAGACCACGGAACCGAGTTGGAAGATGGGCAGGTACATGGCGATGATCAAACCGCCCACCAGGACACCGAGGACCGCCATGATCATGGGTTCCATCAGGGCCGTAAGACCGTCTACGGCGTTGTCTACTTCCTGCTCATAATATGTTGCGACCTTGTCCAGCATCAGGTCCAGCGAGCCTGACTCCTCACCAATTGCAGTCATCTGAATGGCCATGCTTGGGAATACGCCGGTGGTACGCATGGAGAAGTTCAGCTGCATGCCGGACGAGACGTCTTGCTTGATTCTGGCAACGGCATTCTTGAATACGATATTGCCAGTAGCGCCAGCCACTGAGTCAAGGGCATCCACCAGCGGAACGCCTGCGGCGAATGTGGTGGCGAGTGTTCGGGCGAAACGTGCAACTACGGCTTTGTAGAGGATGTCGCCCACAATGGGGAGCTTGAGGACGAACTTGTCCAGCCAGTTGCGAAACCCTTCTGAGCGTTGATGAGCCTGCTTGAATCCTATGACGATCCCGATGAAGGCGAAAATTACGATGTACCACCACTCTTGCAGGGCCTCGGATAGACCTATGACCATTAGAGTAAAGGCAGGAAGCTCGGCACCGAAGTTTGCGAAAACAGACTGGAACTGCGGAACAACTTTAATAAGCAGAATGGCAGAGACTATAACCGCGACCAACACTACAGCGATTGGGTAGTTCATCGCCTTCTTGATCTTGGATTTCAGTGCCTCGGTCTTTTCCTTATAGGTGGCCACTCGATCAAGCAGCGTTTCAAGTGCGCCTGATTGTTCGCCCGAATCAACCAAGTTGCAGTATAGGTCATCGAAATAAAGAGGCCTCTTGCGCAGGGAGGCGGCGAAGCTATTACCCGCTGCGACATCCTGCTTGACGTCGTCGACCAGCTTGCGCATGTTCTGGTTGTCGAACCCCTCGCCAATGATGTCGAAAGACTGCAAGAGGGGAACACCGGACTTCATCATGGTGGCCATCTGGCGAGTGAAAAGTGCGATATCCAGGGGCTTGATCTTTTTTCCCGAGCCAAAGAGCGATACTGCCTTCTTTCGTACTTTGAGCGGGTTAATGCCTTGCTTGCGCAGCTGGGCTTTGACCAGCGAGGGGTTGATACCGCTGAGCTCACCGGTGACCTTGGTTCCTTTCTTATCGGTGCCTTCCCATTTGAAGACACTCGTTTTTACTGCTTTTTCCGCCATGGATTAGTCCTTGGTCACGCGGTTGACTTCCTCGAGGCTGGTGACGCCTTGCATTGCCTTCAGTAGGCCCGAGGTGCGCAGATCGTTGAAGCCATCTTTGCGCATCTGCGCGGCGATATCGATGGAGTTGCCTTCCTCCATGATAATGCGTTGCAGAGAGGACGTGTTTTTAACTACTTCATAAATACCGACCCTGCCCTTGTAGCCACCCTTGCAGTTTTCGCAGCCAGTGGGGGCGAAGATCTTGAACGTGCCGATCTTGTCCTCGGGGAACCCTTCTTTCAGCAGCGTATCGCGAGGGACTTCCACCTCTTTCTTGCAGCTGTTGCACAGCTTGCGAGCAAGGCGCTGGGCAATGATCAGGTTGACGGAGGTGGCGATGTTGAACGCTGGCACCCCCATGTTGCGCAGTCGGGTAAGGGTTTCGGCAGCACTGTTGGTGTGTAGGGTCGACATCACCATGTGGCCGGTCTGGGCGGCCTTGATGGCGATCTCGGCGGTTTCCAGGTCGCGGATCTCGCCGACCATGATCACATCAGGGTCCTGACGCAAGAACGCCCGCAGCGCCTGGGCGAAATCCATGCCCTGCTTGGGATTGACGTTGACCTGGTTGATCCCCTCCAGGTTGATTTCCACCGGGTCTTCCGCCGTGGAGATGTTGATATCGACCGTATTCAGGATGTTCAGGCCGGTATAGAGCGACACCGTCTTGCCCGAACCGGTCGGCCCTGTTACCAGGATCATGCCCTGGGGTTGCTTCAGTGCGCTCAGGTAAAGCTCCTTCTGGCGCTCTTCATACCCCAACGCATCAATACCCATCTGGGCGCTCGAAGGATCCAGGATCCGCATGACGATCTTCTCGCCCCACAGGGTGGGAAGCGAGTTGACGCGGAAGTCGATGGACTTGGTCTTGGATATCTTCATCTTGATCCGGCCGTCCTGGGGCTTGCGGCGCTCGGAGATGTCGAGTGCGGCCATGACCTTCAGGCGGGCCGAAATTCGGCTGGCAAGCTGGATGGGCGGGCGGGCCACCTCATGGAGGATGCCGTCGGTACGCAGGCGTACCCGGTAGCTTTTTTCATAAGGTTCGAAATGGAGGTCGGATGAGCCTCCCTTGATGGCATCCAGCAGCATCTTGTTGACGAAGCGCACCACGGGGGCGTCGTCGGCGTCCGTTCCGCCATCGGAGCTTTGCTTGTCATCATCGACGGCTTCAACGTCCAGGCCATCAAGGTCGACGTCGGCCAGGTCCTCCATGCCGGAAGCGTCGCCTTCGAAGAACTTGTCGAGGGCGGCACCGAGCTTGTCGTCTTCGACGAGTATCGCTTCGGTGGTCAGGCCGGTGCTGAACTGTATGTCAGTAGTCGCCTGGTGGTTCGTTGGATCGGAGACCGCAATGAACAGCTTGTTGCCACGTCGCCAGAGGGGCAGGGCGCGGTGTTGGCGCAGGAGCTTCTCTGCCACAAGGTCTTTCGGCTGAGAGTCCTTGTCGATGCTTGCCAAGTCCATGAAGGCAATGCCGAACTGCTCCGCAGCCAGTTCGGCCAGGTCGCGACTCTTCAGTAGCTTGTTCTGAGCGAGGTAGGTAACGAGGGAGATTTTGTTGCGCTGGGCCTGGATAAATGCGCTTTGCGCGGCTTTTTCGTCCAGCAGGTTGGCGTGTACCAACTGCCGAGCCAAGCCTGAAAGTGTGGGCGATTCGCTCATGGTGAAGTCTTCGTAAAAATGAAAGGTTTATAGCCTAGATGGAGGGGCCTGCCAAATTGAAACCTGAGGCATGACGCTTTTTGTCAGTTAGTTGCCGATAGAGTCTGTGGCCTTGTGTCGTGGTTGCACTGGCATGCTGCATCTGGTGCCTTTTCAGAGTTGGCACGGCAAATGCTTTCTCTGGTTTCAGGTCACTCGACCTTCGAACATTCTTGGAGAAACATATGAAGGCTCAAAAAGGCTTTACCCTTATCGAACTGATGATCGTTGTTGCGATCATCGGTATTCTGGCCGCTGTCGCTCTGCCGGCCTACCAGGACTACACCGCTCGCGCCAAGGTTTCTGAAGTGGTGCTCGCTGCTTCCTCCTGCCGTGCTGCTATCTCTGAAGCTTCGCAGACTGGCCTTTCTTCTGCACCTAGCGTTAACGATTCCTTTGGTTGCGGCGAGACCGGCTCTGCTGTATCGCAATACGTGAAAGAGATCCACACCTCCACTGCTGGCGTGATCAACATCACTGCTCAGAATATTAGCCAACTGGGCACTACCAAGGTTGTACTGACCCTGACTCCCTACAGCGATGCTGATGCGAAAACCCCATCTGCTGCCGCCGACTTCGCTTCTGTTAGCCTGAAGCCCGTTCGTGCATGGAAGTGCACTGGCGGTGGTACCACTGGTATCGAGGCCAAGTACCTGCCGGCTAGCTGCCGCTAACTCGGGCTTGATCTAAAGATGCCCTGCCATTTGGCGGGGCATTTTTTTATGTTTTTTATGGAGGAATACGGTGGTTAGTCGTTCGGCTACTTGGGCAGCAGCAGCGGCGATATTGCTCATGCTGATGGGATGGTTATTGCCCAACCATTACTCGCCGTGGTTGACGGCTTACCAGGATTTTTCCAGCTTCGCTGCACTTATAGTGTTATCTGTCTTCCTGTTGATCAGGCGCGATGCGGTCGCAGTCCCAAAGTACGTTCTTCCGATTGCCTTGGTTGCTTTCTTGCCACTGTTGCAGCTCGGTGGAAGAGGTTATTTCTCTGGAGACGCCTGGATTACCTTCTTTTATCTGCTTGGTTTCGGCTGGAGCCTGATCGTGGGCTTCAATCTTGGCTTCCGTGAAGGCCACTCAACTCGCTTCTTCGTTTATGGGGCCTGGTGTCTTTTGTTGGGGGCGGTCCTCTCGGGGCTTATTGCGCTGGGACAATGGCTAGAGGTCACGGGAAGCATCTGGTTTGTCGATATGAAGCCAGGCGGTCGTCCTTTTGCCAATTTCGGGCAACCTAACAACCTGGCTTTGCTGTTGATGCTGGGGTTGGTTGCAGCATGGTACTTGTTCGAAGCTCGGGTCGTTGGGCGGTATTTTTCCGCTTTTGTTTCGGTTCTTCTCCTTTTCGCTATTGCTTTGACGCAGTCTCGTACTCCCTGGGTGTTTGCTGCTGCAGCTATCGTATTCTGGGCTTGGAAGTCCCGCTACGTTGGACGGCTCACGATTGGCCGCCTGATGATGTGGGTTGCCCTCTATATCGTATTCGTCTTTGGGCTGCCCTATATCTCTGATTTTCTTCTTCTTCCCGATATCGACCCCTTGAAGCGTGCGGCGGCACTTGAGCGGCTGGGCATGTGGTCACAGCTTTTCCATGCCGTCATCAATGGGCCATTGTCGGGATTCGGGTGGAATCAGGTGAGTGTGGCGCAGGTCAGCGTCACGCTTGCTTATCCGCTGGCTCTGCCTACGGAGCATAGCCATAACGTTCTTCTGGATATTCTGGTCTGGAATGGTCCGGTAGTGGGTGCGGTGCTAATAGCCTTGTTGATGAGTGGGCTTGCCTGGCTAGGAGTCAGGGCCCGTCGGATCGAGGGGGTCTTGGGGCTGCTGGCATGCGGAGCCTTGATTACCCATGGAATGCTGGAGTACCCACTGGATTACGGATTCTTCCTGCTTCCCCTTGGCCTTATCCTGGGTGGTGTGAGTGCAGATTGCCTGGCCCGTTCTTCATTTCATATGCCGAAATGGTTGTTGGCGGGAGGGATAGCTGTAGGAGGCATCATCTGGGGGCTGGTATGGAATGAGTACCGGGCTATCGAGGACAGCTATCGCCAGATACGCTTCGAGAGCGCACGATTGGCGCAGTCTCAGGGCGCTATCGCCACACCCGAGGTATTCATTCTGACCCAGCTCAGGGAATACCTGCGTTTCGCTCGGACGTACCCGCACCCGGATATGTCGGACGAGGAACTGGAATGGATGAGGAAGGTTGCCTATCGCTACCCTTATCCTTCGAGTATTTATCGCTATGCGCTGGCGTCTGGCCTGAATGGCAAGACTGAGCAGGCCAAGGATCATCTGCGCATCCTCCAATTGCTCCACGGCAATGTTCAGTATCGCGAGGGGCTTGGCGTGATGAGGGGGCTGGTCGCTACTTACCCTCAATTGGGGGATGTCGTGTCCGGCATGCCCGACTAGTTTGCCCTGCACTTGAGTCGGTTCCGCTTTGTAAGTACCTTATGCCCGCCGCCGGTGTAGCTCAGTAGGTAGAGCAGCGCACTCGTAACGCGAAGGTCGCAGGTTCGATTCCTGTCTCCGGCACCAGCTCAAACGAAAAGCCCCGCTTCTGCGGGGCTTTTTGTTGGGCGCTATATAAAGGAGAGGGTCAGATGCTCAGGCGCATCGACAGGTCCACGGCCCTGACGTCCTTGGTCAGGGTGCCGATGGAGATGTAGTCGACGCCGGTCTCGGCGATGGTGCGCAGGGTCGTGTCGTTGATGCCGCCGGAGGCTTCGAGCTTGGCGCGGCCGGCGGTGAGGGTGACGGCGGTGCGCATGTCGTCGAGGCTGAGTTCGTCGAGCATGACGATATCGGCGCCGGCGGCCAGGGCCTGGTTCAGCTCGTCGAGACTTTCCACTTCGATCTCCACCGGCTTGCCGGGGGCGATGCGGTGGGCGGTGGCGATGGCTTCGGCGATGCCGCCGCAGGCGGCGATGTGGTTTTCCTTGATCAGGAAGGCGTCGTACAGGCCGATGCGGTGGTTATGGCCGCCGCCGCAGGTGACCGCGTATTTCTGTGCCAGGCGCAGGCCGGGCAGGGTCTTGCGGGTGTCGAGCAGTTTCACCTGGGTGCCTTGCACCAGCTCCACATAGTGGGCCACGCGGGTGGCGACGCCGGAGAGGCATTGGAGGAAGTTCAGCGCGCTGCGCTCGCCGCTGAGCAGTGCGCGGGCGGGGCCTTCGAGGTGGAACAGCGGCTGGTTGGGCTGCACCTTGTCGCCGTCGGCTACCTGCCAGTGCACCGCTACGCGCGGGTCGAGCCGGCGGAACACCGCGTCGACCCACGCTGTCCCAGCAATCACGGCGGCCTCGCGGGTGATGATGGTGGCGTGTGCCAGGCGCTCTTCGGGGATGAGCTGGGCGGTGATGTCGCCGCTGCCGATGTCTTCGGTCAGGGCTCGGCGGACGTTGGCTTCGATTTCCGCGCTCAGGTCGGCGAGTTTCAGGTTGGGCATGGGAGGCTCCGTGCAGAATGGCGCGATTATAAAGGCAGGCGACCGCTGGTACAGCGCCGGTGGCAACTGTCTTGAGCTTTCTGCTAGATATTCAAGGGATGGGCCGGTCTGTCAGAGGTCGGCCCACAAAGGGTTGGGACATCTGTGACGTATTTCATGTCTGTAGGAAATCTCCCCTTGGTTGCGACGAGAGTATCCCTATAATGATTCTGACTTTCTCTATTTGACGCCAGAAGCTTGACGTTAGGGATAACTCCCCGTTTATAGCTGTGCAGCCAGCGAAGCCCACTAGATCGGACGCTGGTTGCGGGAGATTCGCTATGCAGACCGACGCGAACGTGGTGCCCCTGAACAAGGGCGCCTCCGAGCAATCGCCAACTTCGCCGGTAGGAAGGCTGCCCGTGGCACTTATTCAGGTGCGCGACAAGGCTGCACAACAGCTGAAGCAAGCGCTGCAGGCGCTGTTCGACAACGCGGACGACACCCTCTTCCAGATGGCCGACCGTGCGACCAGCAACGCCGAGCAGAACGCCTTCTTCGAGGCGATGCGCGACTTGCGCCTCAAGCGCAAGAGCATCGAGCGCGGCTTCCTGCAAAAAGTGTTCGAGACCTTCGCCAACCTCAACCAGTACGAGATCGGCAAGGCGCCGGTGCTGGATGCGGTGTCGTTCGAAAGCCTGAGCCTGGTGCAGAACGACGAGCTGGAAGAGTCCGTCGCCTTGGATGCCATGGTCGCCAAGGTGATGAGCCGTGACGGCGTCGCCCTCGGCCACCTGACCACCCGCCTCAATACCCTGGTCACCAAGAAGATCGAGGACAAGAGCAATCCGCTCGGCCCGCGCGCCCTGTGCGAAGCCTTCCTCGACGCCTGCCGCAGCCTGGGCGTGGAGATCAAGGTCAAGCTGATCATTTTCAAACTGTTCGAGAAATACGTTCTCAGCGACCTCGACCAGCTCTACGCCGAATCCAACCTGGCGCTGATCACCGCCGGGGTGCTTCCCGAACTCAAGTCCGCGCCGCCGGCCCGTCGTCCCCAGGGGCGTACCCCGGGTGCCGCCCGCTCTGCTCAGGCTGCCGCAGGCGGCGAGGCAATGGGCGATGGCGCCTACGCCGACGAGGGCGTGCAGGAAGTCTTCGGCGCATTGCAGGAGTTGCTGTCCCAGGTCCGTGGCTCCGGCGGCGGTGTGGGAATGGGCATGGGCGGCCAGCGCCGCGAGATGCCCGCCGATGCGGTGCCCATCACCAGCAACGACCTGATGCGCCTGCTCTCGCACCTGCAGCAGCACCTGCCCGTGCAGAACGCCGGCGATGTCGACCTGCGCTTCCAGCTCGACAACCTGCTCACCCGCGCCAGCGCCAAGAGTGGCAAGTCCCGTGTCGTGGGCCAGGTGGATGACGACGTCATCAACCTGGTGTCGATGCTCTTCGAGTTCATCCTCGACGACCGCTCCCTGCCGGATTCGCTCAAGGCCCTGATCGGCCGTCTGCAGATCCCGATGCTCAAGGTCGCGGTGCTGGACAAGACCTTCTTCAGCCGCGGCAGCCACCCGGCGCGTCGCCTGCTCAACGAAATCGCCTCGGCGGCCATGGGCTGGAACGAGCAGGACGATGTCCAGCGCGATGCCCTCTACCAGCGCATCGAACAGGTAGTGCTGCGCCTGCTGAACGATTTCGTCGACGACCCGACCATCTTCTCCGACCTGCTGTCCGACTTCCTCGCCTACACCGGCGACGAGCGCCGCCGCAGCGACCTGCTGGAGCAGCGCACCCGCGACGCCGAGGAGGGCCGTGCCAAGGCCGAACTGGCCCGCCAGCAGGTCGAGCAGGCCCTGAACGAGCGCCTGCTGGGCCGCACCCTGCCCGAAGTGGTGGTGCGCCTGCTGCAGGAAGCCTGGAGCAAGGTCATGCTGCTGACCTGCCTCAAGCACGGTGTCGACTCCGAGGAATGGCAGGCCACCCTGTCGACCATGGACGACCTGATCTGGAGCGTGGAATCCCACGAAGCGCCCGAGGCGCGTATGCGCCTGTTGGAGCTGGTACCGGGGCTGCTCAAGGCCCTGCGCGAGGGGCTGACCAGCGCTGCCTTCGATCCCTTCTCCACCAGTGAATTCTTCAGTCAGCTGGAAACCCTGCACGTGCAGGCCTTCCAGCGCTTCAAGCGCGTCGAGCCGGAGCCGGTCAGCGTGCCGGCGGCCACCGAAGGCGAGGGCGAGAGCCTGACCGCGGAAGTCGAAATGCCCCTGCTCGATCTGCCCGCCGACCTGGAAGTGGGCATGCCCGCCGAAGCGCCGACGATGGTCGAGGTGGTCGAGGAAATCGTCCTGCTCGCCCCCGGCGAAACCCGTGCGCCCGAGCCCGATGCCGCCCTGCCGGATGACGACGAGGCGCTGGGTCACGTCGACAACCTGCGCGTCGGCAGCTGGGTCGAGTTCCAGGAAGACGAAGAGCACAAGGTGCGTTGCAAGCTGGCTGCGATCATCAAGCCCACCGGCAAGTACATCTTCGTCAACCGCACCGGCATGAAGGTGCTGGAAAAGACCCGCATGGGCCTGGCCGTGGAGTTCCGCCGCCAAGCCATCCGCCTGCTGGACGATGCCCTGCTGTTCGACCGTGCGCTGGAATCGGTCATCGGCAACCTGCGCCGCCTCAAGGGCGCCTGAGTCATCGCTCCCTCCACGACGCCCGGCTTGCCGGGCGTCGTCGTTTTCGGGCCTTGGCCCTGGGCGCGGCCTGCTCTAGAGTGTCCGCCAACCAAGGAGCCCTTCATGCAGCCGGACCCCTCAACAGGTTGGTGCCAAGGCGCCCGCCACTGCCCCTCGCCGAATTTCAATGCCCGCCCGGAGGGGGAAATCTCCCTGCTGGTGATCCACAACATCAGCCTGCCGCCCGGGCAGTTCGGCACCGGCAAGGTCCAGCAGTTCTTCCAGAACCGCCTGGATGCCGACGAGCATCCCTATTTCGCCGATATCGCCGCCATGCAGGTCTCGGCGCATTTCCTCATCGAGCGCGACGGTGCCGTCACCCAGTTCGTCTCCTGCCTGGAGCGCGCCTGGCACGCCGGCAAGTCCTTCTTCGACGGCCGTGAGAACTGCAATGACTTCTCCCTCGGCATCGAACTGGAAGGCACTGATGACCAGGCCTATTCCGATGTCCAGTACGCCGTGCTCGGCCAGCTCGCTCGCGGCCTGCTGCGCGCCTACCCCGGCATCACCCCGGCGCGCATCCAGGGGCACAGCGACATCGCCCCCGGGCGCAAGACCGATCCCGGCCCCGCATTCGATTGGGCGCGATTCCGCGCCAGCCTGCTCGACAAGGAGGTACACCCATGAGTTTCCTGGTTCTCCTGCTGGTGCTGTGGGTGGAGAAGTTCTCCAGCCTGCGCCAGCGCATCCAGCAGGACGGGCCCTGGCTCCGCCAATTGGTCCGTCTCTCCGCCAACCCGCGCCTGGCTGGTCGCCCCTGGGCGGTGCTGGGTCTGCTGGTGGTGCTGCCGCTGGTGCTCCTGACGTTGGTGCTGATGGCCCTGCAGCCCCTGGCCTATGGCTGGCTGGCCCTGCCGCTGCACCTGTTGGTGGTGATCTACGCCCTGGGGCGTGGCGATGTGCAGGCGGACCTCGGCTCCTTCCGCGATGCCTGGCGCCGGGGCGACGTACAGGGCGCCTACCACGTCGCCGAGCGTGACCTCGGCCTGGAAGTGGAGGAGGGCGACGACCTGCTGCTGCGGGTCCAGGGCCACCTCGTGTGGCAGGCCTATCAAAGCTTCTTCGCGGTGATCTTCTGGTACTTCCTGCTCGGCCCGGTGGCTGCCCTGGCCTATCGCCTCCTGGCGCTGGCCGCCGACCACGCCGAAGAGCCGGCCCTGCGTGAGCGGGCCGCGCAGATGCGCCACGCCTTCGACTGGCTGCCGGTACGGGTACTGGCCGCAAGCTTTTCGCTGGTGGGAAACTTCGTCGCGGTCAGCCGCGTGCTGCTGCACGAGCTGTTGAACTGGGATATCGCTGCCGAGCGCTTCGTGGTCATCGCCGGGCGTGCTGCCGGTGAGCTGCCGGATGACACGGCCGGCGAGGCGGGCGTGGCCAGCCTGGACGCGCTCTGGCATCTGCTGGTGCGCGCCGCCGTGCTCTGGTACGCGGGCTTCGCGGTCTGGACCCTGCTGTTCTGACGGATGGCCGGCGGTGCAATGCCGCCGGCCCGCCGCTACCTTTTCCGCTCCTGCTCACGGTGCTTTCTTAACCTTAAGTTACAGAAACTTCCGCCGATATCAGGTACACAGTTCTTGAACCTCGCCGGCTTTTTCGTGAAATGCGTCACGATTATTATCCGGCATTGGTAGTCCTTATCTGTCACCCACAGGTCGGACGATCTGGGACGGCCGCACTGCCAGATGCGATCCTTGGCCGCCCCCGAGGCGACCCATAAGAATAATTAGGAAACAGGAGACGTCTTGTGAAGACCGTGTTGTATCCGGCCATCGCGCTGATGAATCGCCTCAGCTTTGGCATGAAATTCAGTCTGATCAGCGTGTTGTTCTTCCTGCCCATGCTGGTCACCAACTTCTACCTGGTGCGCGAGTCCTACGACCAGTTCGTCAGTACCCGCTCCGAGCTGGAAAGCCTCGACCTGCTGGGTACCAGCCAGGGCATCCGCCGCAACCTGGAAAACCTCAACGACCTGGTGCTGATCAACTCGCTGATCGGCCAGTCCGGCCAGTCCGGTGACCTCGACACACGCATCGGCAAGCTGGAGAAGGACCTCACGGGCGCGCTGGAGAACCTCGCCCCCGTCACCTCCGAGCCGGAGCAGGTCGCCGAGTTCAACAACAAGCGCGAAGAGATGCTCAAGGGCCTGCAGGCCGCCGAGACGGAAACCTCCCTGCAGAGCAAGAGCGCCATGATCGAGAAGCAGCTGGGCAATGCCCAGGTGTTCATCAAGCTGGTCGCCAGCCAGGCCGGCCTCAGCCAGGACAGCCAGCGCGATGTGCGCCAGGTGGCCGAGCTGGTCACCGGCGTTACGCCGACCGTCACCGCCGCCATCAGCAAGGGCCGCGCCATCGGCGCCTATTCCCTGGGCCAGGGGTTCCTCAACTCCGCCGCCAGCACCAAGCTGGACGACCTGCTGCTGGAGCTGGAGAAGATCGGTTCCGAGTACGGCCTCAAGGTCCAGGACGCGCTCAACGGCAACCCCCGCGCCCAGGCCGCGCTGGGCGACCTGGCCACCGCCAGCCGTGAAACCCTCAAGCAGAGCGCCACGCTGTTCGAGGACCAGGTGATCATGGCCGACACCCTCGACACGCCCTGGCCGCAGTTCTACGACCAGGTCACCGTGCAGATGGACAAGACCTACCAACTGAACGACGCCGCCCTCGGCCTGCTCAAGAGCGAACTGGAGAAGCGCCTCGGCGAGAAGCGCGCCCAGACCGTGCTGCTGGTCGTCGCGCTGCTGGTGGTGTTCCTCGCCATCGTCTACCTCTACAGCGGCTTCTACGTTTCCACCCGCACCACCCTCAAGAGCCTGGGCAGGGTGATGGACCAGGTCGCCGCCGGCGACATGACCGTCAACTTCCGCGCCCAGAGCAAGGACGAGCTCGGCGAACTGGGCCAGGTGTTCAACGGCACCGTGGCGAAGATCCACGACCTGATCGAACTGGTCGGCCAGACCGTCACCGAGGTCGAGCGCCAGGCCGGCCGCGTGCAGAGCGTGTCCGAAGAGAGCAACCAGGCCGTCGCCGGCCAGCGCAGCCAGATCGAGCAGGTGGCCACGGCGATGAACGAGATGTCCGCCACCGCCCAGGAAGTTGCCCGCAGTGCGGCCGCCGCGGTGAACAGCGCCCAGAGCGTCAACCAGGAAACCGTCAGCGGCCGCGCCCTGGTGGAATCCCAGCTGGGCAGCATCGAGCGCCTGGCCCAGGAGATCGAGCAGTCGGTCAACGTGATCAACCAGCTCGCCTCCGACAGCGCCTCCATCAGCCGCGTGCTGGAAGTGATCAAGGGCATCGCCGAACAGACCAACCTGCTGGCCCTCAACGCCGCCATCGAAGCTGCACGGGCCGGTGAGCAGGGCCGTGGCTTCGCCGTGGTGGCCGACGAGGTGCGCACCCTGGCCAAACGCACCCAGCAGTCCACCGAAGAGATCGAGCAGATGATCGTCCGCCTCCAGGGCGGCGTCGGTGCGGCGGTCAAGGCGATGAACACCAGCCACCAGATGGCCGACGGCACCGTCAACCAGTCCGGCCGCGTGCAGCAGGCACTGGAGAACATTCTTGGTGCGGTGGGCATGATCGTCGACCAGAACCAGCAGATCGCTGCCGCTGCCGAACAGCAGACCGCCGTGGCCCATGACATCGACCAGAACATCGTCGAGATCAACAGCGCCGGTGAGCGCACCGCCGAAGGCGCCAGCCAGACCGAGCAGGCCAGCCGCCAGCTCTCCGACCAGGTGGCGCAGCTCAAGCAGCTGATCGGCGCGTTCCGCGTCTGATCCAGTGCGCCATGCAAAAGCCCGCCGATTGGCGGGCTTTTTCGTTTATTGGAGGCGCCGCCGGTGGGCTGAAGCCCACCCTACATCTGGCCTGTGGAGCTTCGTAGCCCGGGCTTCAGCCCGGGAGGGGCGGCCAGCCGAACAGCTCGCAGGCATTGCGGCTGCTGGCGGCGGCGAGCTCATCGGGGGTGATGCCCAGCAGCTCGGCGAGGTTGGCGCAGATGTCCGGCAGGTACTCGGGGCTGTTGCGCTGGTGCGGGTGCATGGAGGGGGCCATGTCCGGGGAATCGGTCTCCAGCACGATGGCGTCCAGCGGCAGTTGCGGCACCACCTTGCGCAGGCGGTTGGCCTGGGGCCAGGTGGGCGCGCCGCCGAGGCCGAGGCGGAAGCCCAGCTTCAGGTACTCGCGGGCTTCCTCGAAGCTGCCGGCGAAGGCGTGGACGATACCGGCGCGCTGCAGGCGGAAGCGCTTGAGGGTGGCGATCACCGCCGCGTGGCTCTTGCGCACATGCAGCAGCACCGGCAGTTGTGCATCGGCGGCGATGGCCAGCTGGGCCTCGAACAGCGCCTGCTGGGCGTCACGGTCGAGCGCTTCGAGGTAATAGTCCAGGCCGATCTCGCCCACTGCGCAAAGCTTGGGGTGCCCGGCATGGGTCAGCAGCGTCTCGCGCAGCTCGTCCAGATGGGTTGGTTGGTGCTCGTCCAGGTAGATGGGGTGCAGGCCGAAGGCGGCGTAGAGGTCGCCCTCGGTGGTGGCCAGCTCCCAGATGCGCTGCCAGTTGCCCCGGGTCACGCCCATCAGCACCTGGCGCTGCACCCCCAGCGCGCGGGCACGGGCCAGCACTTCGGCGCGGTCGGCGTCGAACTCGGGGAAGTCCAGGTGGGTGTGGGTGTCGATCAGCATCGGGGCGGCGGTCGCATCAGGGGATGGGTGTCAGCCTAGCCCAGAGGCGCCGCCGGGAAGCGGCGCCCCTGTCGTGCATCAGATCGATGCGGTGCGATCAGTGGTGTTCGCGGGTGGCGCGGAACTGGATGTCCGGCCAGCGCTCTTCCATCAGGGCCAGGTTGACGCGGGTCGGGGCCAGGTAGGTGAGGTGGCCGCCGCCGTCCACGGAAAGGTTCTCGAAGGCCTTGTCCTTGAACTCCTTGAGCTTCTTCTCGTCCTTGCATTCGATCCAGCGGGCCGACCAGACGTTGATCTGCTCATAGGCGCACTCGACCTTGTATTCCTCCTTCAGGCGGCTGGCGACGACGTCGAACTGCAGCACGCCGACCGCGCCGAGGATGATGTCGTTGTTGCGCTCGGGGAAGAACACCTGGGTGGCGCCTTCCTCGGCCAGTTCCTGCAGGCCCTGGCGCAGCTGCTTGGATTTCAGCGGGTCCTTCAGGCGCACGCGGCGGAACAGCTCGGGTGCGAAGTGGGGGATGCCGGTGAAGCCCAGGGCCTCGCCTTCGGTGAAGGTGTCGCCGATCTGGATGGTGCCGTGGTTATGCAGGCCGATGATGTCGCCGGCGAAGGCTTCCTCGAGCTGCTCGCGCTCACTGGAGAAGAAGGTCAGGGCGTCGCCGACGCGCACGTCCTTGCCCAGGCGCACGTGGCGCATCTTCATGCCTTGGCTGTACTTGCCCGAGCAGATGCGCATGAAGGCAATACGGTCGCGGTGCTTGGGGTCCATGTTCGCCTGGATCTTGAACACGAAGCCGCTGAATTTCTCTTCCTGCGGCTCCACGCTGCGCTCGTTGGCTGCGCGGGGCAGCGGCTTGGGCGCCCAGTCGACCACGGCGTCGAGCACGTGATCGACACCGAAGTTGCCCAGCGCGGTGCCGAAGAACACCGGGGTCAGCTGGCCGCTGATGAACTCGTCCTGGTCGAAGGGATGGCAGGCACCCTGGACCAGCTCCAGCTGATCGACGAAACGGTCGTACTCGTCGCCCAGGTGGGCACGGGCCTCGTCGGAGTCCAGCTTCTCGATGATCTTCACCGCAGTGCGCTCGTGGCCGTGGCCCGGGGTGTAGACGATGATGTAATCGTCGGCCAGGTGGTAGACGCCCTTGAAGTCCTTGTAGCAGCCGATGGGCCAGGTGATGGGCGCGGCCTTGATCTTCAGCACCGCCTCGATCTCGTCGAGCAACTCGATGGGGTCGCGGATATCGCGGTCGAGCTTGTTGATGAAGCTGACGATGGGCGTGTCGCGCAGGCGGCACACGTCCATCAGCGCGATGGTGCGCGGCTCTACGCCTTTACCGCCGTCGAGGACCATCAGCGCCGAGTCCACCGCGGTGAGGGTGCGGTAGGTGTCTTCGGAGAAGTCTTCGTGGCCGGGGGTGTCGAGCAGGTTGATGATGTGCTCGCGGTAGGGGAACTGCATCACCGAGGTGGTGATGGAGATGCCGCGCTGCTTCTCCATTTCCATCCAGTCGGAGGTGGCGTGGCGGTCGGACTTGCGCGACTTCACCGTACCGGCGACCTCGATCGCCTTGCCCATCAGCAGCAGCTTCTCGGTGATGGTGGTCTTACCGGCGTCAGGGTGGGAAATGATGGCGAAGGTGCGGCGTTTGGCGACTTCGGCGGCCTGGATGGTCATGTATATGTGCCTGGCTGGAAACGGTTGCGGGCCATGTGCGGCCCGAAAAGCGCGGAATTATAGCGGGAAACGCCGCGCCGATCAGCGCCACCGGGCGCGCAGGGCTTTACCTGGATAGATGAGAATTATTATCTTTCGCTTCTTTGTCCCCCAAGGAGCGGATGGCATGAACGCCAGCCTGGGCCGCATTCTCATCATCGAAGACGATCTCACCCTCAGCCGCCAGCTCACCGAGCTGCTGCGCGGCCAGGGTTACGCCACCCACGCCTGCCTGCGCGGCGAGGAAGGGCTGGAGCTGGCCCTGGCCGAACAGCCGGACCTGGTGCTGCTGGACGTGATGCTGCCGGATACCAGCGGCTTCTCCGTGCTGCGCCGGCTGCGCGAGCAACAGCAGACGCCGGTGATCATGCTCACCGCCTGCGGTGCCGAGGAAGAGCGCATCCGCGGGCTGCGCCATGGCGCCGACGACTACCTGGCCAAACCCTTCAACCTCACCGAGCTGCAACTGCGCATCGACGCCGTGCTGCGCCGCTCCCGCCCCCAGGACGGTGGCCGCGCCCAGCAGCCGCAATCCCTGCAGCTGGACGGCCTGCACCTGGACCGCCACGCCCTGGCGGCGCGGGTCGGCGAGCGCGACCTGGCACTCACCCCCATCCAGTTCCGCCTGCTCTGGCTGCTGGCGGTCAACCGGGGTGAGGCCCTGAGCAAGCCCTACCTCTACCGCAGCGTGCTCGAGCGCGATTACAGCAGCTACGACCGCAGCCTGGACATGCACGTCAGCCGCATCCGCCGGCGCCTGGTGGAGGCCGGGCTGGGCGCCGACCGCCTGCAGACCCTGCACGGGCGGGGCTACGTCTTCCCATGAATCGGCCGTTGTTCTGGAAGCTCGCCCTCCTCCTGGCGGTGGGCGGGGTCGCGCTGGTCTGGGGCATCGCCCGGCTGGCCTGGCAGACCGAGGAGAGCATGAGCTTCATCGCCCCCGAGCATCAGCGCACCTTGCGCGACTACGGCGCCCAGGCCGAGGCGCTGTACCGTGCCGGCGACGAGGCAGCCCTGGGCCGCTGGGTGGCGGACCTGCAGCAGCGCGAGCAGACCTGGGCAGCGGTGGTGGATTCCGAGGTGCGCGCCCTGGCGGGCAGCGAGCTGTCGCGGCGCTTCGTCGACACCTTTACCCTGGGCCGCGACGTCTCCTGGAAGATCCACCTGTACTTCCCGGAAAACCCCATCATGGACCTGCCCTTCGCCGACGGGCGCAGCCACCTGCTGATCGTCCTGCCCCAGCGCATGCGCCCCGGCCTCTACTGGCACTACGCGCGCCTGCTGCTGGAGCTGGTGGTGCCGCTGGTGCTGCTGTCCATCGTCAGCCTCGCGCTCTACCGCCACCTGATGCAGCCCCTGCGGCGTCTGGAGCAGGCCACCCGGCAATTCAGCGAGGGCCGCTTCGATGTGCGGGTGCGCTCGTTGCTGGGCTCGCGCAACGACGAGCTGGCCCGCCTCGCCGATACCTTCGACGCCATGGCCGAGCGCACCGGCCAGTTGATCATCGACCAGCGCCAGCGCCTGGCGGACATGTCCCACGAGCTGCGTACGCCGCTGACGCGCATCGAGATGGCGGTCAGCCTGGCCGAGCAGGAGGGCGGTCGCGGCCCGCTGCTGGCGCGCATCCGCGACGACTGCGGGGACATGCGCCGGCTGGTGGAGGACGCCCTCACCCTCAGCTGGCTGGAGAACGAGCGGCCGCAGCTGCGCGATGAAGCCCTGGACCTCACCGAGCTGCTCGACAGCATCCTCGACGATGCCCGTTTCGAGTACCCCGATCGCCATATCGACACCGAGCTGCCGGGGGAAGCGCCCCTGGCGGCCAGCAACCATCGCGCCCTGGGCCAGGCCATCGAGAACGTGGTGCGCAACGCCCTGGACCACACGCCACCCGGCGGCCGGGTGCAGGTCGGCCTGGCGGTGCAGGGCGCGCACTACCGCCTGGAGGTGGCGGACGAAGGGCCCGGGGTTCCCGAGGAATGGCTGGAACGCATCTTCCTACCGTTCTTCCGCGCCCCGGGGGAGCGCAAGGGCTTCGGCCTCGGCCTGGCCCTGGCGCAGCGCCAGGTAAAGGCCACCGGCGGCTGCATCCGCGCGCGCAACCGTGTCCCGGGTGGCCTGTCCATGGAGCTGCTGCTGCCCCGGCCGGTGGACGCGTAACAGTTGTAAAAGTGATATCACCGACGCGGGCGGTCGGATGAGAATTTGCAAATGCGAAGTATTTTCATCTATCCCCGAGGAACCGCCATGCTCCGTTGCCCCCGTCCCCTGACCCTGCTGGGTGCCATGACCTTCAGCGGCCTGCTGGCCGGCGCGGCCCAGGCGGAAACCAAGCCGCTGGAGCTGGCGGTCAGCGAAATCAATGCCGAGCGCATCAAGCGCGGCGAGCAGGTCCAGGCCGAGCAGATCGAGAAGCTCCAGGCCAATGACCTGGAAGACGTCTTCGAAGCCAGCCCCGAGGTGAACGTCAGCGGCGGCCCGGGCATCGCCCAGAAGCTCTACATGCGCGGCCTGGAAGACACCCAGCTGAACATCACCATCGACGGTGCCAACCAGCCGGGGCAGACCTTCCACCACACCGGCCGCATCGGCGTCGAGCCGGAGCTGCTCAAGCGCGTGGAGACCCAGGCCGGCACCGGCGACGCCACCGCGGGCGCCGGCGCCCTGGGCGGTGCCATCCGCTTCGTCACCAAGGACCCGGACGACCTGCTGCGCGAGGGCGAGGACTTCGGCGCCCTGATCAAGAGCGGCTACTTCGGCAACGGCGAGGGCTACAAGGCCAGCACCAGCCTGTTCGGCCGCTTCAGCCCCGACTGGTCGGCCCTGGCCGTGGCCAGCTACCAGGACCAGAACGACTACGAGGACGGCAACAACGACGACGTGCCGGGCACCGGTGCACGGCAGAAGCTCGGCTTCGCCAAGCTGGTGGGCAAGCTCACCGACGAGCAGACCCTGCGCCTCTCCTACGAGCAGCGCACCGACGAAGGCGAGCGCAGCCAGCGCCCGCAGTGGATCCCCAGCAGCTTCAACCGCCTCTACCCCATGCAGAGCGAGCGCGAGACCTGGACCCTGAACTACGCCTGGCGCCCCACCGACAACGAACTGATCGACCTCGAAGCCACCACCTACCACACCGACACCGAGCTGCAGCAGGACGGCCGCTTCGGCCTCTACTTCGGCAATACCCGCAGCACCGGCCTGGACCTGCGCAACACCAGCCACCTCGGCGCCCACAAGCTGACTTACGGCGTCGATTACCGTGACGACCGCTCCACCCTCGGCCCGGCCGGCGACCGCGAACTGGACCACGAGGACGGCAACGTCACCGGCCTGTTCCTGCAGGACGCCTACCAGCTCACCTCGCGCCTGCTGCTGAGTGCGGGCGTGCGCTATGACCGCTACGAACTGGACGACCGCGACGGGCAGAGTTTCCGCGACGACGGCCTCAGCCCCAACCTCGGCCTGCGCTATGAACTGACCCCCGAGCTGGCGTTGTTCGTCAGCCACACCCGGGCCATGCGCGGCGCGCAGGTGCGTGATGCGTTCAAGCTGGATTCGGCCCGCAACGCCGCCGACCTGCAGCCGGAAAAGGCACGCACCACCGAGGCCGGCTTCGAGTACCGCCACCAGGGCTGGGAGCTGGACGCCAAGGCCTACGTCACCCGTATCGACGACGCCATCGCCGACTCCGTGCCGCGTCCCGCGCTCTACGAGAACGTCGGTGAGTTGAAGAGCAAGGGCGTGGTGCTGCAGGCCGCCTACCACTGGCAGCAGGTCAGCATCGGCCTGGGCTACCACCACAACAGCGCCCGCATCGACGGCGAGCGCCTCAACGTCTACGAGCACAACGGCCTGGGCGCCAGCTTCGGCGACACCTGGACCCCCTTCGCCGACTACCGCGCCAGCGACAGCCTGACCCTGGGCTGGCAGGGCCGCTTCGTGGAATCCATCGACACCCTGCACACCGGTGTCGGCACCGTGGAGAAGCTCGGCTACGGCGTGCACGACCTCTACGCCGAATGGCAGGCCCTGCCGGAGCGCCTGACCGTCAACCTGACCCTGAAGAACCTCTTCGACAAGCAGTACCTGGACCAGGCCAGCAACGAAGACTTCGAGCACATCCCTGGCTACGAAGGCGTGCGCGGCGCCTACGACCCGGGCCGCGAGCTGCGCCTGGGCGTCGCGCTGCGGATCTGACCCGCAGCGAAGCCGGTCCAGCCGGCTGGGGCGCGAAATTGTAGGAGCGAATTCATTCGCGATCCGGGCCGAAGGACCGGCCTCTGGGGCTCAGCTCGGTGCTTCCTGCGAATTCCAGGTGCGCGCAGCACACCCTACGTCCGAAGTGAGCGGCTGTTGAATGCTCCGGGGTCTGGTTGCGCCTCTTTCAATGGGCCAATGGGCGCGATCCGGGGCCGATGGACCGCCCCGGAATTAAGAGCGGATCGGCCCCCTGAATCACCCTTGAAACCCGCATGTGTGCAGCATTCCAGAGCGCTTCGTTGAAGATATGAAACAGTCAACCGGGCAAGCGACAAAGCCGTGCGGGAAAGCGGCATTTTTTGATTGCCATCGACGGCTCATGGTCCTAAAGTTCGCGCCCGAACGCCCATGCTGGCAACGATCCATCCGGCTCAAGTACTGACGACGAGAGGTTGGCAACCGCAAGGTTGTAGATCCTCGGCGACATGCCTTGGGAAGTAGGCGAACCAAAGTGGGGAAACTGATCAGGCGTTCGCGGTTCCATATCTATGTAATGGAACCACTCCACCTTACCTATAACGTTCAGCCATCTGGAGTCCCCGCGCATGTCGATCAAGGTCGAAGACTATTTCGCACCCGCTACTTTCCAACGCATGAAGGCATTCGCCGATCAGCACGAGACCCCCTTCGTGGTGATCGACAAGCAGACCATCGCCGACGCCTACGACCAACTGGTCGGCTGCTTCCCCTTCGCCAAGATCTACTACGCAGTGAAGGCCAACCCGGCGACCGAAATCACCGAGCTGCTGCGTGACAAGGGCTCCAACTTCGACATCGCCTCCATCTACGAGCTGGACAAGGTGATGAAGACCGGCGTCGGCCCGGAGCGCATCAGCTACGGCAACACCATCAAGAAAGCCCGGGACATCCGCTACTTCTACGAGAAGGGCGTGCGTCTGTTCGCCACCGACTCCGAAGCCGACCTGCGCAACATCGCCAAGGCCGCCCCGGGCTCGAAGATCTACGTGCGCATCCTCACCGAGGGTTCCACCTCCGCCGACTGGCCGCTGTCGCGCAAGTTCGGCTGCAACCCCGACATGGCGCTGGACCTGCTGATCCTCGCCAAGCAGCTGGGCCTGGAGCCCTACGGCCTGTCCTTCCACGTGGGCAGCCAGCAGCGCGACATCGACGTCTGGGACGCCGCCATCGCCAAGGTCAAGGTGATCTTCGAGCGCCTCAAGGAAGAAGACGGCATCACCCTGAAGATGATCAACATGGGCGGCGGCTTCCCGGCCAACTACATCCAGCGCACCAACGCCCTGGAAACCTACGCCGAGGAAATCACCCGCTTCCTCAAGGAAGACTTCGGCGACGAGCTGCCGGAAATCATCCTCGAGCCGGGCCGCTCGCTGATCGCCAACGCCGGCATCCTGGTCAGCGAAGTGGTGCTGGTGGCGCGCAAGTCCCGCACCGCGGTGGAGCGTTGGGTCTACACCGACGTGGGCAAGTTCTCCGGCCTGATCGAAACCATGGACGAGTCCATCAAGTTCCCCATCTGGACCGAGAAGAAAGGCGAGATGGAGGAAGTGGTCATCGCCGGCCCGACTTGCGACAGCGCCGACATCATGTACGAGAACTACAAGTACGGCCTGCCCCTGAACCTGGCCAGCGGCGACCGCCTCTACTGGCTCTCCACCGGTGCGTACACCACCAGCTACAGCGCAGTGGAATTCAACGGCTTCCCGCCGCTGAAGGCCTTCTACCTGTAAGCGCCACGCAACCGAAGAAGCCTGCCTCGCGGCAGGCTTTTTTTATGCCCGGGATTTGCGATCCGGTGCTCCCTGGGGGCGCGCGGTCATGTTCCAGGCATTCGTCTGTAGGCCATATCCGCTACTCGGCTGGGCATTTCCCATGCTGCATTCACTACCTGTTATCGAGAATCACTAGCAAATAGAGTCGCTCCCTCCTAAAGGAGGAGACCTCTCATGAGTCATCAGGAAGCACCTTTCAAACCCACCCATGCCCCATTGCTGGCCGCCGCGATCGGTCTCGGCCTGGCCGGGCAGAGCCTGCCGGCTACCGCAGACGGTTCCGTGCAATTGGATGAGGTCAACGTCGATGGTGAGCGCGACGGCTACCGCATCGAGCGTTCGGCCTCGGCCAAGTTCGGTGCCGCCCTGCTGGATACGCCGCAGACGGTCACCGTGGTGCCGCAGGAAGTGATCCGGGACCAGCAGGCCCTCAGCCTGCGCAGTGTGCTCGCGAACGTCTCCGGCATCACCTTCAACGCCGGCGAGGGCGGCGGTGGCTCGGGCGACAGCATCAACATCCGGGGCTTCTCGGCCAACGCCAACATGCAGATCGACGGCCTGCGCGACAGCGCCCAGAACAACCGCACCGACCTGTTCAACGTCGAGCAGGTGGAAGTCATCAAGGGGCCGAGTTCGGTGTTCGGCGGCATCGGCACCACCGGTGGCACCGTCAACCAGATCACCAAGCAGCCCAGTGGCAAGGCCTTCACCCAGGTTGGCGCCGGCCTCGGCACGGACCGCTACCGGCGCCTCACCCTCGACACCAACCAGCCCCTGGAGGGTGTCGGCAGCGGCAGCGCCCTGCGCCTGAACCTCATGGCCCACGAGAACGATGTGGCGGAACGCAAGCAGATCGAGCGCGAGCGCTGGGGCGTGGCACCCTCGCTGACGTTGGGCCTGGGCGAAGACACCCGCCTGACCCTCAGCTACTTCCACCAGGCCGACGACAACCTGCCCGACTACGGCGTGCCGGCCTTCGATGGCAAGCGTGTGGCCGGTGTCAGCCGCGATGCCTACTTCGGCTGGCGCAACCTGGAGAAGGAGGAAATCGACGCCGACTCGCTCACCCTGCGCCTGGAGCACCAGTTCAGCGACAGCCTGGCCCTGCAGAACCTCAGCCGCTACAGCGACATCCACCGCGACACGGTGATCTCCGCTGCCCACGTCAACCTCGACCGTCGGCGCAACGCCAGCGGCACCGGGCCGCAGCTGGAGCCTGGCAAGTACCTGCCGGCCGGCCCCCAGGGCTACGGCTGGGACGTCAACGCCCGCCTGTGGATAAACCAGACCAACCTCACCAGCGAATTCGCCACCCTCGGTATCGACCACACCCTGATCGCCGGCGTGGAACTGTCCCGCGAGACCTACCACCGCACCACCTACGACCATGGCTTGAGCTTCCCCGACAGCGGCTACGACCTGGCCGCGCCGCCCGGCTACTGGAGCGGCCCCACCCACCGTGGCGAGTCCGCCCATATCCGTACCCGCCTGATCGACCGCGCGCTCTACCTGTTCGACACCCTCGCCCTCGATGAGCGCTGGGACCTCAGCCTGGGCCTGCGCTACGACTGGGTCGACGGCGATGCCGACAACCTGAGCCTCAACCGTGGCAACTGGGTGCGTACCACCACCCGCAGCAGCGACGAGCGCCTCAGCAGCCGCGCCGGCCTGGTGTTCAAACCGACGGACAACGGCCGGCTGTATCTGGCCTATGGCAACTCCTTCAACCCGTCGGCGGAGAACCTCGCCACCACCGGCGGCGGCCTCAACGCCGCCAACGAGAAGCTCGGCCCGGAGAAGAGCCGCAGCTGGGAGTTGGGCAGCAAGTGGGAGCTGCTGGACCAGCGCCTGGCCCTGGAGGGCGCGCTGTTCCGCCTGGAGAAGATCAACGCCCGCGAGCAGATGGCCGACGGCACCACGGCCCTGGCCGGCGAGCAGCGGGTCCAGGGCCTGGAGCTTGGCGCCAGCGGACGGTTGACCCGCGATTGGAGCCTGTTCGCCAACTACACCCTGCTCGACAGCGAGACCCGCAAGGCTGCCGACACCCTCGAAGGTCTCGCCAAAAAGGGGCAGGCACTGGCCAACACCCCGCCACGCTCCTTCAACCTGTGGACCACCTACGACCTCGATGCCCGTTGGCGTCTCGGTTACGGTGCCCGCCATGTCAGCGAGCGCAACGTCACGGCCGCCGACCGCGCCAAGCTGGACGCCTACTGGCTGCACAACGCCATGCTCGGCTACCGGGTCAATGAGCGGTTCGACCTGCAGCTGAACCTGAACAACCTGTTCGACAAGGACTATGTCGAGCGCGTGCGTGCACAGGTCGGTCGACCCCTCGGTGCCGGCAGCCAGGGCGCGCGCTCCTCTGCCATCGAGTACGGCGATGCGCGCTCGGCGGTGCTCTCCGCCACCCTGTCGTTCTAGCCCCCTGGCCCTTCCGCGCGTGGTCGCGGAAGGGCCGTCGTGCGGATGGCGGCGTCTTGTCGCGGTTGCCTCGCTGCATCCCGCCCTTACCATGTGCAGCCGCGCTTCCCCAGGTGACCCCATGACGCCTCTGCCCCCGCTGCAACAGATACCCGCCACCATCGCCGCCGTTTCCGACTACGAACCCTTCGCCCGTGAGCGCATGACGCCCCAGGCCTGGGCCTATATGGCCGGCGGCGCGGCGGACGAACTCACCCTGGGCGAGAACCGCGCGGCCTTCCAGCGCGTGCGCCTGCTCAACCGGGTGCTGGAGGACCTGAGCGGCGGCCACACGCGCCTGCAGCTGTGCGGGCTGGAGTTGGACTACCCGATCCTCCTGGCGCCGGTGGCCTTCCAGCAGCTGGCACACCCGGATGGCGAACTGGCCAGCGTGCTCGGCGCGTCGGCGATGAAGGCCGCGATGGTGGTCAGCACCCAGGCCGGCATCAGCCTGGAAGCGATCGCCGAGGCGGCGCAGGCACCACTGTGGTTCCAGCTCTACATCCAGCCGGACCGCGACTTCACCCTGGCCCTGGTGCGCCGTGCCGAGGCGGCGGGTTACCGGGCGCTGGTGGTCACGGTGGACGCGCCGGTCAGCGGCCTGCGCAACCGCGAGCAGCGTGCAGGCTTCGTGCTCCCCGAGGGCATCGAGGCGGTCAACCTCAAGGGCATGTGGGCATTGCCGCCTGCCGTCGCCCACCCCGGCGAGAGCCCCCTGTTCGGCAGCCCGCTGCTGGAACACGCGGTGACCTGGAGCGACCTCACCTGGCTGCAGGCCCATACGCGCCTGCCGGTGCTGCTCAAGGGCGTGATGAACCCCCGGGACGCGGCGCGGGCGGTGGAGCAGGGCGTGGCCGGCATCGTCGTCTCCAACCACGGCGGCCGCACCCTGGATGGCATGCCGGCGGCGCTGGACATGCTCCCGGCCGTGGCCCAGGCGGTGCAGGGGCGGGTGCCGGTGCTGCTGGATGGCGGCATCCGGCGCGGCACCGATGTGTTCAAGGCACTGGCGCTGGGTGCCAGCGCGGTGATGATCGGCCGGCCCTATATCCATGGCCTGGCGGTCGCCGGGGCGGCGGGCGTCGCCCATGTGCTGCACCTGCTGCGCACCGAACTGGAAGTGACCATGGCGCTGACGGGGTGCCGCACCCTGGCGGATATCCACCGCGAGCTTCTCGTGCATGCCCCTGGCGACCGCTGAGGGCGGGGCTTCCAGGGCGGCGAGATAAAGTAAATAGAAAGTAAAAGGCGCAGCTCGCACTGTTGGTGAAATTTATTCTCAAATAGAATCGCATCCCATCTGAGTATCCATGGCCCCCGTCACTCCGGCTGACGGGGCGCTGCCTGCTTCCAACAAGGGGTCACCGTGTTCAAGAAAGTCCTTTTCCAGCTGCACTGGTTCCTCGGCATCAGTGCCGGCCTGGTGTTGTCCCTCATGGGCGTCACCGGTGCCGCCTACAGCTTCCAGGACGAAATCCTCGACTGGCTCAACGCCGACACCCTGCGTATCGAGGTGAATGACAGCGGTGTGCTGCCGCCCGCCGAACTGGTGCGCAAGATCGAAGCCGCCGAGGGCAAGCAGGTTACCGGGCTCTGGGTGGAAACCCAGTCCGGCGGGCCGGCGCGGGTGTTCTTCATGCCGCCGCCCGGCGAGCGCCGCGGCCCCATGCGCTGGTTCGACCCCTACACCGGTGAGCTGCTCGGTGAGCCTATCGGCCAGCCCTTCTTCGGCCTGATGCTGCAACTGCACCGCTTCCTCGCCATGGGCGAGACCGGTAAGCAGATCACCGCCGCCAGCACCCTGGCACTGATCTTCTTCTGCCTCTCCGGCCTTTATCTACGCTGGCCGCGCCAGGCTGGCAGCTGGCGTGCCTGGCTGACCCTGGATTGGGCGCGCAAGGGCCGCAGCTTCAACTGGGACCTGCACGCGGTGGCCGGCACCTGGTGCCTGGCGCTCTACCTCCTGGCTGCACTGACCGGCCTGTTCTGGTCCTATGAGTGGTACCGCGCCGGCCTGCAGCGCCTGCTGGCCGATGCGCCACCCGTCGAACAGCAGCAGGGCAAGCCCGGCGAGCGCCGTGGCGAAGGCCGTGGCGAGCGCCGCGAAGGGGGACGCCCGGGCATGCAGCAAGCGCCGTCTGGCCCGCCGCTGGTGGTGGACTACGACGCCGTCTGGGCCAGCATCCGCGAGGCCGCCGGCCCCGGCATGACCGCCTACAACCTGCGCCTGCCCCCGGTGGGTGGCCAACCGGCCACGGTGTTCTACCTCCTGGGGGATTCCAGCCATCCCCGTGCCACCAACCAGATCACCCTCGACCCGGCCACCGGCAAGGTCGCCCGCGTCGAGCGCTACGCCGAGAAGAGCTTCAAGGCGCAGCTGCTCACCAGCATCTATGCCCTGCACGTGGGCGAATACTTCGGCCTGCCCGGGCGCATCCTGATGATGCTGGCGAGCCTCGCCATGCCCCTGTTCTTCATCACCGGCTGGCTGCTCTATCTCGACCGCCGGCGCAAGAAGCGCGCGATCAAGGCCGCTCGTGGCGGCCTCGGCAATGGGGGTGACGGCGAGCCCTGGCTGATCGGTTTCGCTAGCCAGAGCGGCTTCGCCGAGCAGCTCGCCTGGCAGAGCGCCGGCCAGCTCCAGGCCGCCGGCTACCCGGTGCGCGTGCAGCAGCTGGGCGAACTGGATGCCGGGCAACTGGCCGAGGCGCGCAACGCCCTGTTCGTGGTCAGCACCTTCGGTGATGGCGAGGCCCCGGACGCCGCCCGGGGCTTCGAGCGCAAGGTGCTGGGCCAGGCCTCGCAACTGGTCGACTTGCGCTTCGCCGTGCTCGCCCTGGGCGACCGCCAGTACCAGCACTTCTGTGGCTTCGCCCATCGCCTGCAGGCCTGGCTCCAGGGCCAGGGCGCCAACACCCTGTTCGACACGGTGGAAGTGGACAACGGCGACGCCGGCGCACTGCAGAGCTGGCAGCAACAACTGGCCAGCCTGTCCGGCTCCAGCCTGGTGCCGGCATGGACCGAGCAGCCTTTCGAAACCTGGACCCTGGCCGGCCGCGAACACCTCAACCCCGGCAGCCAGGGCGAATCCACCTGGCTGCTGCGCCTGGGCGCCCCGGCGGGTAGCCAGATCAGCTGGCAGGCCGGCGACCTGGTGGAAATCCTCCCGCGCCAGTCCGACTCGTGCATCCAGGGTTGGCTCGACCGCCATGGCCTCGACGGCGAGGCCCAGGTGACGGTGGATGGCATCGCCCAACCCCTGCGCCAGGCCCTGGGCGTACGCCTGCTGCCGGACTCCTTCGAGCACCTTGTAGGCCTGCACCCGCAGGCGCTGCTGGATGCGCTGATCGTGCTTTCGGTGCGCCAGTACTCCATCGCTTCCCTGGAAAGCGACGGCGCCTTGGAACTGATCGTGCGCCAGGAACAGCACGCCGACGGCACCCTGGGCATCGCCTCCGGCTGGCTCACCCACACGCTGCCGGTGGGCGCCAGCCTGCCGCTGCGCCTGCGTCGCAATGCCCGCTTCCACCGCCTGGAGGGTGAGCGCCCGGCCATCTTCATCGGCAACGGCACCGGTATCGCCGGCCTGCGTGCGCTGCTCAAGGCCAACGTCACCGCCGGCAACGGCCGCAACTGGCTGCTGTTCGGCGAGCGCAACCAGGCCCACGACTACTACTGCCGCGACGAGATCGAAGGCTGGCTGGCCAGTGGTGAGCTGGAGCGGCTGGACCTGGCCTTCTCCCGCGACCAGGCGCACAAGGTCTACGTGCAGGACCGCCTGCGCGAAGCCGGCGCCGAAGTGCGCGCCTGGGTCGAGGCGGGTGCGGTGTTCTACATCTGCGGCAGCCTGCAGGGCATGGCCGACGGCGTCGACCGTGTGCTCCGCGAACTGCTGGGCGACGAGGCCCTGGATGCCCTCGCCGCCGAAGGCCGCTACCGCCGCGACGTGTATTGATCGGTTCATGGGCTGTGCTTCGGACCCGGGTGTTCTTCCCGGGCTGAAGCCCGGGCTACGGGCGCCGATCCACCTGTGGATAACCCCATCTCGCACAGCCCGCCCGCTGTCGCCATAATCAGGCGATGAAAAATCGAATCCTGCTGAACTGCGACATGGGCGAGAGCTTCGGCGTCTGGACCATGGGCGACGACGAACACGCCATGCCGCTGGTGGACCAGGCCAACCTGGCCTGCGGCTTCCACGCCTCCGATCCCATGACCATGCAACGCACCGTCGACCTGGCGGTGCAGCACGGCGTGAGCATTGGCGCGCACCCGGCCTACCCGGACCTGATCGGCTTCGGCCGCCGGCAGATGGCCCTGTCGATGGAAGAGGTCCGCGCCCTGGTGCTCTACCAGATCGGCGCGCTGGACGCCTTCTGCCGGGCCGCCGGTACCCAGGTGGCCTACGTCAAACCCCATGGCGCGCTGTACAACGAGCTGGTGCGCAACGATGCCCTGCTGGAAGCGGTGCTGGACGCCTGTGCCAGTTACCGCCAGGGCCTGCCGCTGATGGTCCTCGCCCTGGCCGACAACCGCCGTGAAATACGCCTGGCAGACGAGGCGGATGTGCCGCTGATGTTCGAGGCCTTCGCCGACCGTGCCTACCTGGCCGACGGCCAGCTGGCGCCGCGCCGGCTGGAGGACGCGGTGCACCACGAGCCGGAGCGCATCATCGGGCAGGCCGTGGCCATCGCCCGGGGCGAGCCCTTCGCCGATATCGACGGCAAGCCGCTGCAACTGGTGGCCGACAGCCTCTGCGTGCACGGCGACAACCCGCAATCCCTGGCGGTGCTACGCCGGCTGCGAGCCTACCTGGACGCCTCGTGATCCGTATCGAACCGGTCGGCGCCGAGGCGTTGCTGCTGGTGCTGGCGGATGAGCCGGACAGCCGCCTGCCGCAACGCATCGCCCAGCTTGCCGCCACCCTGCATCAGCACTTCGGCCACCGGCTCCGCGAGCTGGTGCCGGGCTGGACCACCCTCCTGCTGCACTACGACCTGCTGCACACCGACCACCTTCGGCTGGCCGCCGAGCTGGCGCCGTTGCTGGAGCAGTGGCAGCGGGCGGCTACGGTCGAGCAGGCCGGGCGCTTGCATGAGCTGCCCGTCTGGTACGGCGGCGAGGACCTGGCCACGGTGGCCGATGCCTGTGGGCTCAGTACCGGGCAAGTGATCGAGCTGCACGCCGGGGTGGAATACCGTGTCGGCGCCATCGGCTTCGCGCCGGGGTTCGCCTACCTGGGCGAGCTGGATGCACGCCTCGCCCTGCCGCGGCGCGGCACGCCGCGCACGCGGGTGCCGGCGGGCAGCCTGGCCATCGCCGAGCGGCAGACGGCGATTTATCCACAGGCCTCACCGGGCGGTTGGCACCTGCTGGGCCTGTGCCCGACGGCGCTGTTCGACCCGGCGCGTGAACCGCCGTGCCCGCTAGCGCTGGGGGACCGCGTGCGCTTCGTACCCATCGATGAACGGACCTACCGCCGCGAACGGGGTGAGCCATGAACGGCCTGCGGGTGATCAAGGCCGGGCCCCTGAGCCTGCTGCAGGACGGCGGACGTGCCGGCTGGCAGCACCTGGGGGTGTCCCCGTGCGGGCCCATGGACCGCCACGCCGCCTGCTGGGCCAATCGCCTGCTGGGCAATGCGCCGGGCGCCAGCCTGGTCGAGATCGCCCTGGGCGGTGTCGAGTTGGAAAGCCTGGGCGATGGCTGGGTGGCGCTCTGTGGCGCGGACCTGCCCATCACCCTGGATGGCGAGGCGCGGCCCAACTGGTCGCGCTTTGCGCTGCGCGACGGGCAGCGCCTCAAGCTGGGCTTCGCCCGCAACGGCCAGCGGGCCTATCTCGCCATCACCGGTGGCTTTCGCGTCGAGCCGGTGCTGGGCAGCGTCGCCTGCCAGGTGCGTGAAGGCCTCGGCGGGCTGAACGGCCAAGGGGCGAAGCTGGCCGACGGCGACCTGTTGCCGGGCGGGGAAGGGCGTTTCGAGCGGGGCGCCAGCGTGCCCTGGCCCTGGCAGCCGGACTACCGCGCCGAGCGCCCGCTGCGGGTGATGCTCGGCGGCGATGCCGGGCAGTTCGCCGCTGACCAACTACAGGCTTTCTTCGAGCGACCCTGGCAGCTCAGCCCGCAATCGGATCGCATGGGCGCGCGCCTGCAGGGCGAGGCGATCCGTGCACCGCAGCGGCAATGGTCCCTGGGCGTGGTGCGCGGCACCGTGCAGGTCCCGCCGGACGGCCAGCCGATCATCCTCCAGGCCGACCAGCAGACCATGGGCGGCTACCCCATCCTCGGCTGGCTGCCCCCCCAGGATTGCGACCGCCTGGCCCAGTGCGCCGCGCACCAGGTACTGCGTTTCGAGGCTGTGGATATCCCGATCGTGCAGGCCGAGGTGCGCGAGTTCCGCCGCTTCTTCGGCGCCCGTTCGTAGGGCGTCGGGTTGCACCCGACCTACGGGTGACGTACCGGGTGCGCGTGCGTCATTTCGGCAGGTGGTTGAGGGGCAGCGGCCCCGGCGCCTTGACCGTCTGGATGGCGAAGTTGCTGCGGATGTCGCTGACGCCGGGCAGCTTGATCAGGTGGTTGGTGAGGAAGAGCTCGTAGGCGCGCAGGTCCGGCACCACCACTTGCAGCAGGAAATCCGCCTCGCCGGACACCAGGTGCACCGAGATCACTTCCGGCAGCAGCACCACCGCCTCGCGGAAGGCGTCGGCGCGGTCGGGGCTGTGGCGCTCGACCTTGATGCCGACGAACACCGTCAGCCCCAGGCCCACTTCGTAGCGGTCCAGGTCGGCCTGGTAGCCGCGTATCACCCCCGCCTCCTCCAGCAGGCGCACCCGGCGCAGGCAGGGCGAGGGGGAGAGGCCGATCTCCTCGGCCAGCTGCACGTTGCTCAGGCGGCCGTCGCGCTGGAGAGCGGCGAGTATCTTGTGGTCGAAGGCGTCCAGTTTTAGATTTGGCATAAATGGATGGTCCTGTCGGAGATATCTCCTTGTTCGTGCCAAACAGCATCCTCTTGTTGGCGTAATACGCAAGCACCTGCCCCGGCCTCCGGGCATAGAATTTTTCCTCCGGAAGACCTGTGGAGGAACGGGCGATGGCGGATATAGGCGTATTCCTGATGGCCCTGGCAGTGGCCTACCTGCTACCGGGGCCGGACATGATTCTGCTGCTGCAGACCGGCGCCCGGCAGGGGCGCGCCCTGGCGCTGGCCACCACCCTGGGGCTGGCGGTGGCGCGTGGCTGCCATGTGGCGCTGGCGGGGCTGGGCCTGGCGGTGCTGTTCCGCACCGCGCCCTGGACCTTCGACCTGGTGCGCCTGGCCGGCGCGGCCTACCTGTTGTGGATCGGCGTGCGCATCCTGCAGACGCCGGCCTCGCAACTGGTGGCCGGCAGCGGCGGGGATGGCGTTGCCCTGGGCGGTGCCTGGTGGCCGGCGATCCGCCGCGGGCTGTTGACCAACCTGCTCAACCCCAAGGCGCTGCTGTTCTGTTCGGTGCTGCTACCGCAGTTCGTCGACCCGGCGGCGGGGCCGCTGTTCGCCCAGTTCGCCCTGCTGGGGGCGGTGCTGGTGGGCGTGGGCCTGGCCTTCGATGCCTGCTATGCGCTGGCCGGTGCCGGCATCGGGCGTTGGTTGGGGCAACGGCCGCTGGCCCAGCGCATCCAGCAATGGCTGTTCGGCGGTGTGCTGGTGGGCTTCGGGGTGAGGTTGGCGCTATTGCGTGACATGTAGGGCGGGTGAAACCCGCGTGACAGGGGACGTATGTGTCGGGTTTCACCCGACCTGCGGGTATCGCGAATGAATTGGCTCTATCTGCGTTAGCTGTTGGTTTCTCTCAAGCACGGCGGGTGCCCAAGGGTTTCTGCCACCCCGCCGCATGGGTTTCGCTTCGCTCTACGCCATCCTACGAAAGCTGCCACCACCTGCGTGCGGGGTTGGTGCGCACCTCAATGTGAGGATTCGAGCGAAGAAAGCTGGAGCAGCCGCCAGCGCCCCTTTCAGGAGGCCGAGAGCAATCGTCGTTTTAGGGGTTGAGCGACATGGATGTCGCGAGAGCCTCGATGGGCCAGGGATGGCCCTTCGCGGCGTGCCCCTGGAACGATGATGGAGCGAGGGAAGTCTGGCGAAGCCAGACCCGTATGCAGGGGCAAGTTTTTTGGTTCCTTTTCAACGATTGGAAAAGGGACTCGCCCGGGGGGGCGAAACCAGAAGCGCCAACAAAACTCGGCAATCAGCTGGGCTCAATTCTTCTAGCAACACTTAACGTAGACACAGCTAATGCGTTCGTTCCCACAGAGCGGTCATGTTGCGGCGCCACGAGCCGGCGAACCCCATCGAGCGATGGGGTTCGTGGGGCGGGGTTACGGGGCGATGGTTTCGGCGTGGTGGCAGGCCACCTGGCGGGCGTCCAGCGCGCGCAGCTCGGGGACTTCCACCTGGCAGCGCTCGGTGGCGTAGGGGCAGCGCTTGTGGAAGGCGCAGCCGCTGGGCGGGTCGAGGGGGTTGGGCAGTTCGCCGACGATCTTGATCTTCGGCTTGGCCGGGTCCGGGTGGATGGTCGGCGTGGCCGAGAGCAGCGCGCGGGTGTAGGGGTGCAGCGGGCGCTCGTAGATGAGCTCCGCCGGGCCGATCTCCGCCGGGCGGCCGAGGTACATCACCAGCACGTCGTCCGCCACGTGCTGCACCACCGAGAGATTGTGGGAGATGAACACGTAGCCGGTGTTGAAGCGCTCCTGCAGGTCCATGAACAGGTTGAGCACCTGGGCCTGGATGGAAACGTCCAGCGCCGAGGTGGGTTCGTCCGCCACCAGCACCTTGGGGTTGAGCATCATGGCGCGGGCCAGGGCGATGCGCTGGCGCTGGCCGCCGGAGAACATGTGCGGGTAGCGCTGGTAGTGCTCGGGGCGCAGGCCCACCTGCTGCATCATCGCCTGCACCTGCTCGCGGCGCTCGGCGCGGGACAGCGAGGTGTTGATCAGCAGCGGCTCGGCCAGCTGGTCGCCGATCTTCTGCCGCGGGTTGAGGGATGCATAGGGGTTCTGGAACACCATCTGCACGTCGCGGCGCATCTGCTTGCGCTGCAGGCCGTTGGCGCGGGTGACTTCCTGCCCGGCGATCTGCAGGGAGCCGGAGCTGGGGATCTCGATCAGGGTCAGGGCGCGGGCCAGGGTGGACTTGCCGCAGCCGGATTCGCCGACCACGGCGAGGGTCTTGCCGGCCTGCAGTTCGAAGGACACGCCATTGAGGGCGCGCACCGTGGCCGTGCCTTTGAACAGGCCACGGGAGATGTCGTAGTGACGGGTCAGGTCACGGGCGGTCAGTACGGCAGTCATCAGGCCACCTCGCCGAGATTCAGGGGGAAGAAGCAGCGCACCGCGCCATGTTCGTGCGGGTCCAGGCCGGGGCGACGCTCGCGGCAGCTGGCCTGGGCGTAGGGGCAGCGCGGCGACAGCAGGCAGCCGTGGGGCCGGTCGTAGCGGCCGGGGACGATGCCGGGCAGGGTGGCCAGGCGGCGCTGGCCCTGGCTGTGCTCGGGAATCGCCTTGAGCAGTGCTTCGGTGTAGGGGTGGGTGGGTTCGTCGAACAGGCGCGGTACTTCGCCTATCTCCACCGCCTGGCCGGCGTACATCACGCAGACGCGGTCGGCGGTTTCGGCGACCACCGCCAGGTCGTGGGTGATCAGCACCAGGGCCATGTCGTGGTCGCGCTGCAGGTCCAGCAGCAGGTCCATGATCTGCGCCTGGATGGTCACGTCGAGGGCGGTGGTGGGTTCGTCGGCGATCAGCAGCTTGGGTTCGGCGGCGATGGCCATGGCGATGGCCACGCGCTGGCTCATGCCCCCGGAGAGCTGGTGCGGGTAGGCGTCGAGGCGGCTGGCGGCGCCGGGTATCTCCACCCGCTCCAGCAGTTCCAGGGCGCGCTGGCGGGCGGCACGGCCCTTGAGGCCGAGGTGCTGCTGCAGCACTTCCTCGATCTGGAAGCCCACGGTGTAGCTGGGGTTGAGGGCGGTCATCGGGTCCTGGAAGACCATGGCCAGGTCCTTGCCGACGATGTGGCGGCGCTGCTTGCCCTTGAGGCGCAGCATGTCGGTGCCGTCGAACTGCATGCTGTCGGCGGTGACCTTGCCGGGGGCGTCGATCAGGCCCATCAGCGCCATCATGGTCACCGACTTGCCGGAGCCGGACTCGCCGACGATGGCCAGCACCTCGCCCTTGTTCACGGAGAGGTCGAGGCCGTCGACCACCGGTACCGCATTGGCGTCGCCGAAGCGTACGCCGAGGTTCTTGATATCCAGAAGGCTCATGGTGGGCTCCTCAGACGGCATTCTTGAGTTTCGGGTCCAGCGCGTCGCGCAGGCCGTCGCCCATCAGGTTGATCGCCAGCACGCTGAGCAGGATGGTCAGGCCGGGCAGCGAGACCACCCACCAGGCGCGCTCGATGTAGTCGCGGGCGGAGGCCAGCATGGTTCCCCATTCCGGGGTCGGCGGTTGCACGCCGAGGCCGAGGAAGCCAAGGGCCGCGGCATCGAGGATGGCGGAGGAGAAGCTCAGGGTCGCCTGGACGATCAGCGGCGCCATGCAGTTGGGCAGCACGGTGATGAACATCAGGCGGAAGATGCCGGCACCGGCGAGGCGCGAGGCGGTGACGTAGTCGCGGTTGCGCTCGACCATCACCGCGGCGCGGGTCAGGCGCACGTAGGAGGGCAGCGAGACGATGGCGATGGCGATCACGGTGTTGATCAGCCCTGGGCCGAGGATGGCGACGATGGCCACCGCCAGCAGCAGCGAGGGCAGGGCCAGCATGATGTCCATCAGGCGCATGATCAGCATGCCCAGCAGCGGGGCGAAGCCGGCGATCAGGCCCAGGAGGATGCCGGGCAGCAGCGACATCACCACCGAGGCGAGGCCGATGAGCAGCGACAGGCGGGCGCCGTGGATCAGCCGCGAGAGCAGGTCGCGGCCCAGCTCGTCGGTGCCGAGCACGAACTGCCACTGGCCGCCTTCGAGCCAGGCCGGCGGGGTCAGCAGGGCGTCGCGGAATTGCTCGCTGGGGTCATAGGGCGCGATCCAGGGCGCGAACAGCGCGCAGATCACGATGATCACCATGAAGGCGAGGCCGCCGACGGCGCCCTTGTTGTGGGAGAAGGCCCGCCAGAATTCCTTCATCGGCGAGGGGTAGAGGATGGCCGGTTCGACCGTGTTCTGAGCGATGGTCATGACGGGGCCTCAGCGCTGGTGGCGAATGCGTGGGTTGGCGAAGCCGTAGAGCACATCCACGACGAAGTTCACCAGGATCACCAGGCAGGCGATCAGCAGGATGCCGTTCTGCACCACCGGGTAATCGCGGGCGCCGATCGATTCGATCAGCCATTTGCCGATGCCCGGCCAGGAGAAGATGGTTTCGGTGAGCACGGCACCGGCCAGCAGCGTGCCGACCTGCAGGCCGAACACCGTGAGCACCGGGATCAGCGCGTTGCGCAGGCCGTGGACGAAGACCACGCGAGCCGGCGACAGGCCCTTGGCGCGGGCGGTGCGCACGTAGTCCTCGCGCAGCACCTCGAGCATGGCCGAGCGGGTCATGCGGGCGATCACCGCCAGGGGGATGGTGCCGAGCACGATGGCCGGCAGGATCAGGTGGCGCAGGGCGTCGAGGAAGGCGCCTTCCTCGTCTGACAGCAGCGTGTCGATGAGCATGAAGCCGGTGACCGGCTCGATGTCGTAGAGCAGGTCGATGCGCCCGGAGACCGGTGTCCAGCCGAGCCAGACGGAGAAGAACATGATCAGCAGCAGGCCCCACCAGAAGATCGGCATGGAATAGCCCGCCAGCGAGATGCCCATCACCCCGTGGTCGAACAGCGAGCCGCGCTTGAGCGCTGCGATCACCCCGGCCAGCAGGCCCAGGGTGCCGGCGAACAGCAGGGCGGCCAGGGCCAGCTCCAGGGTCGCGGGGAACAGTGTGAGGAATTCGTGCCAGACGCTTTCGCGGGTGCGCAGGGACTCGCCCAAATCACCCTTGGCGAGCTTGCCGATGTAATCGAAGTACTGCTCGCGCAGGGGTTTGTCGAGGCCGAGGCGGGTCATCGCCTGGGCATGCATTTCGGGGTCGACCCGGCGTTCGCCCATCATCACTTCGACCGGGTCGCCCGGGATCAGGCGGATCAGCGCGAAGGTGAGCAGGGTGATGCCGAAGAAGGTGGGGATCAGAAGCCCCAGTCGGCGGGCGATGAAACTTAGCATCTCGGTGGTTGACTCCTCAGGTATCACGCCCGCTTCCGCTTGTGACGGTGGGCGGGCGCCGTTCTTGTTGTTGGGAGCGTCGCGGCTGTGGGTTGGACCGCCGCGACGCTGCCGTTACTTCACCCGGGTGGTGGCGAAGTTGTTGTTGCTCAATGGGCTGATCACGTAGCCGTCGATATTGCTGCGGCGCACATTGAACAGCTTAGGGTGTGCCAGGGGAATCCATGGGGCCTGGTTGTGAAATACCTCCAGGGCCTGTTCATAGAGCTTCGCCCGCTCCGCCGGCTCGCTCACGGTGCGGGCCTTCTGCATCAGTGTTTCGAAGTCCTGGTCGCACCAGCGCGCCTGGTTTTCCCCCGACTTGGCCGCCGCGCACGACAGGTTGGGGCTGAGGAAGTTGTCCGGGTCGCCGTTGTCGCCGGCCCAGCCCAGCAGCACCATGTCGTGCTCGCCGCCCTTGGAGCGCTTGAGCAGCTCGCCCCACTCCAGCGAGCGGATGGTCATCTGGATGCCGGCCTTGGCCAGATCCGCTTGCATCATCTGTGCCGCCAGCGCGGGGTTGGGGATGGTAGGCGAGGTGCCGTTGCGGATGAAGAGGGTGATCTTCAGGTCCTTCACGCCGGCTTCGGCGAGCAGCGCGCGGGCCTTCTGCGGGTCGTGGGGCCAATCCTGTATCTGGTGGTTGTAGCCCAGCAGCGTCGGCGGGTAGGGGTTGACCGCGGCGCTGGCGGCGCCCGGGCCGAACACCGCGCCGAGCAGGGCCTGTTTGTCGATGGAGAGGTTGATGGCCTGGCGCACGCGGGCGTCGTCCAGCGGCTTGTGCTCGGTGTTGATGGCCACGTAGGTGGTCAGCAGCGCGTCGATCTCGTCCACCGCCAGGCGCGGGTCGTTGCGGATGCCGGCCACATCCTCGGGTTTCGGGTAGAGCGCCAGCTGGCACTCGCCGGCGCGCACCTTCTGCAGGCGCACGTTGGGGTCGAGGGTGATGGCGAAGATCAGGTTGTCGATCTCGGGCTTGCCGCGGAAGTAGTCCGGGTTGGCCTTGTAGCGCACCTGGGCGTCCTTGGCGTAGCGGTTGAAGACGAAGGGGCCGGTGCCGACGGGCAACTGGTTGAGCTGGTTGGTCTTGCCCGCCGCCAGCAGCTGGTCGCCGTACTCGGCCGAGTAGATGGAGGCGAAGGGCATGGCCATGTCGGCGAGGAAGGGTGCTTCCGGGTGGGTGAGGGTGAAGCGCACGGTGAGCGCGTCGACCTTCTCCACGGACTTGATCAGCTCGCGCATGCCCATGGCGTCGAAGTAGGCGTAGCCGCGCTGCGCCGATTCATGCCAGGGGTGCTTGGGGTCGAGGGCGCGCTGGAAGGTCCAGACCACGTCGTCGGCGTTGAACGGCCGGCTGGGGGTGAACCAGTCGGTGGCGTGGAACTTCACGTCCGGGCGCAGGCGGAAGGTGTAGACCAGGCCGTCGTCGCTGATTTCCCAGCTGGTGGCCAGGCCGGGGATCAGCTCGGTGGTGCCGGGCTTGAAGCCGAGCAGGCGGCTGAATACGGTCTCGGCGGTGGCGTCGGCGGTCACCGCGCCGGTGTATTGCACGATGTCGAAGCCCTCGGGCGCGGCTTCGGTGCAGACCACCAGGTTCTGGGCCTGGGCGCTGGCGGCGGCGAGGGCGGCCAGCAGGGGCAGGTAACGCATCTTCATGTCGGGTCCTCCAGGCGCCGGCGCGGGGCCGGCGCCGCATCCATGTCAGAGCAGGTCGAAGGGGAAGGTGCTGACGATACGCAGCTCGTTCACGCTGCCGTCGATCTGCTGCTTGCTCGCCTTGTGGGACATGTAGGTGACCTTGAAGGTGCTGTCCTTGATGGTCCCGCTCTGCACCTTGTAGGCCGCCATCAGGCCGTATTCACGATGGCGCTCGTCGTCCATGGCGCGCACCTCGGCGTAGTTGCCGTAAGCACCGTTGCGGTCACCGTCGTAGTGGGTGCCGTCGATGTCCCAGCCCTTGGCGTACCAGGCGGTGGTGGAGAAACCGGGGATGCCGAAGTAGCTCCAGTCGGTCTCGTAGCGGATCTGCGCGGACTTCTCGTTGGGGCTGTTGTAGTCCGAGAGCAGGGAGTTGGCCAGGTAGATGGCGGCGGTTTCGTGGATGTAGTCGAAGTACTCGTTGCCGTCGACCTGCTGCCAGGCGAGGGTCAGCGCGTGGGCCTGGTGGGCCAGGGTGAAGGCCAGGCTGAAGGTGTCGTTGTCGATGTAGCCGGCCTTGCGGTCGCCGGTGTCGCGGGTGCGGTAGCCGTTGAAGGCGGTGCGCAGGGACAGGGTCTCGCGGTCGCCCAGGTCGTGGGCCACGCTCAGGTAGTACTGGTCCCAGACGTCTTCGAAGCGGCCGGCGTAGACGGCGACCTCGAGGTTATCCAGCGGCTTGTAGTTGCCGCCGAGGTAATGCATGTGCTCGCCCGTGACCTCGCGGGTGCCGTATTCGGTGGTGAAGGCTTCGTCGCCGGCGCCGGTACGCGGGCTGGCGCGGCGGAAGCTGCCGGCCTGCAGGGCGAGGCCGTCGAACTCTTCGCTGGTCACCGCGTAGCCGGTGAAGCTGGAGGGCAGGGCGCGGTTGTCGATGTAGCTGAGCACCGGGGTGTCCACCAGGAAACGGCCGGCCTTGAGCTCGGTGTTGGAGGCGCGCAGACGCACGTTGGCGACACCGAGCTTGGACCATTCCTCCTGGCCGTGGCCGTTGCTGTCGGCCAGGGTGCGGTTGCCGCCACCGCCGATGCGGCCCTTGCCGCGCTCGAGGTTGATGGCGCTGAAGGCGGCCACGTCCAGGCCGAAGCCGATGGTGCCTTCGGTGTAGCCGGAGCTGTATTTCAGCTGGGTGCCCTGCACCCAGGCGCGGCGGCTGTGGGTACGCTGCCGGCCGTCATCCTTGGGGATGGTGAAGCCGAAGCCGTCCTTCATCTGCTCGCGGGCGGCGAAGTTGCGGGTGCTCAGGCTCAGGCTCTGGCCTTCGAGGAAGCCGGTGGCGCCGGCCTGGCCCTTCACCGGTTTCTCCACCGACGGGATGTTCTGCACCTGGGCGGCGTAGCTGGGGTTCTCGGGCACCGGCGGGACCTTTTCCTCTTCGGCGGCGAAGAGGTGTGCGCTGGCAGCCATCAGCGCCAGTCCCAGGGTTGCTCGTTGGAAGGGGGTGGATTTCATCACGTGTGCTCCTTTTTTGTTATCGCTTCTTCATCGAAACAAGGAACGCTCATGCGGACTGCCGCCGACGCCGGGCAAGCCGGTGCCGACGCGCGCAAGCGCAGCATCCTTGCGAACTCGTTGGGGCAGGTATGAAAGGGGCCTCCTCCGATCTGGCGTCGGATGGAGATGGGGTTCACGGAGTGGCCCGGAACGGGCCGCGAAAGCCGGCGGGCGTGGGGCCCGCCGGGTTCGTCAGGTGCGGTCAGGGCGCATTGGATACGCCGTAGAAGGAGTTGGTGGAGAAGGGGCTGATCTTGAAGCCCTGCACGCTCTTGCTCATGGGCTGGTAGACGGTGGAGTGGGCGATCGGGGTGATCGGCACTTCACGTTGCAGCAGCTGCTGGGCCTGCTTGTACAGCTCGGTGCGCTGGGCCTGGTCGGTGACATTCTTGGCCTGCTTGACCAGCTTGTCGTAGTCCTTGTCGCACCACTTGGAGAAGTTGTTGCCGTTGATCGAGTCGCAGCCATAGAGGGTGCCGAGCCAGTTGTCCGGGTCACCGTTGTCGCCGGTCCAGCCGATCAGCATGGCGTCGTGCTCGCCAGCGTGGGCACGCTTGATGTACTCGCCCCACTCGTAGCTGACGATGCGCGCCTTGATGCCGACCTTGGCCCAGTCGGCCTGGAGCATCTCGGCCATCAGCCGTGCGTTGGGGTTGTAGGGACGCTGCACGGGCATGGCCCAGAGGGTGATCTCGGTGCCTTCCTTGACGCCGGCGGCCTTGAGCAGCTCGCGGGCCTTCTCGGGGTTGTACTCGCTGCCCTTGATGGTCTCGTCGTAGGACCACTGGGTCGGCGGCATGGCGTTGACCGCCAGCTGGCCGGCGCCCTGGTACACGGCCTGGATGATCGCCGGCTTGTTCACCGCGATGTCCAGCGCGCGACGCACCTCGACCTTGTCGAAGGGCGCGTGGGTGACGTTGTAGGCGATGTAGCCGAGGTTGAAGCCGGGGTTCGACGGCACCTGCAGCTTGGCGTTCTGCTTCAGCGACTCGAGGTCGGCGGGGCGCGGGTTGAGGGTGATCTGGCACTCGCCGGCCTTGAGCTTCTGCGCGCGGACCGAGGCGTCGGTGTTGATGGAGAAGATCAGGTTGTCGATCTTCACCTCATCCGGCTGCCAGTAGTCCTTGTTGCCGGCGAAGCGGATCTGCGCGTCCTTCTGGTAGCGCTTGAACACGAAGGGGCCGGTACCGATGGGCTTCTGGTTCAGCTCGGCGGCCTTGCCGGCCTTGAGCAGCTGGTCGGCGTATTCGGCTGAATGCACCACGGCGAAAGGCATCGCCAGGTTCTGGATGAAGGCGGCGTCCACGGTGTTGAGGGTGAAGCGCACGGTGTGCTCGTCGACCTTCTCGACCTTGGCGATGTTCTTGTCCAGGCCCATGTCGGTGAAGTAGGGGAACTCGCTGGGGTACGCCTTACGGAACGGGTGTTCCTTGTCGATCATGCGCTGGAAGGTGAAGAGCACATCGTCGGCGTTGAATTCGCGGCTGGGCTTGAAGTAGTCGGTGCTGTGGAACTTCACGCCGGGGCGCAGGTGGAAGGTGTAGCTGAGGTTGTCCGGGGAGATGTCCCACTTCTCTGCGAGGGCGGGGACGGCCTGGGTGCTGCCTCGTTCGAACTGCACCAGGCGGTTGAACAGGGTTTCGGAAGCCGCGTCGAAATCGGTGCCGGTGGTGTACTGGCCGGGGTCGAAGCCCGCTGGGCTGCCCTCGGAGCAGAACACCAGGTTGCTGGCGGCGGAAACGAATGGGGAACCGAGAAGCAGGCCTGCGGCGAGCAGGGCCTGGATGGGGGTGTTCTTGCGCATGCAAACCTCAATTTGTTCTTTTTCTGAGGGCGTCATGTGCGTGGCGGCCTTTTGGACCGAGCACATGCATCGGTACACCCCGCTGCATTCCGGGTCCCTGGTCGGGTGAGCCGGCCCTTTGCAGCGGTAAGCGGCGTTGCCATGGGTCCATCCCCGGCAATCAGCCGAGGCCGAAATTAAGTCATGCTGAAATTCCGGTCAATAGAAATTAAGCGCGACTAACATTGGCGCGTCACAGTCCTGTGCATGGGCGTTGCGGGAGCCCCGTGGAAAGGGCTCAGGAAGCGCTGTGGTCGTCGAACAGCGGCATGGTGGTGATGGTCAGGACCTCGGCCATTTCGCTGCCGGCATTGGCCAGGCAATGGGCCTTGCCCGCATCGAAGTGCACCGAATCGCCAGCGCTAAGAGGATATTGCCTACCCTCGATGGTGTAGATGATCTGCCCGGAAAGCACATAGGCGAACTCCGAGCCTTCGTGGGCGATGAGCTCCGACTGGTAGCCCACCGGCATGTTCATCTTCACCGCGTTGAGCAGGTTGCCGGGAAACGAGGTGGACAGGCGCTCGTAGGCCAGCGGCTGGCCCTCGATGGTGTAGCGCACGCGCTCGCCCTGGTGGGAATCGGGCTGCGGCTGGGGCGGCTGGTCGAACAGGACGTTGAGCGGAACGTTGAGGGATTTGGCGATGCTCGCCAGGGACGAGATCGACACGCCGGTGAGATTGCGCTCCGCCTGGGAGAGGAAACTGGCGGTGAGGCCGGACTCGCTCGCGACTTCGTTCAGGGTCTTCTTGGCGGCGCGTCTGTAACGGCGCAAGCGTTCTCCGATGCGATCTACGGACATGGCGAGGGCTCTTGTTGGAAGGCGGCCAGTATAACGGCACGGGGCCTGCGTGAAAGCGCCGCAGGGGGCGGATGATTTTTAAGTGGGACTGAAAATTTGTTTTGACCTCTATTTAAGCCTCACTTAAATTTCGCCGCAATTGTCGGACAAAGAGGTTTCAGCGATGACCAGGGGTGTAGGCGGAAGTACGCCGGAGCAGGCGCTCGCCGGATTGCGTGACATGACCGCCGGGAGCCGCCCCATCGGGCTGGCCGAATACCAGACCCGGATCGAGCGCGCCCAGGCCTTGATGCAGGCGCAGGGCATCGCTGTCCTGTACCTCAACGCGGGCAGCAACCTGCGTTACTTCACCGGCGTGCAATGGCACCCGAGCGAACGCCTGGTGGGTGCGCTGCTGCCGGCCAGCGGCGAGCTGGAATACATCGCCCCGGCTTTCGAGGAAGGCACGGTGCGCGACTTCCAGGTGGTCCCGGGAGCGATCCGCACCTGGCAGGAACACGAGAACCCCTATCGCCTGCTGCTGGACATGCTCGCCGGCCTGAACCTGGCCGCCGATGCCCGGGTGGCGCTGTGCCCGAGCCTGCCGTTCTTCATGTTCGACGGCATCCGCCGTGAAGGCAGCGCCTACGACTTCATCGACGGCGCCCGGGTGACCGGTCACTGCCGCCAGCGCAAGTCCGCCGCCGAGATCGCCCTGATGCAACGGGCCAAGGACATGACCCTGGAAGTGCACAAGGCCGCCGCCAGCATCCTGCGTGCCGGCATCAGCACCACCGAGGTCGAGGAGTTCATCCACCAGGCCCACCGCAAGGTCGGCGCCCCCGGCTCCTACTTCTGCATCGTGCTGTTCGGCCCCGCCAGCGCCTTCCCCCACGGCGTGCGCGAACCGCAGGTGCTCAAGGAAGGCGACATGGTGCTGGTCGACACCGGCTGCAAGCTCCACGGCTACATCTCGGACATTACCCGCAGCTACGTCTTCGGCACCCCGAGCCAACGCCAGCGCACCTTCTGGGACTTCGAAAAGGCCGCGCAACTGCACGCCTTCGATGCCGCCCGCCTCGGCGCCCCCTGCGAATCGGTGGACGCCGCCGCACGCCGCTCCCTGGAAGCCAACGGCCTGGGCCCGGACTACCAACTCCCCGGCCTGCCGCACCGCACCGGCCACGGCATCGGCCTGGACATCCACGAAGGTCCCTACCTGGTACGCGGCGACGCCACGCCCCTGGAGCCGGGGATGTGCTTCTCCAACGAGCCGATGATCTGCGTGCCCGACGAATTCGGCATCCGCCTGGAAGACCACTTCTACATGGCCGAAGACGGCCCGCGCTGGTTCACCCAGCCCAGCCATTCGATCGACGACCCGTTCGGGTTGGAATGATCCAGAAGAGCCCGCCGACAAGGCGGGCTCTTTCTTTCTGGTCGCGCCGAGTTGTAGCCCGGGCTTCAGCCCGGGAGTGCCTGCGCATGCGCTGTCGGGTTGCACCCGACCTACAGCTGCAAAGGGCTTCGCGAGCAGAGCTCGCTCCTACGGGGTGTCCGGCTTCGCCTTCAACCGCGTGGTCGAAAAGTTGTTCGACCCCAGCGGGCTCATGCGGAAGCCTTCCACCTCGGGGGTGAGGACGTTGAACAGCCTGGGGTGGGCGAGGGGGATCCAGGGGGCTTGTTCGTGGAAGATCGCCAGGGCCTGGCGGTAGAGCTGGGCGCGTGTTTCCCGGTCGTTCTCTGCGCGGGCCTGGCGGATCAGTTCGTCGAACTTCGTGTCGCACCAGCCGGCCTGGTTCTCCCCTGATTTGGCGGCGGCGCAGGAGAGGTTGGGGGTGAGGAAGTTGTCCGGGTCGCCGTTGTCGCCTACCCAGCCCATGAACACCAGGTCGTGCTCGCCGTTCTTGGCGCGCTTGATCAGCTCACCCCATTCGAAGACGCGGATGTCCGCCTGGATGCCGACGGCGGCCAGGTCGGCCTGGAGCATCTGTGCGCCGATGCCGGGGTTGGGGTTGGTGGGGCCGCCGCCGGGGCGGGTCCAGATGGACAGCTTGAGGCCCTTGCCGTGGCCGGCTTCGGCCAGCAGTTGGCGGGCGCGCTCGGGGTCGTGGGGCCAGGGGTCGAGGTCGCTGTTGTAGCCCAGCAGGGTGGCGGGGTAGGGGTTGACCGCGGCGCTGGCGGCGCCTTCGCCGTACTGGGCGCGGATGTAGGACTTCTTGTCGAAGGCGAGGTTGATCGCCTGGCGCACGCGCACGTCGTCCAGCGGTGGGTGGCGGGTGTTGAGGGCGACGTAGGCGACCATCAGTGCGTCCTGCTCCACCAGCTTCACGCCGGGAGCGCCGCGCAGGGCGGGCACGTCGGTGGGCTTGGGGTAGAGGGCCACCTGGCAGGCACCGGCGCGCAGTTGCTGGATGCGCACGTTCGGGTCGGGGGTGATGGCCAGCAGCAGACGGTCGCTGGGCGGCTTGCCGTTCCAGTAGTCGGGGTTGGCGAAGAAACGCACCTGGGCGTCCTTGGCGTAGCGTTGGAAGACGAAGGGCCCGGTGCCCACCGGCTGGCTGTTGAGGGCGTCGGGGGTGCCGGCGGCCAGCAGCTTGGCGGCGTATTCGGCGGAGTAGATGGAGGTGAAGCCCATGGCCAGGTCGGCGAGGAAGGGCGCCTCGGGGTGGCGCAGGACGAAGCGTACGCGGTGGTCGTCGAGCTTCTCGATGCGCTCGATCAGCTGGGCGAAGGCCATGGATTCGGCATAGGGGAAGCCCCGTGGCGAGAGGCCGTGCCAGGGGTGCTTGGGGTCGAGCTGGCGCTGGAAGCTCCAGAGCACGTCGTTGGCATTGAATTCGCGGCTGGGGGTGAACCAGGGCGTGGTGTGGAACTTCACCCCGCGGCGCAGCTGGAAGTCGTAGGTGAGGCCGTCCGCGCTGATGTCCCAGCGCTCGGCGAGGCTGGGCTGCAGGCGGGTGCTGCCGGGGGCGAACTGCACCAGGCGGTCGAACAGCGTTTCGGCGGCGGCATCACCCGTGGTGGCGGCGGTGTACTGGACGATGTCGAAGCCTTCGGGGCTGGCTTCCGTGCACACCACCAGGGAGCTGGCGGCGTTGCAGGCGAGGGGCAGGAGCAGGGCGAGGGACGACAGGCATCGGCGCATGGTGCTTCCCTTCGGGGTGGAGGGGCGGGGCCGGGCGGCCCCGCCGACAGGGCTTACTTCTCGACGCTGACGCCGTAGAAGGAGTTGAGGCCGAAGGGGCTGATGCGGAAGTCCTTCACCGTCTTGCTCATGGGTTGGTTGACGGTGGAGTGGGCGATCGGGGTGATCGGCACTTCGCGCTTGAGGATCTGCTGGGCTTCCTTGTAGAGGGCGGTGCGCTTGTCCTTGTCGGTGACCGCCTTGCCTTCCTTGATCAGCTTGTCGTAGCCCTTGTCGCACCAGCGCGAGTAGTTGTTGCCGCCGATGGCGTCGCAGCCGTAGAGCACGCCGAGCCAGTTGTCCGGGTCACCGTTGTCGCCGGTCCAGCCGATCAGCAGGGCGTCGTGCTCGCCGGCCTTGGCGCGCTTGTTGTACTCGCCCCATTCGTAGGAAACGATCTTGGCCTTGATGCCGATCTTGGCCCAGTCGGCCTGGAGCATCTCGGCCATCAGCTTGGCGTTGGGGTTGTAGGGGCGCTGCACCGGCATGGCCCAGAGGGTGATCTCGGTGCCTTCGGCGACGCCGGCGGCCTTGAGCAGGGCCTTGGCCTTCTCGGGGTCGTAGGCCGGGTCCTTGATGCTGTCGTCATAGGACCACTGGGTCGGCGGCATGCCATTGGTGGCGAGCTGGCCGGAGCCCTGGTAGACGGCCTTGATGATGGCCGGCTTGTTCACCGCCATGTCCAGCGCCTGGCGCACTTCGAGCTTGTCGAAGGGTTTGTGCTCCATGTTGTAGGCGATGTAGCCGACGTTGAAACCGGCCTGCTGGGGAACGTCGAGCTTGGGGTCCTTGCGCATGGCGTCGAGGTCGGCCGGGCGCGGGTAGGCGGTGATCTGGCATTCGCCGGCCTTGAGCTTCTGGTAGCGCACCGAGGCGTCGGAGTTGATGGCGAAGATCAGGTTGTCGATCTTCACGTCCTCGGGCTTCCAGTAGTCCTTGTTGCCCTTGTAGCGGATCTGCGCGTCCTTCTGGTAGCGGCTGAAGACGAAGGGGCCGGTGCCGATGGGCTTCTGGTTGAGGTCGGCGGCCTTGCCGGCCTTGAGCAACTGGTCGGCGTATTCGGCCGAGTGGATGGAGGCGAAGCTCATGGCCATGTTCTGGATGAAGGCCGCGTCCACGGTGTTGAGGGTGAAACGCACGGTGTGCGCGTCGAGCTTCTCCAGCTTGGCGATGTTGGCGTCCATGCCCATGTCGGTGAAGTAGGGGAATTCGGTGGGGTACGCCTTGCGGAAGGGGTGGTCCTTGTCGAGCATGCGCTGGAAGGTGAAGAGCACGTCGTCGGCGTTGAATTCGCGGGTCGGCTTGAAGTAGTCGGTGCTGTGGAACTTCACGCCGGCGCGTAGGTGGAAGGTGTAGGTCAGGCCGTCATCGGAGATGTCCCACTTCTCCGCCAGGCCGGGTTCGACTGCGGTGCCGCCACGCTCGAACTGGGTGAGGCGGTTGAACACGGCTTCGGCGCCCGCGTCGAAGTCGGTGCCGGTGGTGTACTGGCCGGGGTCGAAGCCCGCCGGGCTGCCTTCGGAACAGAAAACCAGGTTGCTGGCGGCGCTGGCGAACGGTGCGGCGGCGATCAGGCCGGCGGCGAGCAGCGCTTGGATGACGGCGTTTTTACGCATTTTGACCTCATGTCTTGTTGTGGTTGTCATCGTGAGGGGTCCCTTCGTGAGGGACCTTGCAAGAACCTATGCACGGCACATGCCTGAGGCAAGCCGAGGGCAGGGGAGAGTGTAGAAGCTGTGACGAAGGTGTAAGGCGGTGTCGCAAATATGAAAAAGCGGTGGCGCGTGGATGACCCGTTGATAAAAGGGAGCCGCGCCGTTGCAGCGCGGCCCCCGCCCTCGATCAGGGCATCTGCACCTCGATGACGCCGTCGGCATTGACGGTCACGCGGCTGGTGCCGGCTTCGACTTCTGGTGCCGGGGCGCTGTCGTACATCGACGATTTGGCGGCCATGGCGCGCATCATCACCGGCTGCGGCTGGAAGCCGGCGCTGTTCAGGTTGAGGCTGACCAGCTTGTAGCCGCTGCCGCCGAGGGCTTCGGTGGCCAGTTGGGCGCGGGCCTTGAAAGCGTCCACGGCCTGCTTGATCAGGGCGTCTTCGTTCTTCTTGCGGGTCGGGTCGGCGATGCTGAAGTCCATGCCGCCCATCTTCAGGCTGCCCATCAGGTCGGCGCTGAGTTGGGAGAGGGTGGCGAAGTCCGGGCTTTCCAGGCGCAGTTCGGCGCGCTCGCGCCAGCCGGTGATCTTCTGGCCCTTGTCGTCGTAGACCGGGTAGCTGTTGCGGCTGCCCAGGCTCACCGATACGCCGTTGGTGGCGCGGGCCTTCTCCACCGCCGCGTTGATGGTGCGGGTGATCTCGGCGGCGAGCTTGGCCGGGTCGGCGCTCTGGGATTCGCTGTAGAGGGTCACGTGCATCAGGTCGTGGGCCACTTCCTGGCTGACCTCGGCGCGCAGCGCCACCTGGTTGTAGCGGGCGTCTTCGGCCTGGGCGGAGAGGCTGCCGAAGGTCGCGGCGCACAGGGTGATGGCGGCGGCGAGGCGGGTGATGGCTTGCATAACGGCTCCTTGTGAGAGGCAGTGGGTGCACGGATTGTGCAGCAGTCCCGAGGTTAGACGCAGGTCCGCTGCGAACGGGGTTAAGACCCGGAAGATTTTTTTGCGTTCCGGTCGGGCGCTGCCAAAGGGCGACCCGTCGTCGGCCGACGAAAGGCGCGCGACGATGCGGCGAGTTGACGCATATCAGCGGAGCGCGCGGCGCCTTGGTTATACTCCGCCGACGCCCTGGAGTACCCATGCTCGCACCCTTGCAATTGTTATCCGCCAGCCGGCAGAACCTGCTGCGCCTGACCTTCATCCGCATCCTCGTGCTGGCCGCCCAGGCCGGTTCGGTGGGGCTCGCCTACAAGGCCCAGCTGCTGCAACTGCCCTGGCTGGAGCTGTCGGTGACCCTCGGTGTTTCCCTGGTCCTGTGCCTGAGCACCGCCCTGCGCCTGCGCGGGCCCTGGCCGGTCACCGAGCTGGAATACTCGGTGCAGCTGGCCTGCGACCTGGTTATCCACAGCGTGCTGCTCTATTACTCGGGCGGCTCGACCAACCCCTTCGTTTCCTACTACCTGGTGCCGCTGACCATCGCTGCCGCCACGCTGCCCTGGCTCTACACCCTGGTGCTGGCGGGCATGGCGCTGGCTGCCTACACCCTGCTGCTGGTGTGGTTCCATCCGCTGGAGATGCCGGTGGCCCAGCGCGAGGCGCTGCTGATCTACGGCATGTGGCTGAGCTTCGCCCTGGCCGCCGCGATGATCACCTTCTTCGCCGCGCGGATGACCGAGGAGCTGCGCCGCCAGGACCAGCTGCAGTCGGTGCGCCGGGAAGAGGGCATGCGTGACCAGCAACTGCTGGCCGTGGCCACCCAGGCCGCCGGTGCCGCCCATGAACTGGGCACGCCGCTGGCGACTATGAGCGTGCTGCTCAAGGAACTGCGTCGGGAGTATGGCGATAAGCCCTCCCTGCAGGAGGACCTGGCCCTGCTGCAGGAGCAGGTGCGCCTGTGCAAGGACACCCTGCAACAGCTGGTGCGTGCCGCCGAGGCGGATCGACGCCAGGCAGTGGTGGAGCAGTCGGCCGTGGAGTGGCTGGAGGTGACCCTCAACCGCTGGCACCTGATGCGCCCCGAGGCCACCTATCGCTACCAGTGCCTGGGCATCGGCCTGCCGCCGCGGCTGATGCCGCCGGCCGACTTGACCCAGGCCCTGCTCAACCTGTTGAACAACGCCGCCGATGCCTGCCCGGACAAGCTCGACATCCGCCTCAACTGGGATCCCCAGTGGGTGGTGCTGAGCATCCGCGACCAGGGCGCCGGCGTGCCCCTGGCCATCGCCGAGCAGCTCGGCCGGCCCTTCTTCACCACCAAGGGCAAGGGCTTCGGCCTCGGCCTGTTCCTCAGCCAGGCCAGCGTTACCCGCGCCGGCGGAACCGTGAAACTGTACAACCATGAAGATGGCGGTACGCTCACCGAGTTGCGCCTGCCGCGAGGCTACGGCGTTGCCTGAGCTGAACCCGCGAGGAGTTGAAATGAGCGATGAACCCCTGATCGAAGGCGAAGAGCAGCCCCACCTCCTGCTGGTGGACGACGACACCACCTTCACCCGCGTCATGGCGCGTGCCATGAGCCGCCGCGGCCTGCGGGTCTCGGTCGCCGGCTCGGCCGAAGAAGGCCTGGTCGTGGCCAAGGACGACCTGCCCGATTACGCGGTGCTCGACCTGAAGATGGATGGCGACTCCGGCCTGGTGCTGCTGCCCAAGCTGCTGGAGCTGGACCCGGAGATGCGCGTGGTGATCCTCACCGGCTATTCGAGCATCGCCACCGCCGTGGAAGCCATCAAGCGCGGTGCCACCAACTACCTGTGCAAGCCGGCCGACGCCGATGACGTGCTGACCGCGCTGCTGTCCCAGCATGCCGACCTGGACACCCTGGTGCCGGAAAACCCCATGTCGGTGGACCGCCTGCAGTGGGAGCACATTCAGCGCGTGCTGGCCGAGCACGACGGCAATATCTCCGCCACCGCCCGCGCCCTGGGCATGCACCGTCGCACCTTGCAGCGCAAGCTGCAGAAGCGCCCGGTCCGCCGCTGAGCCTTCCACCTGGCAGCGGGGATCTTTGGTGCCCCGGTCCGGTAGGGGCGACTTCAGTCGCCAAGCGGCGCATGGTGCCGCCACCCTTCATTCGCGCCAGCCTCTCTATGGAGCTGGCGCGAAACCATCCGGTTTTTCTCCCCCTGAAAGCTTCACGAAAGCCACTTCCCGTCTCGACTTGGTTATCCTTAGCCGCCTAACTATCCCCGCGCGCCAGGCCTTTCCATGTTCGCCGTCGTTCAGCAAATCATCGGCATCACCGCGCCGGTCTTTTCCATGCTTTTCCTCGGCGTTCTGCTGCGTCGCCTGCGCTGGATCGATGCGCCCTTCATCGATACCGCGTCCTCGCTGGTGTTCCGCGGCACCATGCCGACCATGCTGTTCCTCGCCATCGTCCAGGCCGACCTGCGCACGGCGCTGCAGCCACGGCTGATCGGCTATTTCGTCCTGGCCACGCTGGTGTGCTTCGGCCTGGCCTGGCTCTGGGCGATCTGGCGGGTGCCGAAGGCGGACCGCGGCGTCTATACCCAGGGCGCCTTCCGCGGCAACAACGGCATCATCGGCCTGGCCCTGGCCACCAGCATGTACGGCGACTACGGGCTCTCGGTGGGCGGGGTGCTCGGGGGCGTGGTGATCCTCTGCTACAACACCCTGTCCTCGGTGGTGCTGGCCATCTACGCACCCAACGCCAAGACCGACCCCTGGAGCCTGTTCAAGAGCATCCTCTGCAACCCGCTGATCATCGGCGTGCTGGCGGCCATCCCGGTGGCCTACCTGCAATTGCCGCTGCCGGCCTGGGTGGTCACCTCCGGCGAGTACTTCGCCCAGATGACCCTGCCCCTGGCGCTGATCTGCATCGGCGGCACCCTGTCCCTGGCTTCCCTGCGCGCGAGCGGGCCGATGGCGCTGAGCGCCAGCCTGATGAAGATGGTCTGGCTGCCCCTGGTGGCCACGCTCGGCGCCTGGGCCTGCGGCTTCCGCAACGCCGAGCTGGCGATCCTCTTCCTGTATTTCGCCAGCCCCACGGCGGCGGCCAGCTTCGTCATGGCACGTGCGGTGAACGGTAACCATGAGCTGGCGGCGGCGATCATCGTGGTGACCACCCTGGCGGCGGTGGTCACCACCAACATCGGCCTGCTGACGTTGCAGCTGATGGGGCTGATCTAGCTTTCCGAGGTTAGATGTTTCAAATTGTGAGGAACTTCCGACTCCTCATCGCCCCGGATTGCGCGGCTCCCCCCTCAGGCTCTAGCATCACCGCCTTTGCGCCGTTAAAGGATTAAACATGCGCGCCCCCCTCCTGCTCTGCCTGACGCTCCTGGCCTCCCTGGCCTCCCTGGCCCAGGCTGCCGAACCGTCTGCGACGCTGGAGGGGCCGACTGCCGGCTGGCGCTACGCCGGGCTGCTGGACCGCAGCGAGAACCCCGCCGTCGCCTACCCCACGCCGCCCATCGACCGTGGTGGCCAGCGCAACCGCACCCTTATCGAAGGCCGCCTGGCCAACATCGGCCAGGTGCGCCAGCCGCACCGCCTGGTGGTCAACGGCAACCCGCTGCCTCTCTACACCGACGACCAGGGCCGCTTCGTCCGCCCCTATGCCTTCGGCGCCGGCTCCAACGGCGTGGAAGTGGTATCCGGCGACGGCAAATCCCTTCGCCGCGTGCAGTTCTACGAAGCCAACACCCATCGCACCCCGGCGCGCCTGCGCGTGGTGCTCGGCTGGGACGACCCCAAGGCCGAGCTCGACCTGCACATCGTCACCCCCGACGGCCAGCACGCCTTCTGGGCGGACCCGGTGATGAGCAACGGCGGCGGCCTGGACACCGACAGCGTCGATGGTCCCGGCCCCGAGATGTTCACCATGACCGCGCCGCTGCACGGCACCTACCTGGTGTACGTGAACTACTGGGGCAACCTGGGCGCCGGCGGCTACAACTTCGATGCCGGCAGCAACCAGAACGAGGTGATCACCTCGCAGATCAGCCTGGTGTTCAACGAGAACACCGTGAACGAGAAGCGCGAGACCTTCATCGTCCCGCTGCGCGCCATCGGCGAGCTGCTGCTCGTCAAATCCTTCAATTTCTGATGTCCCGACGCTTGGATGAACTGGGGTTATTCGACATGAGCCAGACCACCACACCCGAACCGGCCCGCCGCCCGGCCCTGGCACGCCATCCGCGCGTGCTCGCCGCCGGCCTGCTGCTGCCGCTGGCCGCCTTCGGCCTGCTGGGCGGGTGCTCCAAGGAACCGCCGCGCGAGCTGGCCGAGAAGAGCGCCCTGGGCCTCGACCTCAAGCGCCCCGACGCTCTGATCGAGAGCGTCTCGCTGAGCCGCCTGCCCAAGGACATCCTCGCCGTGCCGCTGCTGCGCGACACCCTGACCGAGGACTTCGTCTTCTACTACCAGGACAACGCCGACCGCCTCGGGCTGTCCGGCAGCCTGCGCCGGATCATCTACGAGCGTGACCTCAAGCTGCAGGACACGCTGCTGGACGAGCTGCTCGACCAGCCCGCCGAAGTCGCCCTGTGGCGCGGTGCCGACGGCAAGCTCAAGCACGTGCTGCTGACCATCGAGCGTGGTGGCCTGGCGCGGGTGCTGGAGCCCCTGGCCCACATCGCCCTCGACGACAGCCAACTGAGCCAGGCCGGCGAACTGCGTGTGGACGGCGACTCCGTGCCGCTCTACCGCCTGAGCTACCTGGGCGACCGCTCCGTGCTGCTGGCCAGCCACGGCGACAAGCTGCTGGTGCTGTCCAGCCCCGGCATGCTGATGGACGAGGCCGGCCAACTGGCCAAGGACGCCACCGAGTCGGTGGAATCCCTGCTCGACGGCGAGAATCCCTTCCCCGAGCGCTTCGGCCTCGACGCGCGCGGCACCGAGCAGCAGCGCATCGCCCTGTCCGGAGAGTACGTCGCCTTCGGCTACCAGCGCTTCTTCCCGTCCTTCGCCGGGCTGCGTTTCGAGATGGACGACAAGGGCTGGCACAGCTACGTCGCCCTCAACGAGATCGATGACCAGCCGGCCTTCGACTTCACGCCCATCTGGAAGGCCATGCCCATGGGCGCCAGTGCCTGCGTGGCCCTGCCGGTGGCCCCGGGTGTGCCCGGCAAGCTGCTGGACCGCGTCGGCGCCGGCAAGGACGTTGCCGCCGAGCTGGAAAAACGCCTCAACGGCGCGGCCGGCCTGTGCTGGTACGCCGAGTCGCGCCTGCACTCGCCGCTGTTGGTCACCCAGCTGGGCGAGGCGGCCACGCCTGAACTGGATACCGCCATCGAAGGCCTGTTCGGCTCGGTGATCGGCGCCTACGAGCCCTATGTCGAAGGCGGCCGCTTCCCGGTGGACGACCAGACCAATGGCCAGACCCGCCGCTGGACCCGCGACGTCGGCTCCAACTTCGGCCAGTACCCGGCCAGCGAGAACGCCAACCCGGACGCCCTGGGCTCCAGTGGCTTCTTCCGCGTGAGCCTGGCGCGCCATGGCGACACCCTGCTGTTCTCCCTCGACGACAAGCTGGTGACCAAGGGTCTGGATACCCTCGACAAGCGCTTCCCGCCGCTGGCCGAGACCCTGCCCAAGGACGCCCTGGTGCCGGCCTTCATGGCCCCGGACGGCCTGTCCAAGCTGCTCGAGCGCGAGACCCTCGACAGCCTGCCGAGCAACTACGAGCCGGTGTTCCGCAATGCTGCCGAAACCCACCTGCTGCCCAAGCTGCGGGCCCTCGGTGGCCACGGCAAGTACGCCCTGGCGCTGCCCGAAGGCACCAAGGCCGGTTCCGACTGGCAATGGCTGCCGCTGGAATGGCGCCCGCTGTGACCCGCACCCTGGCCCGCCTGCCGCTGGGCTTCGCCGCGCTGTTGATGGCGTGGAGCCTGGCCCTGCGCGCCGAAGACGTTCCCGCCCTGGACGCCGAGCAGTCCCAGGTGTTCCGCGCCTGGTTCGTGCGCATCGCCCAGGAGCAGCTGCGCCAGGGGCCGAGCCCGCGCTGGCACCAGCAGGACTGCGCCGGCCTGGTGCGCTTCGCCGCCAACGAGGCGCTCAAGCCCCATGACGGCAAGTGGCTGCGTGCCAATGGCCTGTCCAACCGCTACCTGCCGCCGGAGCTGGACCTCAGCGAAGGCCAGCGCCGGCTGGCGCAGACCTGGCAGCAGGGCGGCGGCAAGGTCGGGCCCTATGTGAATGCCATCAAGCTGATCCAGTACAACAGCCGGTTCGCCGGCCGTGACCTCAACCAGGCGCGGCCCGGCGACCTGATCTTCTTCGACCAGGGCGACGAGCAGCACCTGATGATCTGGATGGGCCGCGACATCGCGTACCACACCGGAACCACCACGCCGACCGATAACGGCATGCGCTCCGTGAGCCTGCAACAACTCATGACATGGAAGGACACCCGATGGATCCCCGACGAATCCAACCCCAACTTTATCGGCATCTATCGGCTGCACTTCCTCTCCCGATGACTGCCGCCCGCCTGCTGCGCCGCGCCGCCTCCCTGTCGGCGGCGGCCCTGCTCGCCCTGGCCTTGCCCTTCGGCAGCGCCCAGGCCGAGGACGAGGTGCCGTCCAGCGGCTACACGCCGCTCGCGGGGGAATCCTTCTTCCTGCTCTCCGACAGCAGCTTCGCCGCCGACGAGGTGGCCAAGGTGCGCCTCGAAGCGCCGGGCCGCGACTACCGCCGCTACCGCATGGAAGGTTACGGCGGCGTCGACGTGCGGGTGTACCGCATCGACAACCCGCTGGACTTCCTCAAGCGCCAGAAGAACCTGCACCGCGTGGTCGCCGAGGGCGACTTCAAGGGCGAGGGCCTGTCCAACACCCTCGGCTACCTGTGGGACAACTGGTACCGCAAGTCGCGGCGGGTGATGCAGCGCGCCTTCTCCTACGAGTCGCGCAAGCAGGTCACCGAGGAAGCCCCCGAGCTGAAGATGGGCGATGCCATTCGCCAGCCCACCGAGTTCACCCCGCAGGTGCAGTACGCCCCCATGAAGGGCCTGCCCCTGGTCTCGCAGTTCCGCTACCCGCTGTGGGAAGCCAAGCCCATCGAGCCGCCGAAGGGCGTCGAGCTGGCCGGCTCCTCCAGCCAGTTCACCAGCACCCAGCCGGGCAACGTCTACATCCCCCTGGGCAAGCTCAAGCCGGGTCTGTACCTGGCCGAAGCCATCGTCGGCAAGTACCGCGCCACCACAGTGGTATTCGTCTCCAACACCGTCGCCGTGAGCAAGATCACCGGCGGCGAGCTGCTGGTATGGACCGCGCGCAAGCATGAAGGCACCCCGGTCGCCGGGGCCAAGGTGCTGTGGACCGATGGCCTGGGCGTGATGACCAGCGGCAGCACCGATGCCGAAGGCCTGCTGCGCCTCGGCCATGCCAGCCCGGAGCGCTCCTACGTGCTGGGCGAGGACGCCGAAGGCGGCGTGTTCGTCTCCGAGAACTTCTATTACGACAGCGAGATCTACGACACCAAGCTCTACGCCTTCACCGACCGCCCGCTGTACCGTCCGGGCGATTGGGTGGAAGTGAAGATCGTCGGCCGCGAGTTCAAGAACGCCCGTGACTCGGTGGCGCCCGGCGCCGCACCGGTCAAGCTCGCCGTGCTGGACGCCAACGGCACCCAGCTGCAGACCCTGGACCTGAAGCTGGAATCCAGCTCCGGCACCGCCGGCCGCTTCCAGCTGCCGCAGAACGCCGTGGCCGGTGGCTACGAGCTGCGCTTTACCTACCGCGACCAGATCTACAGCAGCGCCTTCCGCGTCGCCGACTACATCAAGCCGCACTTCGAGGTGTCGCTGGACCTGGCCAAGCCTGACTTCCGCACCGGCGAGACGATCAAGGGCGCCCTGGTGCTGCTCTACCCGGACGGCAAGCCGGTGGTCAACGCCAATGTGCAGCTGAGCCTGCGCGCCCAGCAGCTGTCGATGATCGACAACGAACTGCAGTACCTCGGCCAGTTCCCCGTTGAGCTGACCAGCAGCGAGCTGTCCACCGATGACAAGGGCCGTGCCGAGTTCGACCTGCCGGCCGCGGAGAAGCCCAGCCGCTACCTGCTCACCGTGTTCGCCAGCGATGGCGCCGCGTACCGGGTCAAGACCAGCAAGGAAATCCTCATCGAGCGCGGCGCCGCCCGCTACGTCCTGAGCGCCCCGCAGCGCTTCAGCAGCACCGGTGAATCAGTGCGCTTCACCTACCGCAGCGAACGCCCCACCGAGCTGAAGCCGGCGCGTTACGACTGGGTGCGCCTGGAGGACCAGAGCACCCACAGCGGCAGTCTGTCCGCCGGTGACGAGGGCTTCGACCTCAAGTTCGAGCGCCCTGGCACCTACAGCATCACCCTCAAGGACGAGCACGACCTGATCCTCGGCGCCACCGGCCACTCGGTGAGCGGCGAGGGCGTCAAGTCCGTGGCTGGCACCATCGAGATCGTGCTGGACAAGGCCGAGTACCAGGCCGGTGACGAGGCCCTGGCCCTGATCACCTTCCCCGAGCCGGTGAGCGATGCGCTGCTGACCCTGGAGCGCGACAAGGTCGAGGCCACCGCGCTGCTGTCCAAGGGCGCCAGCTGGCTGAAGCTGGAGCGCCTGTCCGACACCCAGTACCGCGCGCGCATCCCGGTGGGCGAGACCTTCTCGCCGAACATCACCTTCTCCGCGCTCTACACCCGTGGCGGCGACTACAGCTTCCAGAACGCCGGCATCAAGGTGGCGACGCCGCAGATCGACATCCAGATCGTCGCCGACAAGGAAACCGCGCGCCCCGGCGACATGGTCACCGTCGAGCTGACCACCCGCTACGCCGGTAAGCCGACCGCCTCGCGCCTCACCGTCAGCGTGGTGGACGAGATGATCTACGCGCTGCAGCCGGAGATCGCCCCGGGCATCGACCAGTTCTTCTACCACCCGCGCCGCAACAACGTGCGCACCAACGCCAGCCTGTCGTTCATCGCCTACGACCTGGCCCTGCCCGGCACGCCCAGCGCCCCGGGCCGCGCCAACCGCAGCGACCGTGGCGTCAAGGTGCTGGAGCGTCCGCGCCGCGAGGAAGTGGACACCGCCTCCTGGCAGCCGGACCTGGTCACCGATGCCGACGGCAAGGCTCGCTTCAGCTTCCGCATGCCTGACTCGCTGACCCGCTGGCGCATCACTGCCCGCGCCGTCAACGCCGATGGCCAGGTCGGCCAGAAGCGCCAGTTCGTGCGTTCCGAGAAACCGCTGTACCTGAAATGGAGCGGCCCGGCCACCTACCGTGGCGGCGACAAACCGGCCCTCGGCCTGTTCGCCTTCAACCAGGGCGAGGCCGCGACCAAGGCCGAGCTGGTGACCCGCTACAACGGCCAGGAACAGCGCACCCCGGTGGAACTGGCCAAGGGCATCAACTACCTGCCCCTGGCCGAGACCGCCCTGGTGAATGGCGACTTCCACGCCGAGCTGGTACAGGACGGCCAGGCCGTCGACGCCCTGGACGTCGCCCTGCACCTGGCCGCCAGCGGCTGGCAGAGCGCCCAGGCGAAGACCGTCGTCGCCTACGCCGGCAAGACCGAACTGGGCCTGCCGGCTGACGCCAGCGCCATCCGCCTGCGTCTCGACGACAGTGGCCGCTCCCTGTTCAAGGGCGCCCTGGACGACCTGCTCGGCTACCCCTACGGCGGCGTCGAGCAGACCGCCAGCCGCCTGCTTCCGCTGGCCCTGGCCTACCCGACCCTGGCCCAGGGCGAGCCGCGCGTGCGCGACCGCCTGCGCCTGATCATGCAGAACAGCCGCCTGCGCCTGGTGCAGATGGCCGGCCCCGAAGCGTCCTTCACCTGGTGGGGCGACGAGGCGGATGCCGATGCCTTCCTCACCGCCTACGCCTACTACGCCGACTGGTACGCCAGCCGCGCCCTGGAAGTGCAACTGCCGGCGGAACACTGGCAGCGCGTGCTGGACGTCTACGCCGCCCAGGCGCCGACCACGCCGTTGCTGCAACGTGCGCTGATCCTCGGCTTCGCCCGCGAGATGCAGCTGCCGGTCAATACCCTGATGGAAGGCCTGATGGCCGACCTGGCCGCCGCCGGGGAGGGCAGCGACCAGGCCCTGTCGGACGACGGCAGCCAGAGCCTGGTGATGACCGCGCCGGATTCGGCCCTGGGCCTTGCCGCCGCGCGGGTACTCACCGTCGGCCTGGCGCGCCAGGTGCAGGTCCAGGTGCCGGACGCACTGGCCGCCCAGGTCGGCGCCGCCCGCGAGCGCCTGGCCGCCAGCCAGCAGCCCTTTGGCGAGGCCATCGGCCTGTACGTCAACGGTGCCGACCGCGAACGCGCCGCCGCGCTGCTCAAGCGCCTGGCACCCGGCCAGGCCACCCTGGAACGCGCCCTGGCGCTGACCTGGCTGCAGCGTTCCCTCGGCCAGGACAGCGAAGACATCGTCCTCAAGCCCCAGGGCGACTGGCACGCGGCCGAAGGCACCAGTGGCGAAGGCTACTGGCTGTGGCAAGGCCAGGGCGTGCCGAGCGAGCTGGAACTGCCGGCCGACCTGCCGCATCCGGTGGACGTGCGCCTGGACTTCAATAGCGCCCAGGCCACCCCGGCGAAGCTGGACGTGGAGATTTCCCGCCGCCTGCTGCGCCTGGTCCCCAGCGATGAGGCCTTCAACTTCACCGCCGAGGAGGTGAAGCCGGAAGACATCTCCAGCGACGACCTCTACCTGGACACCATCGTGCTCACCAGCAAGGGCGAACGCGCGCTGCGCTACGGCATGCTGGAAGTGCCGCTGCCGCCGGGCGCCGATGTCGAGCGCACCACCTGGGGCATCAAGATCTCCGGCCTGGGTGGCGAAGAAGCCGAAACCCTGGAGCGTGCGCGCAACGAGCCGGGCCAGCTGCTCTACGCAGTGCCGGTGGACAGCCTGCAAGGCAGCGTGGTGCTGCAACACCTGGTGCGCTTCTCGCAGAAAGGTTCCTTCGAACTGCCGCCGGCCCGCTACCAGCGCCTCTACGCTCCCCAGGAGCAGGCGCTGGAGAGCGAACCTGCGCTCGGACGGATCAAGGTTGACTAGGACGCGACACCTGGCCGGGGCCCTGCTGATGCTGGCGGCCCCGTTGCTTCACGCGGGCGAGGCGCCTTTGAACCTCGCCTGGCGTGGGCCCCAGGGCAATGAGCTGCTGCAGCTGGACCGCAGCCGGGTGCTTACGCGCGGGCCGCTGCCCGCCGAGCACCAGACGCCCCTGGGCAGCCTGTGGAAACTGTTCGTCTACGCCTACCTCGTGGATAACGCGCGCCCCGACCCCGGCTACCAATGCAAGGGCCAGGACCGCGACGAGGTCTATTGCTGCAACCCCGGCGAGCGCATCGACCGGGACCAGGCGCTGGTGAAGTCCTGCGGCCTGTACTTCTCATCCCCCGAACTGCACCTCGACCCCGCCGACTGGTCGCGCTACTGGCATGAGCGCCAGGGTGCCGGCTGGCTGCAGCGGCTGGACCAGCTGCAGCCCCAGGCCCGGGTGCCGGTGGGCGAGCTGCTGGACGAACTGGCCCACCTGCCGGCCCAGGCCCAGGCGCGCCAGGTGCTGCTCGACGTGCCCTTGGCGGCGCCCGATTCCGCCGCCCTTGGCGCTCTCGGTGGCCGCCTGCGGGCCAAGACCTGGAGCTGGCTGGCCGATGGCGATGCCCAGGCGCGCCAGGGCGGTTTCGCCGGCTGGCTGGCCGATGGCACGCCGATCTGGGCCGGCGGCCCGGGTACCAGCCAGCGGGTGCTCAAGGATTACGCCGAGATACTCGGGCAGACACTGCCCACCACCTGGCCGGCGGAAACCGGCGCCTGCGTCGAAGTGGACCTGTTCACCCGCTACCCGGTGCGCCAGGTACGCCGCGAGGGGCAGGCCGCCGCCGTGGCGCCGGGCATGCTGCGTGGGCGCTACGAGGTGGAGTTCGTCAACGGCAACCGGTTGTCCGTCGAGAGCGACGGCGAGCTGTTCCTCGAACAGCAGGATGACGGCCTGCGCCTCACCGCCCACCTGCAGCGCGAGGACTATGTGGCCCGCGTGCTGCAACGCGAAGCCTCGGCACAGCCGGCTGAGGCGGCCAAGGCCCTGGCCGTGGCCATTCGCAGCTACCTGCAGCAGAACGCCGGCCGCCGTGGCGACTGCCTGACCATCGATGACAGCAGCGCCAGCCAGCGCGTGGCGCCGCGCCCGGCCACCGCCGAGGCTCGCGCCATCGCCGCCTGGACCGCCGACCTGGTACTGGCCGGCAGCCCGGTGACCTACCACAGCGACAAGCCGGGGCCCGATCGCCTGGCCTGGCAACAGGCGGTGCAGCAGGCCGGCGATGGCCTGCGCTACGACGCCATCCTCGCCCGCGCCTTTCCCCGTGCCAGCCTCAGCCGCTGGGACAAGCCCGTGGCCGCCTGCCAGGCGCTGCCCAATGCCGAGGAGTGGCTGCGCACGCAGCTCCGCGGCTGGCGCGCGACCCTGGACGCCGAGCCCGGCTATGACGAGATCCAGCAATTCGCCGTATGCCGCCTGGCCTCCGGCAAACCCCATGTCGACCGTGAGCGGCGGCGCATCTTCGTGCGTGGCCTGTTCTCCCTGCAGGACCGCCTCGACCTGACCCACGAATACCTGCACCTGGCCTTTGAAGCCCACCCCAACGGCCAGGACGAAGACTACGTCGAACGCCTCGCCCGCCACCTGTTACTGGAATGACCCCCATGCGCCTGCGCCCCGGATACCTCGCCCCCTTGCTTCTCAGCCTGATCCCCCTGGCCGCCAGTGCCGAGGTGCGCCTCGACACGCCCCGTGGCGGCTGGCGCCAAGGCAGCGGCGACGGCGAGCACTTCATGCAGCAGGTGAACTACCCGGCATCCTCGGTGAACGTCGCCGAGGACCAGGCCGACACCGCGCGGATCAAGGGCGCGATCACGGGCCTGGCCAAGGCTCCGCAGGGCCCGGGCCGGCTGGTGGTCAACGGCATCGACATGCCGCTGAAGATCAACGAGGACGGCGGCTTCGACCGTCCCTTCGTGTTCCCGGGGGGCAGCAACAGCGTCGAGGTGCGCAGCCCCGACGGCCAGCAGAAGCACCGCGTGCAGTTCTACAGCCTCGGTCGCGGCGGGGCTTCGGCACGCCTGCGGGTGGTGCTGTCCTGGGACAGCGACAACACCGACCTCGACCTGCACCTGGTGACCCCGGATGGCGGCCACGTCTGGTACGGCGAGCGCTCCCTGGCCAACGGCGCGGCCCTGGACGTGGACGTAACCACCGGCTACGGCCCGGAAATGATCGCCACGCCGACCCCGCTCAAGGGCCAGTACCTGGTCTATGTGAACTACTACGGCGGTGGTTACCGCAGCGAAGAGGACGGCAGCAGCTCGCCGGGCCAGGCGCTGACCATCGGCCAGATCACCGTGATCAGCGAAGAGGGCACGGCCAACGAGAAGCAGCAGAGCTTCCTCGTGCCCATGCGCCAGCCGGGGGAGCTGACCCTGGTGAAGAGCTTCAGTTATCCCTGATCGATAGAGGCTTGGCGGCGCGCCGCTTGGCGCATGAATTCGCCCCTACATTTGCCCGCATTGCTTGGACTTGACCGTTGCGTAGGGTGGGCTTCAGCCCACCGAAACCCAATGAGCGCACTCTTCCAAACCAAGCGAAGAAGGTTGGGCTGCGACCAAGGTTCCTTCCAGAAGGCTTCAGCAGGCCTCGATGATCAGCCAGGCGCCGGAGAGGCGGTGGGCTGAAGCGGCGCGCCGCCCGGCCCACGAAGAGCATCGCGAATGAATTCCACACAGCCCCGCGCAGCGACATCGAGCCGCGCATCGTTGGGCCTCGCTGCGCTCGGCGCCAACCTACAGGCGCTAATCAGGCCTTCTGGTCGGCCTGCCAGGTGTCGATGATTTCCTGGGCGGCGCGGAAGGCGTCGATGGCGGCGGGGACGCCGGCGTAGACGGCGCAGTGCAGCAGCGCTTCGCGGATTTCTTCCACGGTGCAGCCGTTGTTCAGCGCGCCGCGCACGTGGCCCTTGAGCTCCTGGGGGCATTTCAGGGCGGTGAGGGCGGCGAGGGTGATCAGGCTGCGGGTCTTGCGGTCCAGGCCTTCACGGTTCCAGACGCCGCCCCAGGCGTGTTCGTTGACGAACTCCTGCAGCGGCTGGGTGAATTCGGTGGCATTGCCCAGGGCGCGGTCGACGAAGGCGTCGCCCATGACTTCGCGGCGGACCTGGACGCCGGGTTTGCGTGTTTCGCTCATAGCGGTTTCCTGCTTGGGTTCATCTGAGGCTTTCGACGCGCACCGGCACCACGCCCGAGCGGATCATGCCCAGCTCTTCGGCGGCCTTTTTCGAGACGTCGATGATCCGCGTGCGGGCATAGGGGCCGCGATCGTTGATGCGCAGTACCACGCTGCGGTCGTTGTCGAGGTTGGTGACCTTGACCCGGGTGCCGAAGGGCAGGGTGCGGTGGGCGGCGGTCAGGGCGTTCTGGTCGAAGCGTTCGCCGCTGGCAGTCTTCTGGCCGTGGTGGCGGGCGCCATAGAAGGAGGCGCGGCCCTCGGCGCGGTAGTCGCCCGGGGTTTCGCTGTCGCGTTCGAAGGGGATGTAGGAGCAGCCGGTCAACAGGCCGGAGAAAGCGAGAAGGCAGAGCAGTCGCTGCATGGCGTCACCTGATGGAGGCGAAACGTTCTTGTGCCCTGTCACTGTCCGGTGGGCCCCGTGCGGGGCCCACCGGTTTAGCAGGCTCAGCCTTCGAGTTTCTTCTTCAGCAGTTCGTTCACTTGGGCCGGGTTGGCCTTGCCCTTGGCCGCTTTCATGGCCTGGCCGACGAAGAAGCCGAACATCTTGCCGCGCTTGGCTTCATCGCTGGCGCGGTACTGCTCGACCTGTTCGGCGTTGGCGGCGAGCACCTCGTCGAGCAGCGTTTCCACGGCGCCGCTGTCGGTGTTCTGCACCAGGTCGCGGGCCTTGATGATGGCGTCGGGGGAGCCTTCACCTTCGGCCATGGCGGCGAACACGGTCTTCGCGGCCTTGCCGTTGATGGTGCCGTCCTTCAGGCGCAGGATCATGGTGCCCAGGTACTCGGCGGACACCGGCGATTGCTCGATCTCCAGGCCGTCCTTGTTGAGCAGGCTGGAGAGCTCGCCCATCACCCAGTTGGCGGCCAGCTTGGCGTCGCCGCAGGTGCTTTGCACGGCTTCGAAGTAGTCGGCCATCTCGCGACTGGCGGAGAGCACGCTGGCGTCGTACGCGGAGAGGCCGAACTGGCTCTCGAAACGCTCGCGCTTCTGCACCGGCAGTTCCGGCAGCTGGGCGCGCACTTCGTCGAGGAAGCCCTTCTCGATCACCACCGGCAGCAGGTCGGGGCAGGGGAAGTAACGGTAGTCGTTGGCTTCTTCCTTGCTGCGCATGGAGCGGGTTTCGTTGGCGGCCACGTCGTAGAGCACGGTTTCCTGGACGATCTTGCGGCCGGATTCCAGCTCGTCGATCTGCCAGGCGATCTCGGTGTTGATGGCGCGCTCGATGAACTTGAACGAGTTGACGTTCTTGATCTCGCGGCGGGTGCCGAACTCGACCTGGCCCTTGGGGCGGACCGAGACGTTGCAGTCGCAGCGCAGCGAGCCTTCGGCCATGTTGCCGTCGCAGATGCCGAGGTAGCGGACCAGGGCGTGGATGGCCTTGGCGTAGGCCACGGCTTCCTTGGCGCTGCGCATCTCCGGCTCGGAAACGATTTCCAGCAGCGGGGTGCCGGCACGGTTGAGGTCGATGCCGGTCATGCCGTGGAAGTCTTCGTGCAGGCTCTTGCCGGCGTCCTCTTCGAGGTGCGCGCGGGTGATGCCGATGCGGCGGGTGGTGCCGTCGTCCAGGGTGATGTCCAGGTGGCCCTTGCCAACGATGGGCAGGTCCATCTGGCTGGTCTGGTAGCCCTTGGGCAGGTCCGGGTAGAAGTAGTTCTTGCGGGCGAAGACGTTGCGCTCGCCGATCTCGGCGTCGATGGCCAGGCCGAATTTCACAGCCATGCGCACGGCTTCGGCGTTGAGCACCGGCAGCACGCCGGGCATGCCGAGGTCAACCAGGCTGGCCTGGGTGTTGGGCTCGGCGCCGAAGGTGGTGGCGCTGGCGGAGAAGATCTTCGATTGGGTGCTGAGCTGTGCGTGGATTTCCAGCCCGATCACGGTTTCCCATTGCATGTGTGTCGTCCTCAGAATCCGGCCGGGGCCTGTTTGTGCCAGTCGGTGACCTGCTGGTACTGGTGGGCCACGTTGAGCAGGCGTCCTTCCTGGAAGTAGGGTGCGAGCAGCTGCACGCCCACCGGCAGGCCGTCGACGAAGCCGGCGGGCATGGACAGGCCGGGCAGGCCGGCGAGGTTGGCGGTGATGGTGTAGATGTCTTCGAGGTACTGGGCGACCGGGTCGTTGTTCTTCTCGCCGAGTTTCCAGGCCGGGTTGGGCGTGGTCGGGCCGAGGATCAGGTCGACGCCCTCGAAGGCTTTGACGAAGTCGTTCTTGATCAGGCGACGGATCTTCTGCGCCTTCAGGTAGTAGGCGTCGTAGTAGCCGGCGGAGAGCGCGTAGGTGCCGACCATGATGCGGCGCTTCACTTCGCTGCCGAAGCCTTCCTCGCGGGAGCGCTTGTACAGGTCGGTGAGGTCCTTGGGCGCATCGCAGCGGTAGCCGAAGCGCACGCCGTCGAAGCGCGAGAGGTTGGAGCTGGCCTCGGCCGGGGCGATCACGTAGTAGGCGGGGATGGCGTGCTGCATGTTGGGCAGCGAGACGTCCTTGACGGTGGCGCCGAGCTTCTTCAGCTCGTCGACCACGGCCATCACGGCGGCGCCGATGCGCGCGTCGAGGCCGCTGCCGAAGTACTCCTTGGGCAGGCCGATGCGCAGGCCGGCGAGGGGCTGGGCCAGGGCGGCGAGGTAGTCGTCCACCGGGGCGTCGACGCTGGTGCTGTCCTTGGGATCGAAGCCGGCCATGGCGCCCAGGAGCAGGGCGCAGTCCTCGGCGGTGCGGGCCAGCGGGCCGGCCTGATCGAGGCTGGAGGCGTAGGCGATCATGCCCCAGCGCGACACGCGGCCGTAGGTGGGCTTGATGCCGGTGAGGTTGGTGAAGGCAGCGGGCTGGCGGATCGAGCCGCCGGTGTCGGTACCGGTGGTGCCGGGCACCAGGCGCGCGGCGACGGCCGCGGCGGAACCGCCGGAGGAGCCGCCGGGCACGCGGTCGAGCGCCCAGGGGTTCTTCACTGCGCCGTAGTAGCTGGATTCGCTGGCGGAGCCCATGGCGAACTCGTCCATGTTCAGCTTGCCGAGGCTGACGGTGCCGGCGGCCTTGAGCTTCTCGACCACGGTGGCGTCATAGGGGGCGGTGAAGTTGTCGAGCATCTTCGAACCGCAGCTGGTGCGTACGCCCTGGGTGCAGAACAGGTCCTTGTGGGCGATGGGCGCGCCGAGCAGGGCGCCGTTCTCGCCGGCGGCACGACGGGCGTCGGCGGCACGGGCCTGTTCCAGCGCCTGGTCGGCGGTGACGGTGACGAAGCTGTTGAGTTGCGGGTCGAGGGCCTGGATGCGCGCCAGCAGGGCGCCGCTCAGTTCCTCGGAGGAGAATTCCTTGGCGGCCAGCGCACGGGCGATCTCGGCCAGGGTCAATTGATGCATGCTGTAACCCTTTTCCTTAGTCGATGACTTTAGGCACGAGGTAGAGGCCGTTCTCGACGGCCGGCGCGATGGCCTGGTAGGCGTCGCGGTGGTTCTCCTCGGTCACTTCGTCCGCGCGCAGGCGCTGGGTGGCTTCGAGGGGGTGGGCCAGCGGCTCGATGCCGTCGGTGTCCACGGCCTGCATCGCGTCGATCAGGCCGAGGATGTTGTTGAGGGTCTCGGTGGTACGCGGGATATCGCCGTCGTTCAGGCCCAGGCGGGCGAGATGGGCGATCTTTTCCACGTCGGAGCGTTCAAGCGCCATCGGGTTCTCCAACTGAGGTGCGGTCAGCGCAGTGCTTGGGACCGTGCGGGAAGGGCGCCGGGAACGGCACCGCGAACGGGCGGTCAAAGGCCGCGATGATGGGCCCAGAGGCCCGGAAAAACCGGCAATTTAACATATCGGCGCCTTGCCCAAAATCCCTGTCGTTGTTAGAGTTTGCCGCACTTTTTTACCCACGCGTTGCCTAGGGTCCCTCTCCCATGTTCAAGAAACTGCGTGGCATGTTTTCCAGCGATCTTTCGATCGACCTGGGCACTGCCAATACCCTGATTTATGTGCGCGAGCGCGGCATCGTCCTGAACGAGCCGTCCGTGGTCGCCATTCGTAACCACGGCAACCAGAAGAGTGTCGTGGCCGTCGGTACCGAGGCCAAGCGCATGCTCGGTCGTACTCCCGGCAACATTTCCGCCATCCGCCCGATGAAAGACGGCGTGATCGCCGACTTCAGCGTCTGCGAGAAGATGCTGCAGTACTTCATCAACAAGGTGCACGAGAACAGCTTCCTGCAGCCCAGCCCCCGTGTGCTGATCTGCGTTCCCTGCAAGTCCACCCAGGTCGAGCGTCGCGCCATCCGCGAATCCGCCCTGGGCGCCGGCGCCCGTGAAGTCTTCCTGATCGAAGAACCCATGGCCGCGGCCATCGGTGCCGGCCTGCCGGTCGAAGAGGCCCGTGGCTCCATGGTCGTCGACATCGGCGGTGGTACCACCGAGATCGCCCTGATCTCCCTCAACGGCGTGGTCTACGCCGAATCCGTACGTGTTGGCGGCGACCGTTTCGACGAGTCCATCGTTACCTACGTGCGCCGCAACTACGGCAGCCTGATCGGTGAATCCACCGCTGAGCGCATCAAGCAGGAAATCGGCACCGCCTTCCCGGGTGGCGAAGTCCGCGAGATCGACGTCCGTGGCCGCAACCTGGCCGAAGGCGTACCGCGCAGCTTCACCCTGAACTCCAACGAGGTTCTGGAAGCGCTGCAGGAATCCCTGGCGACCATCGTCCAGGCGGTCAAGAGCGCCCTGGAACAGTCCCCGCCGGAGCTGGCTTCCGACATCGCCGAGCGCGGCCTGGTGCTGACCGGTGGTGGCGCGCTGCTGCGCGATCTCGACAAGCTCCTGTCCCAGGAAACCGGCCTGCCGGTGATCGTCGCCGAGGACCCGCTGACCTGCGTGGCTCGTGGTGGTGGTCGCGCCCTGGAAATGATGGATCGTCACGCAATGGACCTGCTCTCCACCGAGTAAGGTTGGAGAGCCATTGCACCTGAGGAGCGGGTCATAAAACCGCTATTCGCCAAGGGACCTTCGCTCGGCGTGCGCCTGTTGGCGTTCGCCGTGCTTTCTGCCGCCTTGATGGTGGTCGATGCCCGCTTCGACACACTGAAACCAGCACGCAGCCAGATGGGCCTCGTGCTGACGCCTTTCTATTGGCTGGCGGATTTGCCGGTGCGCCTCTGGGATGGCGTCAGCGACCAGTTCACCAGCCGCAGCACCCTGATCGCCGAGAACGAGAAGCTCAAGGCCGAAGGCCTGCTGATGCAGCGTCGCCTGCAGAAGCTGGCGGCCCTGACCGAGCAGAACGTGCGCCTGCGCGAGCTGCTCAACTCCTCCGCCCTGGTGGACGACAAGGTGCTGGTGGGCGAGCTGATCGGCGTCGACCCCAACCCCTTCACCCACCGCATCCTGGTGGACAAGGGCGAGAAGGACGGCGTGTTCCTCGGCCAGCCGGTGCTCGACGCCCGTGGCCTGATGGGCCAGGTGGTGGAGGTCATGCCCTACACCGCCCGCGTCCTGCTGCTCACCGATACCACCCACAGCATTCCGGTTCAGGTGAACCGCAACGGCCTGCGCGCCATCGCCAGCGGCACCGGTAACCCGGAGCGCCTGGAGCTGCGCCATGTGGCCGATACCGCGGACATCAAGGAAGGCGACCTGCTGGTGAGTTCCGGCCTTGGCCAGCGCTTCCCCGCCGGCTACCCGGTGGCGACGGTCAAGGAAGTCATCCACGACTCCGGCCAGCCTTTCGCCATCGTCCGTGCCGTGCCCACCGCCGCCCTGAACCGCAGCCGCTACCTGCTGCTGGTGTTCACCGATACCCGCAGCCCCGAGCAGCGCGCCAACGACTCGGCCGAAGCCCAGGAAGCGGCTGATCGTGAGGCCGCTGGCAAGCCCGCTGCGACGCCGGCGCCCGCCGGTGCGGCCGCCCCAGGCGCCGCCGCCACGCCTGCCGCCCCGACTCCTGCTGGCGCGGCCTCCTCGACGCCGGCCACGCCGCCCGCCCACCGGGAGAACCGCTGATGGTCAGCGCCCGTACGAACAATGGCTGGGTGATCTGGTTCAGCCTGGTGCTGGCCCTGCTGCTCAGCGTGGCGCCCATGCCCACCTTCATGGAAGTGGGGCGCCCACTGTGGCCCGCCCTGCTGCTCACCTACTGGACGCTGGCCCTGCCGCACCGCGTTGGCATGACCACCGCCTGGCTGGTCGGCGTTGCCGAGGACGTGCTCTACGGCACCCTGCTGGGGCAGAACGCGCTGATCCTGTCGCTGATCACATTCCTCGTGCTGACCCTGCATCAGCGCTTGCGCATGTTCCCCATGTGGCAGCAGAGTCTGGTGCTGATGGTGGTCTTCGGCCTCGCCCAGCTGGTGCAGCTGTGGCTCAACGCCCTGACCGGCAATCGCCCGCCGACCTTGTTGTTCCTCTTGCCCGCCCTGGTCAGCGCCTTGCTCTGGCCCTGGGTTTTCGCCGCCTTGCGCGGCCTGAGCCGCCGCCTCAACGTCAAATGACCGGGCCGCGGCCATGCCGCGTGCCTTCTCGACATGGAGAAGTCCCAGCATGGCCACGCTCCACCTGGCATCCGGCTCGCCCCGCCGTCGCGAACTGCTCGCCCAGATCGGCGTTCCCTTCCAGCTTCTTTCCGCTTCCATCGATGAATCCGTGCGCCCCGGCGAGCCCGCTCCGGCCTATGTCGAGCGCCTGGCCCGGGAAAAGGCCGCCGCCGGCCTGGCCGCCCTCGGCGATGCCGGCGGTGATGCCTGCGTGCTCGGCGCCGATACGTCGGTGGTGCTCGATGGGCGCATCCTCGGCAAGCCCCGTGACCGCGACGACGCCCTGGCGATGCTGGCGGACCTGTCCGGTCGCGAGCACGAGGTGCTGACCGCATTGGCGGTGGCCCAGCCCGGGCGCTGCATTTCGCGCCTTGTGACCAGCCGGGTGCGCTTTCGCGTCATCCCCCAGGCCGAGCGCGAGGCCTATTGGGCCAGCGGCGAGCCGACGGACAAGGCAGGTGGCTACGCGATTCAGGGACTGGGTGCGGTGTTCGTCGAGAACATTCAGGGGAGTTATTCCGCCGTTGTGGGTCTACCGTTGCTGGAAACGGCAGACGTGCTGGGCGAATTCGGCATTTCTTGTTGGCAGCGCGTCGGGTAGGTTCTCAGCATGAGCGAAGAGATTCTGATCAATATCACGCCGATGGAATCGCGCGTGGCGGTGGTGGAAAACGGCGTGCTGCAGGAGGTGCATGTAGAGCGCACCCAGCGCCGTGGCATCGTCGGCAACATCTACAAGGGCAAGGTGGTGCGGGTGCTGCCGGGCATGCAGGCGGCCTTCGTCGACATCGGCCTGGATCGCGCCGCCTTCATCCATGCCTCCGAGATTTCCAACCGCGAAGGCAGTGCGGTGGAGAACATCACCGCCCTGGTCCACGAGGGCCAGGCCCTGGTGGTGCAGGTGACCAAGGACCCCATCGGCAGCAAGGGCGCGCGCCTGACCACCCAGTTGTCGATCCCCTCGCGCTACCTGGTGTACATGCCGCGTACCGCCCATGTGGGCATCTCGCTGAAGATCGAGGACGAAGCCGAGCGCGAACGCCTCAAGCAGGTGGTGGCCGATTGCGTCGCCGCCGAAGGCATCGTGGAAACCGGTGGCTTCATCCTGCGCACCGCCGCCGATGGCGCGCGGGCCGAGGAGATCCTCGTCGACATCCGCTACCTGCGCCGGCTGTGGGAGCAGATTTCCTCGCAGATGCAGAGCGCCCCCGCGCCTTCGGTGATCTACGAAGACCTGAGCCTGGCCCTGCGCACCCTGCGTGACCTGGTCCACCCGCGCATCGAGAAGATCCGCATCGACTCCCGGGAAACCTTCCAGAAGGTCACCCAGTTCGTCGACGAGCTGATGCCGGAGATCGCCGACCGCCTGGAGCACTACCCCGGCGAGCGCCCGATCTTCGACCTCTACGGCGTCGAGGACGAGATCCAGAAGGCCCTGGAGCGCAAAGTGCTGCTGAAGTCCGGCGGCTACCTGATCATCGACCCCACCGAGGCGATGACCACCATCGACGTGAACACCGGCGCCTTCGTCGGCCATCGCACGCTCGAAGAGACCATCTTCAAGACCAACCTCGAAGCGGCCACCGCCATCGCCCGCCAGCTGCGCCTGCGCAACCTGGGCGGCATCATCATCATCGACTTCATCGACATGGAGGACGAGGAGCATCAGCGCCAGGTCCTGCGGACGCTGGAGAAGCAGCTGGAACGGGACCACGCCAAGACCAACATCATCGGCATCACCGAACTCGGCCTGGTGCAGATGACCCGCAAGCGCACCCGCGAAAGCCTGATGCAGAACCTCTGCGAGCCCTGCCCGAGCTGCCAGGGCCGCGGCATGCTGAAGACCGCCGAAACCATCTGCTACGAGATCTTCCGCGAAATCCTCCGGGAAGCCCGTGCCTACCAGGCCGAGGGCTACCTGGTGCTGGCCAACCAGAAGGTGGTGGACCGCCTGCTGGACGAGGAGTCGGGCAACGTCGCCGACCTCGAAGCCTTCATCGGGCGCACCATCAAGTTCCAGGTCGAGGGCATGTATTCCCAGGAGCAGTACGATGTCGTGCTGCTCTGAGGGCCTGAACTGATATGGCGCGTCCGGGCCTGACGTTGGTCACCTTCCTGCGTACCCTGTTGGCGCTTTGCGCACTGGGCCTGGTGCTGGCCGCGCTCTATGTGAGCCTCGGGCGGCAACTGGTGCCGCTGATGGCCGAGTATCGTGCCGAAGTCCAGGAGAAGGCCCGCGAGGCCCTGGGCGAACCCTTGCTGATCGGCAGCCTCGAAGGCCGCTGGCAAGGCATGGGCCCGGTGCTGGTGGCCCATGACGTGATGCTGGGGGAGGGCGACGCGGTCCTGCGCCTGGACCAGGTGCGCGTGGTGCCCGACCTGCTTGGCAGCCTGCTGGCCCGTGCACCGCGCATCGCCAGCCTGGAAGTCGAGGGCTTGCAGCTGCAGGTGCAGCAGGACGAGGCCGGCAAGTGGACCCTGGCCGGCATGCCCGCCCGCGACGACCAGCAGCCGTTCAACCCGCGCAAGCTGATCGATGGCCTCGGGATCGTAAAACGCATTTCCCTGCTCAACAGCCAGGTCACCCTGGAGCCCTGGAAGCAGAAGCCGGTCACCTTCACCTACGTACAGACATCCCTGGGCGGCAGTGCGTCGCGGCAGCGCCTGGATGGCCAGCTGACCCTGCCGGACGGCCAGCCACTGAGCCTGCGCTTGCGTACCCGGCTCAACCCCGACGTGGTGCTGGACAGCGACGCCGAGCTCTACCTCAGCCTGCCCCAGAGCGACTGGGCGCGCTGGCTGCCGAAGAGCCTGACCCGTGACTGGCGCATCGAGCAGTTCAAGGGCGGTGGCGAACTCTGGGTCGACTGGAAGCGCGGTGCCCTGCAAGGCGCCGTGGCCCGTTTGCACGTCGGCGAACTGCGCGGCAGCTATGCCCAGCGCAAGCCGGTGGCCCTGCAGGACCTGGCGGTTGATGCCTACTTCAACCGCAACGACAAGGGCATGAGCCTGTTGCTGGACTCCCTGGCGGTGAGCGTTGGCGAGCAGCGCTACAGCAATGCCCACATCAAGCTCGAACAGGTGCTGGACAACGGCCAGGGCGAAGCCGAGTGGAAGCTCGCCGCCGACCGCCTCGACCTGCAGCCCCTGGTGCCGCTGGTGGAGGGCCTGGTGCCGCTGCCGGAGCTGGCCGCCGAGCTGGTCAGCGGCCTCAAGCCCCGGGGTGCCTTGCGCAACCTGCAGATGGTCTACCGGCCCCAGGTGGAGGGCGCCCGGCATATTGGCTTCAGCAGCAACCTGGAGCGCATCTCCTTCAACGCCGTGCATGGCGCCCCGGCGGCCGAGAACGTCAGCGGCAGCATCACCGGGGACCTGGCCGGCGGTGAACTGCGAATGGACTCCGACGACTTCGCCCTGCACCTCGATCACCTGTTCCCCAAGCCCTGGCGCTACCACGAGGCCCATGCGCGGCTGACCTGGAAGCTGGATGACCAGGGTTTCACCCTGATCAGCCCCTACCTGCAGGTGACCGGCGATGAAGGCAAGGTCGCCGGCGACTTCCTCATCCGCCTGCTGCACGACCCGGCGCAGGAGGATTACATGGACCTGCGCGTCGGCCTGCACGAGGGCGATGCGCGCTACACCGAGAAGTACCTGCCGACCCTGTCCAGCGGCCTCAGCCCGGCCCTGGCCGAATGGCTGAAGACCGCGATCAAGGGTGGCGTGGTGGACGAGGGCTTCTTCCAGTACCAGGGCTCGCTGCAGCACGACTCGCCGCCGGAATCCCGCTCCATCAGCCTGTTCTTCAAGGTCCACGATGCCGAGCTGGCCTATCAGCCCGGCTGGCCGGCGCTGCGCGAGGCCCGTGGCGACGTGTTCGTCGAAGACAGCGGCGTGCGCGTGCGCGTACCCAGCGGGCGCATCCTCGACAGCCGCGTCAGCGATGCCCGCGCCGATGTGCCCCATGTGGAGCATGGCCAGGTGCCGCATCTGCGGGTCAAGGCGCAGCTGGACAGCAGCTTCACCGACGGCCTGAAGATCATGCAGGAGGCGCCCACCCCGGCCGCTGAAGTGATGGCCGGCTGGCAGGGCGACGGCAGCCTGGATGGCAACCTGGACCTGGACATCCCCCTGGAGAAGGCCGGTGGCGAACCCCGGGTCATCGTCGAACTCACCACCCGTGATGCCCGGTTGAAGTTCGCCAAGCCGAGCCTGGAGCTCAGCGCCCTTGCGGGCACCTTCCGCTTCGACACCGCCAGCGGCCTCAGCTCCCAGCAGATCCGGGGCAAGGCCTTCGGTCGTGAGGTCATCGCCAAGGCCATCGCCGAAGGGCGCAACGGCAAGGGGCGCACGCGCATCCAGGCCAGCGGCCATGCGGCGGTGAAGGACGTCGCCGCCTGGCTGGGGGTGACCCGGCCGCTGCCGATTTCCGGTGATCTCCCCTACAAGCTCGACCTGGCGCTGGATGGCAAGGACAGCCAGCTGCGCATCGACTCCAGCCTCAAGGGCGCGGCCATCGACCTGCCGGCGCCGTTCGGCAAGGCCGCCGGCGAGGTGCGCGACAGCCAGTGGCGCATGACCCTGGACGGCCCCGAGCGGCGCTACTGGTTCGACTACGGCGGCCTGGCCAACCTGGCGGTTGCGGCACCGGCCACGGACTTTTCCCAGGCGCGCGGCGAGCTGCTGCTGGGCTCGGGCAGCGCCAGCATGCCGTCGAACCGTGGCATTCGTGTACGCGGCACCCTGGACACGCTGGACCTGGCTGCCTGGCAGGCGGTGCGTGATCGCTATGCCGCCAAGGACGCCGGTGATGCCGTGGGCCTGTTGCAAGGCGCCGACCTGCGCATCGGCCACTTCGATGGCATGGGCATGAGCCTCGAGGACTTCCGGGTCGGCCTGGCCCGGGGTGACGCCCTGTGGAAGGTCGACCTCGACAGCGACCTGTTGCAGGGCAGCGTCAACCTGCCCGATGCCAAGGGCGCGCCCATCGTCGTCGACCTGGCGCGCGTGCGCCTGCCCAAGCCGCCGGAGAACGACGAGGCGGCGGAAGCCAGCCCCGACCCGCTGAAGGATGTCGACCCCCATGCCGTCCCGGCGCTGGATGTGCGCATCGCCCAGGTGCAGCTCGGCGACGAGCCCCTGGGTGCCTGGACGTTCAAGGCCCGGCCGACGGCCCAGGGCACCCTGTTCAGTGACCTCGACCTCAACCTCAAGGGCCTGAAGATCACCGGCTCCACGGGGTGGGAAGGCGCCGCCGGTGCCAGCTCCAGCTGGTACAAGGGCCGCCTCGAAGGCAAGAACCTCGCCGATGTGTTGCTGGCCTGGAAGTTCGCGCCCACCGCCACCAGCGAGCGCTTCCGCCTGGATGCCGACGGCCGCTGGCCGGGCTCGCCGGCCTGGGTCAGCCTCAAGCGTTTCTCCGGCACCCTCGATGCCAGCCTGCGCAAGGGGCAGTTCGTCGAGGTGGAGGGCAGCGCCCAGGCCCTGCGCGTGTTCGGCCTGCTCAACTTCAACTCCATCGGCCGCCGCCTGCGCCTGGACTTCTCCGACCTGCTCGGCAAGGGCCTGGCCTACGACCGGGTCAAGGGCCTGCTGGTGGGCAGCGAAGGGGTCTTCGTCACCCGTGAGCCCATCGTGCTCGAAGGCCCTTCCAGCGGCCTGGAGCTGAAAGGCACCCTGGACATGGCCCATGACGCCATCGATGCCAAGCTGCTGGTGACCCTGCCGGTGACCAACAACCTGCCGCTGGCCGCCTTGATCGTCGGTGCGCCGGCCATTGGTGGCGCGTTGTTCGTGGTGGACAAGCTGCTGGGTGACAAGGTGGCGCGCTTCGCCAGCGTGCAGTACGAGGTGAAGGGGCCGCTGACGGAGCCGAAGATCAGTTTCGACAAGCCGTTCGAGAAGCCCAATTGATTCCATCGGCCACGCGCTGGAGTAGCATGCGGCGATACCCGCTGTGGAGAATGCCATGACCTTCGCGGTGATCCAGATGGTCAGCCAGGACGATGTCCTGGCCAATCTTGCGACCGCTCGTCGCTTGCTCGAGTCCGCTGCCAAGGGCGGCGCGCGCCTCGCCGTACTGCCCGAGAACTTCGCCGCCATGGGGCGCCGCGACTACGCCGCCATCGGCCGTGCCGAGGCGCTTGGCGAAGGCCCGATCCTGCCCTGGTTGAAACAGGTGGCCCGTGACCTCAGGTTATGGGTGGTGGCCGGTACCTTGCCGTTGCCGCCGGACGATGCGCCGGACGCCAAGCCCAACGCCTGTTCGCTGCTGGTGGACGAGCTAGGCGAGCGGGTGGCGCGCTACGACAAGATCCACCTGTTCGATGTCGACGTGGCCGATGCCCGGGGCCGCTACCGCGAATCGGACGACTATGCCTTCGGCGAGCGTGTGGTGCTCGCCGATACGCCGGTGGGCCGATTGGGCCTGACGGTTTGTTATGACCTGCGCTTCCCCGAACTGTATGGGGCATTGCGCGAGGCCGGCGCCGAGCTGATCACCGCGCCCTCGGCCTTCACTGCGGTGACCGGTGCGGCGCATTGGCAGGTGCTGGTGCGGGCGCGGGCCATCGAGACCCAGTGCTATGTGCTGGCGGCGGGGCAGGGTGGCGTTCATCCGGGGCCGCGCGAGACTTTCGGCCATTCGGCTATCGTCGATCCATGGGGTCGGGTGATTGCCGAACAGGCCAGCGGCGAGGCGGTGCTGATCGCCCGCCGCGATACGGACGAACAGCTGGCGGTGCGCCAGCGCATGCCGGTGACGGCACACAGAAGATTCTTGACGCCGGCCGCACCCGGGCCGGCGAGAACGGAGAAGTTATGAGCCAATTGTTGTTATCCGTCAGTGACCAGCTGCTGGCACCCGGCGGCCTCACCATCGAGCAGTTGCCGGGCGTGCTGGGCGAAGTCGCCGGCCCGGGCATCGATGCCGCCGACCTGTACTTCCACGGCCAGGTTTCCGAGTCCTGGGTGCTGGAGGACGGCATCGTCAAGGACGGCAGCTTCCACCTCGACCAGGGCGTGGGCGTGCGCGCGCAGTCCGGCGAGAAGACCGGCTTCGCCTACAGCAACGCCATCACCGCCGATGCGCTGGGCCAGGCGGCCCGTGCCGCACGCTCCATAGCCCGTGCCGGGCAGCAGGGCCGCGTGCAGGCCTTCGCCAGCCCGGACGTCGCCCGGCTCTACGCGCCGGACAGTCCGCTGGATGTGATCGACCGCGCCGAGAAGGTCGAGCTGCTCAAGCGCATCGACGTCGCCACCCGTGCGCTGGACCCGCGCATCAAGCAGGTCACCGTGAGCCTGGCGGGTGTCTGGGAACACATCCTGGTCGCCGCCAGCGATGGCAGCCTGGGTGCCGACGTGCGCCCGCTGGTGCGTTTCAACGTCAGCGTCATCGTCGAACAGAACGGTCGCCGCGAGCGCGGTGGCCACGGCGGTGGCGGGCGTACCGACTACCGCTATTTCCTCCAGGAAGACCGCGCCATGGGTTACGCCCGTGAGGCGCTGCGCCAGGCGCTGGTGAACCTGGAAGCCATTCCGGCGCCGGCTGGTACCTTGCCGGTGGTGATGGGCGCTGGCTGGTCCGGCGTGCTGCTGCACGAAGCGGTGGGCCACGGCCTGGAAGGCGACTTCAACCGCAAGGGCAGCTCGGCCTACAGCGGGCGAATCGGCGAGAAGGTCGCCTCCAGCCTCTGCACCATCGTCGACGACGGCACCCTGGCGGGCCGCCGTGGCTCGCTGAGCCTGGACGACGAAGGCACCCCGACCCAGTGCACCACGCTGATCGAGAACGGCGTGCTCAAGGGCTACATGCAGGACAAGCTCAATGCCCGCCTGATGGGCGTGGCGCCCACCGGCAACGGTCGTCGCGAGTCCTACGCGCACCTGCCGATGCCGCGCATGACCAACACCTACATGCTGGCGGGGGAGAGCGACCCGGAAGAGATCATCGCTTCGGTGGAGCGCGGCATCTACTGCGCCAACCTCGGCGGCGGCCAGGTGGACATCACCAGCGGCAAGTTCGTGTTCTCCACCAGCGAGGCCTACCTGATCGAGAACGGCAAGATCACCGCGCCGGTCAAGGGCGCGACCCTGATCGGCAACGGCCCCGAGGCGATGAGCCGGGTTTCCATGGTCGGCAACGACCTGGCGCTGGACAGCGGCGTGGGCACTTGCGGCAAGGATGGGCAATCGGTGCCCGTCGGCGTGGGTCAGCCGACACTGAAGATCGATGCGATCACGGTGGGTGGTACGGGAGCTTGAGGAGGGGCGTTGGGCGCTCGAAGCCGTGTGACTTCCGGCTTCGAGCTTCCAGCGGCCTTTAACGCAGCCCGCGCTGGGTTTCGTCCAGGTCGCGGATGTATTTGAAGACCTTGCGCGCCGCGGCCGGCGGTTTGTTACGGGCCGCCTCGTGCTGGGCATGACGGATCAGGCTGCGCAGGTGCTGGCGGTCGGTTTCCGGGTATTCGACGACGAAGGATTCCAGGGTGCTGTCGTCCCCGCCGATGAGGCGGTCGCGCCAGCGCTCCAGGTTGTGGAAGCGCTCGTTGTACTGGCGGGTGGAGGCGTCGAGCTGGTCGACCAGGGTGACGATGGCCTCGATGTCCTGCTCGCGCATGAGCTTGCCGATGTACTGCAGGTGGCGTTTGCGGGCGATGTGGGCCTTGTGCCTAGGCGCTTCGAGCAGGGCCTTCTGCAGCGCGTCGGTCAGCGGCAGCTTGGCGAGGACATCGGGTTTGAGCGTGGTCAGACGTTCACCGAGGTCCTGCAGGGCGTGAAGCTCTTTCTTGACCTGGGTTTTGCTCTTCTCTCCGGAGAAGTCGTCGTCGAGGTATTCAGACATGGGGGCGATCCAGTGGGAAACGCCGCCATGATAACCAGTCGGACGGGGATTGTCCGGCCCGGCTGGCGCCGCAATGGTGCGGTCCGTGGGGTGGTGCGCCGGGTGCGCCCGCCCCGTCGAAAAGGTTTTGTGAACTGGAGTGGCTATGAGTGAAGTAGAAGTGGTCGGCCCGCAGGCCTTGCCCGAGTTGCAGGCACGGGTCGAACGCATCCTCGCCGAAGCCGGTCGCCAGGGTGCGACGGCCTGTGAGGTCGCGGTTTCGGTGGAGCAGGGGTTGTCGACCACGGTGCGCCAGCGCGAAGTGGAGACCGTCGAGTTCAATCGCGACCAGGGCTTTGGCATCACCCTGTACGTGGGGCAGCGCAAGGGTTCGGCCAGCACCTCGGCCACCGGCGATGATGCCATCCGCGAGACGGTGGCTGCTGCGCTGGCCATCGCCAAGCACGCCTCCGAGGACGAGTGCGCCGGCCTGGCCGATCGCGGCCTGATGGCCCGTGACTTGCCGGACCTCGATCTCTACCACCCCTGGGCCATCACCCCCGAACAGGCGGTGGAGCAGGCGCTGGTGTGCGAGGCAGCAGCCTTCGATGCCGACTCGCGCATCAGCAACGCCGATGGCACCACCCTCAGCACCCACCAGGGCTGCCGCGTCTATGGCAACAGCCATGGCTTCATCGGCGGTTACGCCAGCAGCCGGCACAGCCTGAGCTGCGTGATGATCGCCGGTGGCGAAGGGCAGATGCAGCGCGACTACTGGTACGACGTCAACCGCATCGGCACCCAGCTGACCGATGCGCAGGTCATCGGCCGCCGCGCGGCGGAACGCACGGTCAGTCGCCTGGGCGCCCGCCCGGTACCCACCTGCGAGGTGCCGGTGCTGTTCGCCGCGGAACTGGCCACCGGGCTGTTCAGCAGCTTCCTGTCGGCCATCTCCGGCGGCAACCTCTACCGCAAATCGTCCTTCCTCGAAGGCGCACTGGGGGAGCGCCTGTTCCCCGAGTGGCTGAGCATCGACGAGCGCCCGCTGATCCCCCGCGCCATGGCCAGCGCCTCCTTCGACAACGACGGCCTGGCGACCTACGCCAAGCCGTTCGTGGAGAAGGGCGAACTGGTCTCCTACATCCTCGGCACTTACTCCGGGCGCAAGCTCGGCCTGCCCAGCACCGCCAACGCCGGTGGCGTGCACAACCTCTTCGTCACCCATGGCCAGGAAGACCAGAAGGCGCTGTTGCGCCGCATGGACCGCGGGCTGTTGGTGACCGAGTTGATGGGCCACGGCCTGAACATGGTCACCGGCGACTACTCCCGTGGCGCGGCCGGTTACTGGGTGGAGAATGGCGAGATCCAGTTCCCGGTCCAGGAAGTCACCATCGCCGGCAACATGAAGGACATGTTCCGCCAGATCCTCGCCGTCGGCAGCGACCTGGAAGTGCGCGGCAATATCCGCACCGGCTCGGTGCTGATCGAGCGGATGACGGTGGCAGGCAGCTGATCGCCCGCCCAGCCGTCGTCATGAAGAACGCGCCCTGGTGGCGCGTTTTTTTATGGGTGTTCTTCCCGCACCGATGGCCCCGCCACGCTCGACGACACGACTTTCATACGCTCCGGAGATCGGTGTTGTTAGGGGCTTTTGCGGCCCATCTGCCAGCCGTTACCGCGTGGATTGCGTCCGCTGACGTGAGGCGGGGCCGCCTCTGACGCACTTTCACTTTGCAAGTGCGAGTAATGTTTATTATTCTCAAACGCGAATGCTTACTATTTGAGGATTCGCAGTGCGGCCCCGTCTCGACGAACCCCAGGCATGCTCCGATTGGCGCTGGCTTGGCCAGCGCATCCGCTGCGCCCTGGCGCCAGACGACCCGCGCCTGCTGACGCGCTTCCTAAACGATGGCCACGAGTTGGTCATGCACCACGACCTGCCGGCCTGGCGCATTTTCGAAGGCAGCTTCCAGCTGCTGCTGGACAGCGCCACCGATCGCGCCTTGCCCTGGCACTGGCGCTGCTTGTGCCTCGACCACGCCTATCTACCCCTGCAGTCCCTGCGCCCGCTGGCACGCGATCCGTTGCGACGCCAGCGCCTGCTCGGGCTGCAGCGGCGCCTGGCGACCCTGCGCCTGGCGCCATCCCTGAGCTACATCGAACCGGAAGAAGGAAATACAGCGTGACTGATACCCGAATCGAACGCGACAGCATGGGCGAACTGGCAGTCCCGGCCAAGGCGCTGTACGGCGCGCAGACCCAGCGGGCGGTGAACAACTTCCCGGTCTCCGGCCAGCGCATGCCGGCAGCTTTCATTCGTGCACTGATCCTCGCCAAGGCTGCTGCCGCACGGGCCAACGTCGACCTGGAGCAGATCAGCCCGGCCATGGGCGACGCCATCGTCAGCGCCTGCCAGGAGCTGCTGGCGGGCGACTTCATGACCCACTTCCCGGTGGACGTGTTCCAGACCGGCTCCGGCACCAGCTCGAACATGAACGCCAACGAGGTGATCGCCACCCTGGCCAGCCGGCTGCTGGCGGAGAAGGTCAACCCCAACGACCACGTCAACTGTGGGCAGAGCAGCAACGACATCATCCCGTCGAGCATCCATGCCAGCGCGGCCATCGAGGTGAGCGAGCAACTGCTGCCCGCCCTCGGCCACCTGCTCAAGGTGCTCTGCGAGAAGTCCCTGGAAGTGCGCCCCTATGTGAAGACCGGCCGCACCCACCTGATGGACGCCATGCCGGTGCGCATGAGCCAGGTGCTGGACGGTTGGGCCCAGCAGGTGCAGAGCAATATCGAGCACCTGCGTGCGCTGTTGCCGAGCCTGCAGCAACTGGCCCAAGGCGGCACAGCCGTGGGGACCGGGATCAACGCCCACCCGCGCTTCGCCGAGCGTTTCTGCGTGGAGTTGAACCTGCTCACCGGCCTGCAGTTCACCCCGGGCAACAACTTCTTCGCCCTGATCGGCTCCCAGGACACCGCCGTGGCCCTGTCCGGCCAGCTGAAAACGGTGGCGGTGACCCTGATGAAGATCGCCAACGACCTGCGCTGGATGAACTCCGGCCCGCTGGCCGGCCTGGCCGAGATCGAGCTGGAGGCGTTGCAGCCGGGCTCCTCGATCATGCCGGGCAAGGTCAACCCGGTGATCCCCGAGGCCACGGCGATGGTCGCCGCCCAGGTGATCGGCAATGACGCGGCCATCACCGTTGCCGGCCAGTCTGGCAACTTCGAGCTGAACGTGATGCTGCCGGTGATCGCCCACAACCTGTTGAACAGCGTCCAGCTGCTGTCGAGCAGCAGCCTGCTGCTGGCCGACCGTGCGGTGGCGAGCTTCAAGGTCAACCAGCCGAAGCTGAACGAAGCGCTGTCGCGCAACCCGATTCTGGTCACCGCGCTGAACCCCATCATCGGCTACCTCAAGGCCGCCGAGATCGCCAAGCAGGCGTACCGCGAAGGGCGCCCGGTGATCGATGTGGCCGAGGAAAACACCGAGCTGAGCCGCGCGGAGCTGGAGAAGCTGCTCGACCCGGAAAAACTCACCGAGGGCGGCCTCTAGCCGCGACACCGGGTGCTGCCACGGCGGCACCCTTCGCCCACCTGGAGGTGGCCGATGGAGTACTGGAAACGAACCATCGAGGCTGGCAACCGCAGCTTCCACAGCGGTGACTGGATCGAGGCGCGAGAGCTTTACCTGCAGGCCCTGGCCCAGGCGCAGATGCTGCTGGAGCGGTGGCCGGATGCGGACCAGGCGGTGGCCGCGTTTGTGGTCTCCCACCACAACCTGGCCGACCTGCACCTGATGCTCGGCCAGCCGGAGGAGACGGCGGAGAACCTCTGCACCTGCCACGAGCGCCTGCTGCAGGTGCTGCGTGACACCAGCCTGCCCGAGGCGCTGCGCGACGTTGCTCTGCGCCACAGCCGCTGCACCTACAGCAGCCTGTTGCAGTTCATCCAGGAGCACGGCGCCTATCCCCGTACCGATCGCCTGCTCGGCATCGTGCCTGGCCATTCTTCGCGAGCACTGCCGAGCACCTCCGGCAGCCGCTACTACCATTGAACAAGGAACCGACCATGACCTACAGCCTGCCCGTCCTCACCTACGCCTACGACGCCCTGGAACCGCACATCGATGCGCAGACCATGGAAATCCACCACAGCAAGCACCACCAGACCTACATCAACAACCTCAATGCAGCCCTGGAGGGCAACCCCCTCGGCCAGCTGCCGGTTGAGTCGTTGCTGCAGCGCCTGGCGGAGGTGCCCGAGCAACTGCGCGGTGCGGTGATCAACAACGGCGGCGGGCACGCCAACCATTCGCTGTTCTGGACCGTCATGTCGCCCACCGGTGGCGGTGAGCCCCATGGCACCGTGCGTGCGGCCATCGAGGCGGAGCTGGGCGGCTTCGCGGCCTTCAAGGAGGCCTTCACCAAGGCGGCGCTGACCCGCTTCGGCAGCGGCTGGGCCTGGCTCAGCGTGACGCCGGACAAGCGCCTGGTGGTGGAGAGCAGCGGTAACCAGGACAGCCCGCTGATGAACGGCAACGTGCCGATCCTCGGGCTGGACGTGTGGGAGCATGCCTATTACCTGCGCTACCAGAACCGTCGTCCCGAATACATCGGCGCTTTCTACAATGTCATCGACTGGGCCGAAGTGGACCGTCGATACCGAGAGGCGATGGCCTGATGCCTGAGCCCGACCTGCACAGCCTGGGCGCCGACGGGCGCCTGCACTCGCCCAGCCGGGGTCCCATGTCTTCTCTATTACCCAGCGGGCTTTCCCTGCGCCAGGTTCTTGGCCTCTGCGTGATGCTCGTCGGCTGCCTGCTGCTGTCCTGGCAGGCGGTGCTGGCTGCCGAGCGTGCGCTGGAGCCTCATCTCTGGCATGCGCTGAAGTCGGGCACGCTGTGTGCGTTGGGCACGGCCGTCGGCACCTTGCCGGTGCTGTTCATGCGCAGCATCTCGGCGCGCACCTCCGACACCCTGCTGGGCTTCGGTGCCGGTGTGATGCTGGCGGCGACGGTGTTCTCGCTGTTGATCCCCGGGCTGGATGCGGCCGGCCAGTTGGGCTTTTCCAAATGGTCGGCAGGCTTTCTCATGAGCCTCGGCCTGTTGCTGGGGGCCAGTGCGCTGTTCGGCCTTGGCAGGCTGCTGCCGGAGCGGCAGCTCGAGGTGGATACCCGTACCGATCGCCTGGTGCTGGCGCCGCGCATCCTGCTGTTCGTCATCGCCATCGTCCTGCACAACATCCCGGAAGGCATGGCGGTGGGCGTGGCGGCGGGGGCCGGGTTGGCAGGCGCGGACAGCCTGGCGTTGGGCATCGCACTGCAGGACCTGCCGGAAGGTCTGATCATTTCCCTGGTGCTGGCGGGGGCGGGAATGTCCCGGGGCAAGGCGCTGCTGATCGGCGCGGCGTCCGGGCTGGTGGAGCCGGTGTTCGCGTTGCTCTGCGCCTGGCTGGTGCAGGTGTCGGCGTTGCTGTTGCCCTGGGGCCTTGCCCTGGCGGCGGGGGCGATGCTCTTCGCGGTGACCCACGAGATCATTCCGGAGTGCCATCGCAAGGGGCACGAGACCGCAGCGAGTCTTGGGTTGGCCGCGGGTTTCTGCCTGATGATGGTGCTGGATACGGCGCTGGCCTGATCGGCCGGCGCTGATGTCGCGACGCCGGGAAGGCGTCGCGGGGTGGTTTGGTGATTCAGCTCTTCCGGGCCCGGCTCTGTGCCGGGCTTTCCGTCACTCGCCTTCGTCGAAGCGGTTATTGATCAACTCGATCAGTGCGTTGAGCGCATCGTCGTCCTGCTCGCCTTCGGTGTGCAGGTGGATGTTGGTGCCCTTGCCGGCGGCGAGCATCATCACGGCCATGATGCTTTTGCCGTCCACCAGGCTTTCCGGGGTGCGGCCCACGCGGATCTGGCAGGGGTAGCGCCCGGCAACGCCAACGAACTTGGCCGCGGCGCGGGCATGCAGCCCCAGTTTGTTGATGATGGTGATTTCGCAGGCTGGCATCGCGGCGGGGATCCTTTAACTGAGGTCGCGGTGGCGAACCTGGACGTTCTTCAGGTTGGGTTTGAGCGCCTGGCCGAGGCGCTCGGCGAGGTACACGGAACGGTGGTGGCCGCCGGTGCAGCCGATGGCGACGGTGACATAGGCGCGGTTGCTGGCGGCGAAGCGCGGCAGCCATTTGTTCAGATAGCCGAGGATGTCCTGGTACATCTCCTCGACATCCGGCTGCGCGGCCAGGTATTCGGCGACATTGGCGTCCAGGCCGGAGTGATCGCGCAGCTCGGGCTTCCAGTAGGGGTTGGGTAGGCAGCGCACGTCGAACACCAGGTCCGCATCCACCGGCATGCCCCGCTTGAAGCCAAAGGATTCGACGAGGAAGGCGGTTCCCGGCTCAGGCTTGTTCAGCAGGCGCAGCTTGATGCTGTCGCGCAGCTGGTACAGGTTGAGGTGGGTGGTGTCGATCTTCAGGTCGGCCAGGTCGGCGATGGGGGCGAGCAACGAGGCTTCGTCGAGGATGGCCTCGGCGAGGGAGCGGTCTTCGTTGGTCAGCGGGTGGCGCCGGCGGGTTTCCGAGAAGCGCTTGAGCAGCGTTTCGTCATCCGCGTCCAGGTACAGCACATCGCAGTGGATGTGGCGGGCGCGGGCCTCTTCGAGGAGTTCGGGGAAACGCTTTAGCTGGCTGGGCAGGTTGCGCGCGTCGATGGAGACGGCGACCTGGGGGTGCAGCAGCTCGGTCTGCAGCAGCGCGCGCTCGGCCAGTTCGGGGAGCAGGCCGGCGGGCAGGTTGTCGATGCAGTAGAAGCCATTGTCCTCGAGAACGTCGAGGGCGGTGCTCTTGCCTGAGCCTGAACGGCCGCTGACGATGATCAGGCGCATGGCAAGGTCCTAGCGTCCGTTCTGGACGTCCACTACCACCTGGTACAGGCTGTCGCTGCTCTGCGTCTGGCGCAGGCGGTCACGCACCTCGGTGCGGTCCAGCATGCTGGCGATCTGGCGGAGCAATTCCAGGTGTTCGTCGGTGGCGGCTTCGGGGACCAGGAGTACGAACAGCAGGTCCACCGGGGCGCCGTCGATGGCGTCGAAGTCCACGGGGGCGTCCAGGCGCAGCACGGCGCTGATGGGCGCGGTGCAGCCGGGAAGCCGGCAATGGGGGATGGCGATACCGTTGCCGAATCCTGTCGAGCCGAGTTTCTCCCGGGCGACCAGGCTTTCGAAGATATCTTGCGAGTCGAGGTCGGGAAGTTCGCGAGCAACCAGGTTGGCGATCTGTTCCAGGACGCGTTTTTTGCTGCCGCCCGGCACGTTCACGAGGGAACGGCCGGGGGTCAGGATTTGCTCAAGTCGGATCATAGGAAGGGGAATGTCAGCGGGCGGTGGCGCCCTGCTGGCGGTTCAGCTGCTTTTCCTTGTGTTTGATCAGTTGACGGTCGAGTTTGTCGGTGAGCAGGTCGATGGCCGCGTACATGTCTTCATGTTCCGCATTGGCTACGACCTCACCACCGGCGATGTGCAGGGTGGCTTCGATCTTCTGCTTCAGTTTCTCCACCTGCATGATCACCTGCACATTGGTGATTTTGTCGAAGTGGCGCTCCAGTTTGTCGAACTTCTCGACAACGTAGTCGCGCAGGGCGTCGGTCACATCCAGTTGATGTCCACTGATGTTGACTTGCATACCGCTTTCTCCTTATTGCCCGTGTGTAAGAGACAGGCTAACGGGCCTGCCACCGGAACACTTTGGCGTGGATCAATCCGCGTCACATCAGCCGCTTGCGTTCGCTGGAAGGCGCTATCCCGAGGGATTCCCGGTACTTGGCGACTGTGCGGCGGGCCACTTGGATACCCTGTGCTTCCAGTAAACCAGCGATCTTGCTGTCGCTCAACGGCTTTTTGGCATTTTCCGCAGCGACCAGTTTTTTGATGATCGCGCGGATGGCGGTGGACGAGCATTCACCGCCTTCGGAGGTGCTGACGTGGCTGGAGAAGAAGTATTTCAGTTCGTATATGCCACGCGGGGTGTGCATGAACTTCTGGGTGGTGACGCGTGAGATGGTCGACTCGTGCATGCCCACCGCCTCGGCGATGTCGTGCAGGACGAGGGGCTTCATCGCCTCATCGCCGTACTCGAGGAAACCACGCTGGTGCTCGACGATCTGGGTGGCGACCTTCATCAGCGTTTCGTTGCGGCTCTGCAGGCTCTTGATGAACCAGCGGGCTTCCTGCAACTGATTGCGCATGAAGGTGTTGTCGGCACTTGAGTCGGCGCGACGGACGAAGCCGGCGTAGTGCGGGTTGACCCGCAGGCGCGGGACGGCTTCCTGGTTCAGTTCCACCAGCCAGCGTTCATTGTGCTTGCGCACGATGACGTCCGGCACGACGTACTCGGGTTCGCTGGCTTCGATCTGCGAGCCGGGGCGGGGGTTGAGGCCCTGGATCAGCTCGATCACCTGGCGCAGCTCGTCTTCCTTGAGCTTCATGCGGCGCATGAGCTGGCTGTAGTCGCGGCTGCCGAGAACATCGAGATAGTCGCCTGCCAGTCGCTGCGCTTCGCTCAGCCAGGGGGTTTTGGCGGGCAGTTGGCGCAGTTGCAGGAGCAGGCACTCGCGCAGGTCGCGTGCACCGACGCCGGCGGGCTCGAATTGCTGGATGCGGTGCAGGACGACTTCCACCTCGTCGAGTTCGATCTCGAGCTCTGGGTCGAAGGCTTCCACGACTTCCTCGAGGGTTTCCTCCAGGTAGCCGTCATTGTTGATGCAGTCGATCAGGGTGACGCCGATCAGGCGATCGGTATCGGACATGGGGGCCAGGTTCAGCTGCCACAGCAGGTGGCTTTGCAGGCTTTCGCCCACCGAGGTGCGGGAGGTGAAGTCCCACTCGTCATCATCGGAGCTGGGGAGGCTGCTGGCGCTGGTCTGGTAGACGTCTTCCCAGGCGGTGTCGACGGGCAGTTCGCTGGGGATGCGTTCGTGCCATTCGCCGTCTTCGAGGCTTTCGCTCTCCGAGGTGGGGACGCTGGATTCCTGGAAGCTGGATTCCTGGCTGGCGGAGTTGGGTTGTTGCTCGCTCTCTGCCATGGGGTCGGAGTTGTCGAAGTCTTCTCCTTCCTCCTGGCGTTCGAGCATGGGATTGGACTCCAGGGCCTCCTGGATTTCCTGTTGCAGATCCAGGGTGGACAGTTGGAGTAGGCGAATGGCCTGTTGCAGCTGCGGGGTCATCGTCAGCTGCTGGCCCATCTTCAGGACTAGCGATGGTTTCATGGCAGAGGGCTTAGCACCTTATTCGCCGGCGCACATGCGCCATCCACTACAGGGCGCCGAGGCGCCACCAGGAAGCAAATTATATGCCTGACCTTGAATGATTTTTCTACTGCCCGCAACATTTTGCGCGCAGGGCTGGTCCGTCAAAGGCGGAATTCGTGCCCCAGGTAGACTTCCTTGACCAGCTGGTTGGCCAGGATCTCTTCTGCACTGCCTTCGGCGATGAGCTGGCCATCATTCACGATGTAGGCGGTTTCGCAGATATCCAGCGTCTCGCGGACATTGTGGTCGGTGATCAGCACGCCGATCCCCTTGGCCTTGAGGTGATGGATGATCTGTTTGATGTCGCCCACGGAAATCGGGTCGACACCGGCAAAGGGTTCGTCGAGCAGGATGAACTTGGGGGCAGTGGCCAGGGCGCGGGCGATTTCCACGCGACGACGCTCGCCACCGGACAGGCTCATGCCGATGCTGTCGCGAATGTGGCTGATGTGGAATTCCTGCAGCAGGCTCTCCAGCTCGCGATGGCGGCCGGCGCGGTCGAGCTCCTTGCGGGTCTCGAGGATGGCCATGATGTTGTCGGCCACGCTGAGCTTGCGGAAGATCGAGGCTTCCTGGGGCAGGTAGCCGATACCGGCGCGGGCGCGGCCGTGCATGGGCTGGTGGGTGACATCCTGCTGGTCGATGAGCACGCGCCCCTGATCGGCCTTCACCAGGCCCACGATCATGTAGAAGCAGGTGGTCTTGCCGGCACCGTTGGGGCCGAGCAGGCCGACGATCTGGCCGCTGTCGATGGACAGGCTGACGTCACGGACGACCTGGCGGCTCTTGTAGCTCTTCGCCAGATGCTGGGCTTTGAGGGTCGCCATTACTCTGCTTGTCCCGCTTGCTGCTCTTTCTTCTTCGGCTGGATGACCATGTCGATGCGCGGACGCGGAGTGCCGACATTGGTGCCCGTGGCGCGGCCTGCGTTGACGATCTGGCGCTGGGTGTCGTAGACGATCTTCTCGCCTTCGAAGGTGTTGCCTTCCTGGATCACCTTGGCCTGGTCGATCAGCACGATGCGCTCGTTGGCAGCGAAGTACTGGATGGTCATGCCGTAGGCCTTGACGATCTGCTTGTCCACCGCGGGCTTCTGCTCGTAGTAGGCAGGCTTGCCGACCGAGGTGAAGACTTCCAGCTCGCCCTGGGCGTTCTGGGTGATGGTCACGGTGTCGCCGGTGATCTTCAGGGTGCCCTGAGTGATGACTACGTCGCCGCGATACACGGCCACGCCTTGCTTGTCATCGAGTTCGGCGCTGTCCGCCTGGACGCGGATCGGCTGATCGCGGTCGCTGGGCAGCGCCCAGGCGCTGGCACTTCCGAGTGCGGCGCCCAGGCTGAGCAGTAGGGGGAGGGTTTTAACGAACCTCATGCTGGCCTCTTACGTTGGACTGCAGGATCATCCTGCTGTCATTCAAGTACGCTTTCATTCCTTGTGCCGTGGTAACCCCGTTGGCGGCGTCAATTCTAACGGCTTGCTGGGTTTCCGCATATTCCCTGTCCGGGAACACGGTCAGGCGGCTGGTGGTAAGAATGGTCGGGCGGCCCTTGGCGTCGGTGCGCTCCACGCGGACCTTGTCGATCAGCTCCACCTGTTCACCTTCGGGGCCGACTTCGCCGCGCTCGCTCTGTACGTGCCAGGGGAATTCGGTGCCGCGGTAAAGCTGCAGGTCGGGATTGGTCAGCAGGGTGGTGTCGCTCGATTTGACATGTTCCAGCTTGGCAGCGGTCATCTCGTAGTGACGCTTGCCGTCTTCCTGATATTGCACGCTGGTGGCATTGACCACATAGAAGTCGATGGCGTTCTCGTCTGCGGGTGCAGTGGCCTGGCGCTCCATGAAGCTTTCCGGGCGGATGTTCCAGTAGCCCAGGGCGATCAGCAGGGCGGCGACCGGAATCAGGATCAGGGCGAGGCGGAAGTTCTTCGACATGGGCGGACCTAGAGGTAGGCGGCCTGTGCAGCGTCGAGGCTGCCCTGGGCTCGCATGATCAGTTCGCAGAACTCGCGGGCGGCACCTTCGCCGCCACGTGCCTGGGTGGTGCCGTGGGCGTGCTGGCGGACGAAGCCGTCAGCGCTGGCCACTGCCATGCCCAGGCCGACCCGGCGGATCACCGGCAGGTCGGGCAGGTCGTCGCCGAGGTAGGCCACCTGTGCGTATTCGAGGCCCAGCTCCGCCAGCAGTTCATCGAGTACCACCATCTTGTCCTCGCGGCCCTGATAGAGGTGCTGAATGCCCAGGTTGCGGGCACGTCGTTCGACCACGGGAGTGCTGCGCCCGGAGATGATCGCGGTGCGTACCCCGGAGTTGATCAGCATCTTGATGCCGTGGCCGTCCAGGGTATTGAAGGTCTTGAATTCGCTGCCGTCGACCAGAAAGTAGAGCTTGCCGTCGGTGAGAACGCCGTCGACGTCGAAGACCGCCAGGCGGATGGCCTTGGCACGCTGCAGCAGGTCGTCGCTCATTCAGATCACTCCGGCACGGGTCAGGTCGTGGATGTGCAGGGCGCCGATGGGGGTGTCGCTGTCGTCCACCACCACCAGTACGTTGATCTTGTGGTCGTCCATGATCTTCAGCGCCTCGGCGGCGAGCATGTCGGGGCGCACGGTCTTGCCGTGAACCGTCATGACTTCGTCGATGCTGGCCTGGCGTACGTCCACGCCCTTGTCCAGGGTGCGGCGCAGGTCGCCGTCGGTGAAGATCCCGGCCAGCTTGCCGTCGCTCTCCAGTATCGCGGTCATGCCGAGGCCCTTGCGGGTCATCTCCAGCAGGGCGTCGCGCAGGGAGGTGCCGCGTTCGACGCGGGGCAGCCTGTCGCCGCCGTGCATGATGTTTTCCACCTTCAGCAACAGGCGACGGCCCAGGGCGCCACCGGGATGGGAGAAGGCGAAGTCCTCGGCGGTGAAGCCGCGGGCTTCCAGCAGCGCGATGGCCAGGGCGTCGCCCAGGACCAGCGATGCAGTGGTGGAGGAGGTCGGTGCCAGGTTCAGCGGGCAGGCCTCGTGCTCGACACGGGCGTCGAGGTTGGCCTCGGCGGCTTTGGCCAGCGGCGACTGCGGGTTGCCGGTCATGCTGATCAGGGTGATGCCCAGGCGCTTGATCAGCGGCAGCAGGGTGACGATCTCGGCGGTGGAGCCGGAGTTCGACAGGGCCAGCACGACGTCGTCGGGCGTGATCATGCCCATGTCGCCATGGCTGGCTTCGGCCGGGTGGACGAAGAACGCAGGCGTACCGGTGCTGGCCAGGGTGGCGGCGACTTTCTTGCCGATATGGCCGGACTTGCCCATGCCCACCACCACGACGCGGCCCTTGCAGGCGAGGATCAGCTCGCAGGCGCGGACGAAGTCGTCGTCGATCCTGCCGAGCAGGGTGTCGATGGCTTCACGTTCCAGGCGGATGGTGCGGTGTGCGGATTGGATCAGATCGCTGGACTGGCTCATGTGGAGAGTGCAGTTGCCGAGGAAAAGGCGGGGATTATACCGGCAAAGAGTCGTTCGCTCACCCTTCATCGCATCCCGCCGAGGAGAAACCTGTCGCAGCCCTGAACAATGGCTGGCGCGGCCTTGGGTGGCATAGTGCTGCGGTGCTATAGTTCGCCGCCTGTTCGGCCACCCCTCAGGCATCGTGTCCCGGCCGCTGGAGGCGACGTCTTCTGCAGGGATGGCCGCATCGCAAGGAGTACAGATGAGCGCTGATAACGCTTACGCCGTGGAGTTGAAGGGTGTCACCTTCAAACGCGGCACACGCAGTATTTTTCAGAATGTCGATATCCGCATCCCGCGCGGCAAGGTGACCGGGATCATGGGGCCGTCCGGCTGCGGCAAGACCACCCTGTTGCGCCTCATCGCCGCACAGCTCAAGCCTGCGGCCGGCGAAGTCTGGGTCAACGGTCAGAACCTGCCGAAGCTTTCCCGTGCCGACCTCTTCGACATGCGCAAGCAGTTCGGTGTGCTGTTCCAGAGCGGCGCGCTGTTCACTGACCTCGATGTGTTCGAGAACGTCGCCTTTCCCCTGCGGGTGCACACCAAGCTGCCCGAGGAAATGATTCGTGACATTGTCCTGATGAAACTGCAGGCGGTTGGCCTGCGTGGCGCCATCGAATTGATGCCGGATGAACTCTCCGGCGGCATGAAGCGTCGCGTGGCCTTGGCCCGGGCCATTGCCCTCGATCCGCAGATCCTCATGTACGACGAGCCTTTCGTCGGCCAGGACCCCATCGCCATGGGCGTGCTGGTGCGTCTGATTCGCCTGCTCAACGATGCCCTGGGTATCACCAGCATCGTGGTCTCCCACGACCTGGCGGAGACCGCCAGCATCGCTGACTATCTTTATGTGGTCGGTGATGCCCAGGTGCTGGGGCAGGGCACTCCCAAAGAGTTGATGGAGTCGGATAACCCGAGGATCCGCCAGTTCATGAAAGGCATCCCCGACGGGCCGGTACCCTTCCACTTCCCGGCACCCGATTACCGCAACGATTTGCTGGGAGAGCGTTGATGCGCAAGAAGTCTCCGCTCGAGCGCATCCGCCTGCTCGGGAGCGCCGGCCTGGACGTGGTCGAAGCGCTGGGCCGTTCCACCCTGTTCCTGCTGCGCGCCATGTTCGGGCGTACCGGCACCGGCGCTGGATTCCAGCTGCTGATCAAGCAACTGTATTTCGTCGGCGTGCTGTCGCTGCCGATCATCGTCGTATCCGGTGTGTTCATCGGCATGGTGCTGGCCCTGCAGGGCTACAACATCCTGGTGGAATACGGCTCCGAGCAGGCGGTTGGGCAGATGGTAGCCCTGACCTTGCTGCGTGAGCTCGGCCCGGTGGTCACCGCGCTGCTGTTCGCCGGTCGTGCAGGCTCCGCCCTGGCGGCCGAGATCGGCAACATGAAGTCCACCGAGCAACTCTCCAGCCTGGAGATGATCGGCGTCGACCCGCTCAAGTACATCATCGCCCCGCGTCTCTGGGCCGGATTCATTTCCATGCCGTTGCTGGCGATGATCTTCAGCGTGGTGGGCATCTGGGGCGGCGCGATGGTCGCCGTCGATTGGCTGGGTGTTTACGATGGCTCTTTCTGGGCCAATATGCAGAACAGTGTCGAATTCACCGAAGACGTGCTGAACGGCGTGCTGAAAAGCATGGTCTTCGCCTTCGTGGTGACCTGGATCGCCGTGTTCCAGGGTTACGACTGCGAGCCGACCTCCGAAGGGATCAGCCGCGCAACGACTAAAACCGTGGTCTATGCCTCGCTGGCCGTGCTGGGGCTCGACTTCATCCTGACCGCCTTGATGTTTGGAGATTTCTGATGCAAATCCGCACCCTGGAAATTGGTGTCGGCCTGTTCCTGCTGGCCGGGTTGCTCGCCCTGCTGCTGCTGGCTTTGCGGGTGAGCGGCCTGTCGGTCGGCGGCGCCAGCGAAACCTATAAAGTTTATGCCCACTTCGACAATATCGCCGGTTTGACTGTCAGAGCAAAAGTGACCATGGCCGGTGTGACCATCGGCAAGGTCACCGCCATCGACCTGGATCGCGAGAGCTACACCGGCAGGGTCACCATGGAGCTGGAAAAACGCGTCGACAACCTGCCGACCGATTCCACGGCCTCCATCCTCACTGCCGGCCTGCTGGGCGAGAAGTACATCGGTATCAGCGTCGGCGGCGACGACCAGCTGCTGAAGGACGGCGGCACCATCCGCGACACCCAGTCCGCGCTGGTGCTCGAAGACCTGATCGGCAAGTTCCTGCTCAATACGGTCAATAAGGAAAGCAAGTGAGGACCTTCGACATGATCAAAGCAATGCGTAACGGCCTGCTGGTTCTGCTCGCCGCACTGCCCCTGCTGGCCAACGCGGCGCCCAGCGCCCGCGATGTGGTGCAGCAGACCACCGACAAGCTGCTCAGCGACCTCAAGGCCAACAAGCAGCAGTACCGTAGCAACCCCAGCGCCTTCTACGACGCGCTGAACAACATCCTCGGCCCGGTGGTGGATGCCGACGGTATTTCCCGCAGCATCATGACGGTCAAGTACTCGCGCAAGGCGACCCCGGAGCAGATGACCCGCTTCCAGGAGAACTTCAAGCGCAGCCTGATGCAGTTCTACGGCAATGCCCTGCTGGAATACGACAACCAGGACATCCGCGTGCTGCCCGGCAAGCAGGAAGACCCGGAGCGCACCAGCGTCGGCATGGAAGTGAAGGACAGCAAGGGCACCGTCTATCCGGTGTCGTACACCATGGTCAACATCGATGGCCAGTGGATGCTGCGTAACGTCATCATCAACGGCATCAACATCGGCAAGCTGTTCCGCGACCAGTTCGCCGACACCATGCAGAAGAATGGCAACGACCTGGACAAGACCATCAACGGCTGGGCCGAAGTGGTGGCCAAGGCCAAGCAGACCGAGGAAGGCCAGAAGGCCGCCGGTCATGAGTGAAGCCGCACTGACCGCCGGTAACGCCGGGGAGCTGAAGCTCTCCGGCGTGCTGGATTTTCGTAGCGGGCCGCAGCTCCGTGAAACCGGGGCGCAGCTGATCCGCGAACACGGCCTGAGCGACCTGGTGCTCGATTGCTCCGGTGTTGAGAAGTCCAGCAGCGTCGGCCTCTCGCTGTTGCTGGCCTTCATGCGGGATGCGCACAAGGCCGGCAAGACGCTGACCATCCGCGCGTTGCCCGAGGACATGCGGCAGATCGCCGGCGTCTCCGGGCTCGACGAGTTGCTGCCCTTGGAAGTGTGAAGACAATCGAAAGCCCTCCGTCTGACCTTGCGCGCGCGGGGTTCGCAGGCGGGGGGCTTTTTTGTATCATGGCCGACCCGCGCGCGTAGGGCGCCGATTGAGGTTGAGCATGCAGGCCGTAGAAGTGAAGAACCTCCTGGAGGCTAAGCTGCCCGGAGCCCAGGTGGAAGTTGAAGGCGAAGGCTGCAACTTCCAGTTGAACCTGATCAGCGACGAGCTGGCTGGCATGAGCCCGGTCAAGCGCCAGCAGCAGGTTTATGCCCATCTGAACGCCTGGATCGCCAATGGCAGCATCCACGCGGTCACCATGAAATTCTTCAGCCTCGCTGGCTGGGCCGAGCGTTCCTGAGCCTACGGGCGACGAGATTCCAAATGGATAAACTGATTATTACCGGCGGCCAACGCCTCGATGGCGAAATCCGCATTTCGGGCGCCAAGAACTCGGCCCTGCCGATCCTCGCGGCCACCCTGCTGGCCGATACCCCGGTCACCGTGTGCAACCTGCCACACCTGCACGACATCACCACCATGATCGAGCTCTTCGGTCGCATGGGCGTGCAGCCGGTGATCGACGAGAAGCTCAGCGTCGAAGTCGACGCCAGCACCATCAAGACCCTGGTCGCGCCCTATGAGCTGGTGAAAACCATGCGCGCCTCGATCCTGGTGCTCGGCCCCATGGTCGCGCGCTTCGGTGAAGCCGAAGTGGCCCTGCCCGGCGGTTGCGCCATCGGTTCGCGTCCGGTCGACCTGCACATCCGTGGCCTCGAAGCCATGGGCGCACTGATCGACGTCGACGGCGGCTACATCAAGGCCCGCGCTCCGGCCGGCGGCCTGCGTGGCGCGCACTTCTTCTTCGATACCGTCAGCGTGACCGGTACCGAGAACATCATGATGGCCGCTACCCTGGCCAACGGCCGTACCGTGCTGGAAAACGCCGCACGCGAACCGGAAGTGGTCGACCTGGCCAACTGCCTGATCGCCATGGGCGCGCAGATCCAGGGCGCCGGCACCGACACCATCATCATCGACGGCGTGAAGCGCCTCGGTGGTGCGCGTTACAGCGTGATGCCCGACCGTATCGAGACCGGCACCTACCTGGTTGCCGCAGCCTCTACTGGCGGTCGCGTCAAGCTCAAGGACACCGATCCGACCATCCTCGAATCCGTGCTGCTGAAGCTGGAAGAGGCGGGTGCCCACATCAGCACCGGCAACAACTGGATCGAGCTGGACATGAAGGGCAATCGCCCGAAAGCGGTCAACGTGCGCACTGCGCCGTACCCGGCGTTCCCCACCGACATGCAGGCCCAGTTCATTTCCATGAACGCCGTGGCCGAAGGCACCGGTGCGGTCATCGAGACCGTGTTCGAGAACCGCTTCATGCACGTCTACGAAATGAACCGCATGGGCGCGCAGATCCTGGTCGAGGGCAACACCGCCATCGTCACCGGCGTTCCGCAGCTCAAGGGCGCTCCGGTCATGGCCACCGACCTGCGGGCTTCGGCCAGCCTGGTCATCGCCGGCCTGGTTGCCGAGGGCGACACCCTGATCGACCGCATCTACCACATCGACCGTGGTTACGAGTGCATCGAGGAAAAACTGCAGCTGCTCGGCGCCAAGATCCGCCGCGTGCCGGGTTAGGTGACGCTCGGGCCGACCGTTAGCGGTCGGCCCGCACGCTCCCTCAAGGGCCCGCAGAGGGCCGAAGCCAAGGACATCCAGTTCCATGCTCACCATCGCGTTATCCAAGGGCCGCATCCTCGACGACACCCTGCCGCTGCTGGCGGAAGCGGGCATCGTCCCCACCGAGAATCCGGACAAGAGCCGCAAGCTGATCATCCCCACCACCCAGGATGACGTGCGCCTGCTGATCGTCCGTGCCACCGACGTGCCGACCTATGTCGAGCATGGCGCGGCAGACCTCGGCGTGGCCGGCAAGGATGTGCTGATGGAGTACGGTGGCCAGGGCCTGTACGAGCCCCTGGACCTGCGTATTGCCCGCTGCAAGCTGATGACCGCTGGCGCGATCGGTGTACCCGAGCCCAAGGGCCGTCTGCGCGTGGCCACCAAGTTCGTCAACGTCGCCAAGCGTTATTACGCCGAGCAGGGCCGCCAGGTCGAAGTGATCAAGCTTTACGGTTCGATGGAGCTGGCTCCGTTGGTTGGCCTGGCCGACAAGATCATCGACGTGGTCGACACCGGTAACACCCTCCGCGCCAATGGCCTGGAACCCCAGGAAATGATTGCCACCATCAGCTCCCGTCTGGTGGTCAACAAGGCCTCGATGAAGATGCAGCACGCCCGTATCCAGGCGCTGATCGACACCCTGCGCCAGGCCGTCGAGTCGCGACACCACGACTGACACCCATGCGGCTCCGGCCGCATCCGCCTATCCGTGTCATAGCCAATAATCTCGGGTGCCCGCACGGTGGGCTTGCTACTCTAGCGGCGCCCGAGCATTTGCCAATAACGAGGCCCGCTATGACCGTTCAAACCGCTGTTCGCCGACTCAATGCCGCTGATCCGGACTTCGCCCGTCATCTGGATCATCTGCTGAGCTGGGAAAGCGTATCCGACGAATCGGTCAACCAGCGCGTACTCGACATCATCAAGGCCGTGCGTGAGCGTGGCGATGCCGCCGTGGTCGAGTTCACCCAGCGTTTCGATGGTTTGACCGTGGACTCCATGGCCGACCTGATCCTGCCGCGCGAGCGTCTGGAGTTGGCGCTGACCCGCATCACCGCCGAGCAGCGCAAGGCCCTGGAGACCGCCGCCGAACGCGTGCGCCTCTACCACGAGAAGCAGAAGCAGGATTCCTGGACCTACACCGAGGCCGACGGCACCGTGCTGGGCCAGCAGGTCACCCCGCTGGATCGCGCCGGCCTGTACGTGCCCGGCGGCAAGGCGTCCTACCCGTCTTCCGTCCTGATGAACGCCATCCCGGCCAAGGTCGCCGGCGTCGCCGAAGTGGTGATGGTGGTGCCGACCCCCCGCGGCGAGATCAACGAGATCGTCCTCGCCGCCGCCTGCGTAGCCGGCGTCGACCGCGTCTTCACCATCGGCGGGGCCCAGGCGGTCGCCGCGCTGGCCTACGGCACCGAGAGCGTGCCCCAGGTGGACAAGATCGTCGGCCCCGGCAACATCTATGTCGCCACTGCCAAGCGCCACGTCTTCGGCCAGGTCGGCATCGACATGATCGCCGGCCCCTCCGAGATTCTCGTGGTCTGCGACGGCCAGACCGATCCGGACTGGATCGCCATGGACCTGTTCTCCCAGGCCGAGCACGACGAAGACGCCCAATCCATCCTGGTTAGCCCCGACGCCGCGTTCCTCGACAAGGTGGCCGCCAGCATCGAGAAGCTGCTGCCGACCATGGAGCGTGCCGAAATCATCCGCACCTCCCTCTCCGGTCGTGGCGCGCTGATCCAGGTCGCCGACATGCAACAGGCGATCACCGTTGCCAATCGTATCGCCCCCGAGCACCTGGAGCTGTCGGTCGCCGACCCGCAGGCCTGGCTGCCGCAGATCCGCCACGCCGGCGCCATCTTCATGGGCCGTTACACCGCCGAGGCGCTGGGCGACTACTGCGCCGGCCCGAACCACGTGTTGCCCACCTCCGGCACCGCGCGCTTCTCCTCGCCGCTGGGCGTGTATGACTTCCAGAAGCGCTCGTCGATCATCTTCTGCTCGGCAGAGGGTGCTTCCGAGCTGGGCAAGACCGCGTCCGTGCTGGCCCGTGGCGAGTCGCTGACCGCCCACGCCCGCAGCGCCGAGTACCGGATCAAGGGAGAATGACGATGAGCAAATTCTGGAGTCCCTTCGTCAAGGAACTGGTGCCCTACGTTCCGGGCGAGCAGCCGAAGATCGCCAACCTGGTGAAGCTGAACACCAACGAGAACCCCTACGGGCCGTCGCCGAAGGCCATCGCCGCCATGCAGGCGGAACTGGGTGACAGCCTGCGCTTGTACCCGGACCCGAACAGCGACCGCCTCAAGCAGGCGGTCGCGGAGTACTACGGCGTGACAACCGGCCAGGTGTTCGTCGGCAACGGTTCGGACGAGGTGCTGGCACACATCTTCCACGGCCTGTTCCAGCACGGCCGCCCGCTGCTGTTCCCGGACGTGAGCTACAGCTTCTACCCGGTCTACTGCGGCCTCTACGGCATCCCCTTCGAGGCGTTGCCGCTGGATGAGCAGTTCCAGATCCGCGTCGAAGACTACGCGCGCCCCAACGCCGGCATCATCTTCCCCAACCCCAACGCCCCCACCGGTTGCCTGCTGGCGCTGGAGGCGGTGGAGAAGCTGCTGCAGGGCAGCCCGGATACTGTGGTGGTGGTCGATGAGGCCTATATCGATTTCGGCGGCCAGAGTGCCATCGCCCTGGTGGACCGCTACCCGAACCTGCTGGTCACCCAGACCCTGTCCAAGTCCCGCTCCCTGGCCGGCCTGCGCGTGGGCCTGGCGGTGGGGCACCCGGACCTGATCGAGGCCCTGGAGCGCATCAAGAACAGTTTCAACTCCTACCCGCTGGACCGCATGGCCATAGTCGGCGCCGCTGCGGCGTTCGAGGACCGCGAATGGTTCGAGCAGACCTGCGCCAAGGTCATCGACAGCCGCGAGCGGGTGGTGAGCGAACTGGAAAAGCGTGGCTTCGAGGTGTTGCCTTCGGCGGCCAACTTCATCTTCGCCCGTCACCCGGGCAAGGATGCGGCGGGCATTGCTGCCGGCCTGCGCGAGAAGGGCGTGATCGTGCGTCACTTCAAGCAGGAACGCATCGCCCAGTTCCTGCGCATCACCATCGGCACGCCGGAGCAGAACCAGGCGCTGCTGGATGCGCTCGACGCCGCCTGATTCCGCTGCCATGAACGAAAAAGCCGAGACGGGAAACCGCCTCGGCTTTTTTCATGCTTCAACGGCTGCTGCCGCTCACTCGTGATGGGCTTCGCCAACGAAGGTCAGCGAGGTGAAGAAGCCGTGCTCCTCGGCTTCCGGGTCCTTGTCGGTCTTCAGCGTCGCCTGTGCGGCGATCACGTTGAGGCCGGCGTTGCGTACCAGCACCCTGGCCTTGCCCTGGGCGTCGGTGGTGGCGCTGACGGTATGCGGGTCGCTGCGGTAGTCGCCGTACAGCTCGATGCCGGCTGCCGGCTTGCCATCCAGCAGCACCTGCACCGGCAGTGGCTTGCCGGGGCCGACGCCGAGCGGGTCGACCTGCGGCACGATGACCAGGCGCACGCGCTCCAGTGCCGGCAGCTTCGCGCCTTCCTGGTAGACCGCGAGGCTGTACTTCCAGGTGTGGATGGAGGCGACAGCGCCCTTCACCTGGTCGCGGCCCTTGTTGATCCACTGCTTGTCGGCGGTCTGCGACCAGGCGCCGTTGTCCAGCGCCACCGCCAGGCTGGCCGGTGGCTTCAGGGGTTGCAGGCGGGCGTGGTCGTCGAGGCGCTGGACGGTGACCGGGATCATCCGGCCGGCCTTGTCGTAGGCCCAGGCGCCGCTGACCTTCTCGGCCTTGAAGGCGTCGTCCTCGGCGCCGTGCCCGTAGATCACTTCGATGTTGCCGCGGCGCTGTTCGGTCCAGAGGCCGTGGGCCTGGGCCTGGCCGGCGAGGAGGGCGCCGAGGGCGGCGGTAAGCAGCAGTTTGCTGTGGAGTCGCATGGGGAGTCCTTGTCAGAGGTTGAGGGTAAGGCTGAGGGTGAGGTTGCGCGGGTCGCCCGGCAGCACCCAGACGTTGTTGTAGGAGCGCTCGTAGTACTTGCGGTCGAAGAGGTTGTTGAGGTTCAGGCCGATGCTCAGGTCATCGCTGGCCTTGTAGTGGGCGAGCAGGTCGAGGGTGCTGTAGGCGGGCAGTTCGAACTGGCTGCCGGCCTGGCCGGAGCGGTCGCCCACGTAGTTGGCCGCGGCGCCGACATCCGAACCGCGCAGCCAGCCGTCCTGGAATTCGTAGACGCCCATCAGGCTGCCGCTGTGCTTGGCGATGCCGAGCAGGCGGCTGCCTTCGGGCAGGGTGTTGTCCTCGGTCACCTCGGCATCGATATAGGCGTAGGCGCCGATCAGGCGGAAGGCGTCGCTGAGCTGGCCGGCGACCTGCACATCCAGGCCCTGGCTGCGCGCCTTGCCGGCGGCGATGCTCTGGCTGGGGTCGTTCGGGTCGGCGGTGAGCACGTTCTCCTTCTCGATATGGAAGAGCGCGGCAGTGGCACCCAGCCGGCCTTCGAACAGGTCGAGCTTGACCCCGCTCTCATAGCCGACGCCTTTCTCCGGCTTGAACACGGTGCCGCGGCTGCTGATGGCGTTGGGTTTCACCGAGGTGGAGGCATTGGCGAACACCCCGACTTCCGGGGTGAGCTGGTAGAGCAGGCCCAGGCGCGGCGTGACTACATCCTTGTGCTGGGCGTTGCGGATGCGCGTGGAGCGGTCCAGGGCTGCCTGCTCGAAGCGCTCGATGCGCACGCCCATCAAGCCGCGCAGCCGGTCGGTGAAGGCGATCTGGTCCTGCAGGTTCAGCGAATGGCTTTCCACCCGCTCGAAGAAGTCGTTCTTGCGGGTGAGCGCGGGCTTGGGTTGGCCGTATACGGGGTTGTGGATATCCAGGCCGTAGCTGAACAGGGTGTCGCTCTGGGGGTACTTCTGGCTGTTGCGGTAGTTCTCGTACTCCAGGCCGATCAGCGTCTGGTGCTGCCAGGTGCCGGTGGCGAAGGTGCCGTGCAGTTCGGCCTGGGTGATGCTGTTGTTCCATTCGAAATCGCGCTGGCGATAGAAGCGGCTGACGATGTCGCCGGACAGGCGCGAGGTTTCCGAGGAGTCGCCAGCCAGGTGGCCCTGGGCATAGTGGTTGGCCAGGCGCAGCTTCCAGTCCTCGTTCAGGTAGTGCTCGAGGCTGACCTGCAGCATCTGGTTGCGGTTGCGGATCTCGCCGTCGTTGGGTTCGCCGAGGAAGGTGGAGCGCTTGACCGAGCCGAGCTGGTTGCCTGGGGCGGGGATGCCGCGATCGAACACCGACTCGTGGCGCACGAACTCGCTTTCGATCAGCAGGCGCGTATCCGGGCTGAGCTGCCAACTGAGGGACGGGCTGACCACCACGCGCTCGCTGCCGACGTGATCACGGAAGCTCTGGTTGTCCTCCACCGCCAGGTTGATGCGCGACAGCAGAGTGCCGGCGTCGTCCAGCGGCGTATTGACGTCGAGGCTGCTGCGGTAGCGGTCCCAGCTGCCCGCACTGGCGCTGAAGCGGGAGAAGGCTTCCTCCTCGGGCTTCTTGGTGACGATATTGACCAGGCCGCCCGGGTCCCCACGTCCGTAGAGGCTGGCCGCCGGGCCCTTGAGTACTTCGATGCGCTCGATGGTGGAGGCGTCCGGCGAGCTGTAGCTGCCACGGTTGATGGCGAAGCCGTTCTTGTACAGCTCGCCGGTGGTGAAGCCGCGCACGCTGTAGTTGAGGAAGGTCAGGCCACCGAAGTTGTTTTGCCGGGATACACCGCCGGCGAAGTCCAGGGCGCGGTCGATGCGGGTGGTGTTGAGGTCTTCCAGTACCCGGGCGGGCACCACGGCCACGGATTGCGGGATGTCGCGCAGGTCGGAGTCGGTGCGGGTGGCGCTCGCCGAGCGGGTGGCGCGGTAGCCGGTGACGGGACCGTCGGCGCGCTCGTGGCGGGATTCGATGGTGATCTCTTCGAGTTCCAGTGGTGCGGCTAGGGAGTTGCTGCTGGCCAGGCCGAGCGCCAGGCCGGCGGCCGAGGCGAGGGTGCGGGACTTCATTGTCGGTGGGTCTCAGGGTTTAAAGATGTAATAACATAACATTTTATTTTTTCATCTTTCACCTGCCAGGTTCGATTTCATGGAGCGGGGGGCGAAATGAAGAACGGCGCCATCAGGCGCCGTTCGGGTCAGTTGTTGTCCGCGGGTGCGGTTTGCTGTGGCGGCCTGAGGCCGACTTCGGCGGAGAGGTCGATCTCCTTGCCGTTGCGCATGACCTTGACGCTGACTTTCTCGCCGGGCTTGGTGCGGGCCACCTGGTTCATCGAGCGGCGGCCATCGCCGGCGGGTTCGCCATCGATGCTGAGGATGATGTCGCCGGGCTGCAGGTTGGCACGTTGCGCCGGGCTGTCGCGGTAGATGCCGGCGACGACGATGCCCGGGCGCCCTTCGAGGCCGAAGGACTCGGCCAGCTCGGGGGTGAGCGGCTGCACCTCGATGCCCAGCCAGCCACGGATGACCTGGCCGTGCTCGATGATCGCCTTCATGACTTCCAGGGCCAGCTTGGTGGGGATGGCGAAGCCGATGCCCTGGGAGCCGCCGGACTTGGAGAAGATCGCGGTGTTGATACCGATCAGGTTGCCGTTGGCATCCACCAGGGCGCCACCGGAGTTGCCCGGGTTGATCGCCGCGTCGGTCTGGATGAAGTCCTCGTAGGTATTGAGGCCCAGCTGGTTGCGGCCAGTGGCGCTGATGATGCCCATGGTCACGGTCTGGCCGAAGCCGAAGGGGTTGCCAATGGCCAGGGCGACGTCGCCGATGCGAATGTTGTCGGAGCGGCCGAGGGTGATGGCGGGCAGGTTGTCCAGGTCGATCTTGAGCACCGCGAGGTCGGTTTCCGGATCGCCGCCTACCAGGCGTGCCAGGGTTTCGCGGCCATCCTTGAGGGCCACGACTATCTGGTCGGCGCCCGCCGTGACGTGGTTGTTGGTCAGCAGGTAGCCCTCGGGGCTCATGATCACCGCCGAGCCGAGGCTGGACTCCATGCGCCGCTGGCGGGGCAGGTTGTCACCGAAGAAGCGGCGGAACTGCGGGTCTTCGAACAGCGGATGCGCCGGCTTGCTCACCACCTTGGTGGTGTACAGGTTGACCACGGCGGGGGAGGCGCTGTTCACCGCTTCCGCATAGGACTCCGGGCCTGGGCGCGAGAGGCTGTACCGGGGCGCTTCCTGGAGGTGCACTTCCTGGCGGGGCAGGCCGACCAGTTCGGGGTATTGCTGGATGATCAGCAGTGCTACGAGTACGCCGACAAGCAGGGGCCAGCCGAAGAAACGCAGGGCCTTGAGCATCGAGGGGAATCCTGAGGGTTGCGAGGGGCGAGGGTGCCCCTTAAGGTGGCGCCATTATACGGGGCGGCCGCCAATAAAATAGCCGCTCTCAGCAGCTTATGAGGAGAGGCAGATGGCCATTGCACTGACCACCCTGGTGGAGGAAGCGGAGCGCTTTCTCGGGGCTTCGCGTATCTCGGATTACTGCCCGAACGGCCTCCAGGTCGAAGGGCGGCCACAGGTTCGGCGCATCGTCAGCGGGGTCACCGCCAGCCAGGCATTGCTCGATGCCGCGGTGGAAGCCGAGGCCGATGTGGTGCTGGTCCACCACGGCTATTTCTGGAAGGGCGAGAACCCCTGTGTGGTCGGGATCAAGCAGCGCCGCCTGAAGACTCTGCTGACCCACGACATCAGCCTGCTGGCCTATCACCTGCCCCTGGACGTGCACCCGGAAGTGGGCAACAACGTGCAGCTTGCCCGTCAACTGGACATCACCGTCGAAGGACCGCTGGAGCCGGACAACCCGCGCACCGTCGGCCTGATCGGCTCCCTGGCCGAACCGCTCACTCCGCGCGATTTCGCTCGCCGCGTACAGGACGTACTGGGCCGCGAGCCCCTGCTGGTGGAAGGCTCCGGGATGATCCGCCGCATCGGCTGGTGCACCGGCGGCGGCCAGGGCTACATCGATACGGCGATCGCCGCCGGCGTCGACCTCTACCTCACCGGCGAGGCGTCCGAGCAGACGTTCCACAGCGCTCGCGAGAACGGCATCAGCTTCATCGCTGCCGGTCACCACGCCACCGAACGCTACGGCGTGCAGGCCCTGGGCGACTACCTGGCGCGGCGTTTCGCCATCGAGCACTTGTTCATCGATTGCCCCAATCCCATCTAGGAAAGGGGCGCCGGAAGGCCCGTTCCAGCAGGTATAAAGCTAGATCGTTTCGTTCTAAGTGCGCCCCTGAATAGAAGAAGGCGCTGTGCTAGAGTGCGCGCTCGTCCACGGCCCGAAGGCCGTTGTATCAGATAAGAAATCCGTGAGTAGCCATGCTCGACAAACTGACGCACCTGAAACAGCTGGAGGCGGAAAGTATCCACATCATTCGTGAGGTGGCCGCCGAATTCGATAACCCGGTGATGCTGTATTCCATCGGCAAAGACTCCGCCGTCATGCTGCACCTGGCGCGCAAGGCCTTCTTCCCGGGCAAGCTGCCGTTCCCGGTGATGCATGTCGACACTCAGTGGAAGTTCCAGGAGATGTACCGGTTCCGCGACAAGATGGTCGCCGACCTGGGCCTCGAGCTGATCACCCACGTGAACCCCGAGGGCAAGGCCCAGGGTATCAACCCCTTCACCCACGGCAGTGCCAAGCACACCGACATCATGAAGACCGAGGGCCTCAAGCAGGCTCTGGACAAGTACGGCTTCGATGCTGCCTTCGGTGGTGCCCGTCGTGACGAGGAGAAGTCCCGCGCCAAGGAGCGCGTCTACTCCTTCCGCGACAGCAAGCACCGCTGGGACCCGAAAAACCAGCGCCCCGAGCTGTGGAACGTCTACAACGGCAAAGTGAAGAAGGGCGAGTCGATCCGCGTCTTCCCGCTGTCCAACTGGACCGAGCTGGACATCTGGCAATACATCTATCTGGAGCAGATCCCGATCGTCCCGCTGTACTTCGCCGCCGAGCGCGAAGTCATCGAGAAAAACGGCACGCTGATCATGATCGACGATGACCGCATCCTCGAGCACCTCTCGGACGAAGAGAAGGCGCGCATCGAGAAGCGCATGGTGCGTTTCCGCACCCTCGGTTGCTACCCGCTGACCGGCGCGGTCGAGTCGGAGGCCACCAGCCTCACCGACATCATCCAGGAAATGCTCCTGACCCGAACTTCCGAACGCCAGGGCCGCGTCATCGACCATGACGGTGCCGGTTCGATGGAAGAGAAAAAGCGGCAGGGCTATTTCTAGAAAGCAGTTGCAAGCTGCAAGCGACAAGCTTCAAGCAGGGAGTGGTTGGAGTTCGAATGGATTTCGAGCGACTCGATGTCTGGCGAAGAGCCAAACAGCTCACGGTAAGCATCTACAAGGCGTTCGCGGATTGCCGCGACGCCGGGTTCAAGGATCAGGTAACTCGTTCGGCGCTGTCCGTACCCAGCAATATTGCCGAGGGTATGGAACGTGGAAGCGCCAAGGAGAAATGCCGGTACCTGTGGATCGCCAAGGCATCCTGTGGCGAGCTGCGAACCCAACTGATGATCGGAGCGGAAATCGGGTACATAGCGGAGTCGCTTGCTGCTGATTGGGTAGTCGAAACCCGTGAGTTATCGAGAATGCTCACGGGGTTGATCAACAAAATTTCTGTCTAGCTGGACGCCGACGAGCTTGCCGCTTGAGGCTTGCAGCTTGGAGCTTGAATGCAATGAGCCATCAATCCGATCTGATCAGCCAGGACATCCTCGCTTACCTGGCCCAGCACGAGCGCAAGGAACTCCTGCGCTTCCTCACCTGTGGCAACGTCGACGACGGCAAGAGCACCTTGATCGGGCGCCTGCTGCACGACTCCAAGATGATCTACGAAGACCATCTGGAGGCCATCACCCGCGATTCCAAGAAGGTCGGCACCACCGGTGACGAAGTGGACCTGGCGCTGCTGGTGGATGGCCTGCAGGCCGAGCGCGAGCAGGGCATCACCATCGATGTCGCCTACCGCTACTTCTCCACCGCCAAGCGCAAGTTCATCATCGCCGACACCCCCGGCCATGAGCAATACACGCGCAACATGGCCACCGGCGCGTCCACCTGCGACCTGGCGATCATCCTGGTCGACGCCCGCTACGGCGTGCAGACCCAGACCCGCCGCCACAGCTACATCGCTTCCCTGCTGGGCATCAAGCACATCGTCGTCGCCATCAACAAGATGGACCTGAAGGACTTCGACCAGGGCGTGTTCGAGTCGATCAAGGCCGACTACCTGCAGTTCGCTGAGCGCATCAAGCTCAACCCGACCTCCATCCACTTTGTGCCGATGTCGGCGCTGAAGGGCGACAACGTGGTGAACAAGAGCGAGCGTTCGCCCTGGTACACCGGCCAGTCGCTGATGGAGATCCTCGAGACCGTCGAAGTCGCTGGCGACCGCAATTTCGCCGACATGCGCTTCCCGGTGCAGTACGTCAACCGCCCCAACCTCAACTTCCGTGGCTTCGCCGGCACCCTCGCCAGCGGCGTCGTGCACAAGGGCGATGAAGTCGTCGTGCTGCCGTCGGGCAAGGGCAGCAAGGTCAAGTCCATCGTCACCTTCGAGGGCGAGCTGGAGCAGGCTGGCCCCGGCCAGGCGATCACCCTGACCCTGGAAGACGAGATCGACGTTTCCCGCGGCGACATGCTGGTGCATGCCGACAACCGCCCGCAGGTGACAGACGGTTTCGACGCCATGCTGGTGTGGATGTCCGAAGAGCCGATGCTGCCGGGCAAGAAATACGACATCAAGCGCGCCACCAGCTACGTGCCGGGCTCCATCGCCAGCATCGCCCACAAGGTGGACGTGAACACCCTCGAAGAGGGCGCCGCCAGCGACCTGCAGCTGAATGAGATCGCCAAGGTCAAGATCAGCCTGGACGCGCCCATCGCCCTCGATGGCTATGAGAGCAACCGCACCACCGGCGCCTTCATCGTCATCGACCGCCTCACCAACGGCACCGTTGGCGCGGGCATGATCATCGCCGCGCCGGTTGCCGCTGGCGGCCAGGGCATTCATGGCGAGTCCGCCCACGTTTCCACCGAGGAACGTGCTGCACGCTTTGGCCAGAAGCCGGCCACCGTACTGTTCAGCGGCCTCTCCGGCGCCGGCAAGAGCACCCTGGCCTATGCCGTGGAGCGCAAGCTGTTCGACATGGGCCGTGCGGTCTACGTCCTCGATGGCCAGAACCTGCGTCATGACCTGAACAAGGGCCTGCCGCAGGACCGCGCCGGGCGCACCGAGAACTGGCGCCGTGCCGCCCACGTGGCGCGTCAGTTCAACGAAGCCGGCCTGCTGACCCTGGCGGCCTTCGTGGCGCCGGATGCGGAAGGCCGCGAGCAGGCCAAGGTGCTGATCGGCAACGATCGCCTGATCACCGTATACGTCCAGGCATCCCCGCAGATCTGCCGCGAGCGTGACCCGCAAGGGCTGTACGCGGCCGACCAGGACAACATCCCCGGTGAGTCCTTCCCCTACGACGTGCCGCTGAATGCCGATCTGGTGATCGACACCCAGAGCCAGTCGGTGGAAGAGGGCGTCAAGGCCGTGCTCGACCTGCTGCGCAGCCGCGGCGCGATCTGATCGCATCGCTGATGAAAAAGCCCCGCTGATGCGGGGCTTTTTTTAGCCTTGCGTTGGGCCTGACGTGGAACCCGGGAAGTTACCCGGCATGAAAAAGCCCCGCCTAGGCGGGGCTTTTCGTTGACTCATCCGGTGCTCAGTACTTGCCCTTGAGCCCAAAGTTTTCGTCCAGGGTGCCCGGGCCGTCGGTGGACTTGGGTGCGTAGTCCTTCGGCGCCTCGTGGCTGCGCGGCGGGGTCAGGCGTTCGCGCGGGCCGGGGGCGTCGTCCGTGTGCAGGGCGGCGAGCAGGCGCTGGCGGGTCAGTTCGTCCAGGGCCAGCCGGCTGGCACCGTCGGACAGGTGTTCCTGCACGTCCTGGTAGCTCTGGGTGAGCTTCTTCACCAGGTTGGCAGTGGTGTTGAAATGGGTGACCACTTCACTCTGATAGGTATCGAAGCGTGCCTGCAGGTCATCCAGTTGACGCTGCGTGCGATTCGGCGCGGTGCCGGGCAGCAGTCGGGCGACCAGAAAACCGATGCCGATACCGGCGAGCAGGGCGAGTGCTGGCAACAACCAGGCCGTGAGCGACTGTTCCACGAGTCCTTCCTCTATAAGCAGCTTTGCATTACGTTAACGGCTCGAATCCGCGCTGTATACCGCGACGCAAGCCCTGTGGTGCTTAACCAAGACGAGTCGACCCGGTCCGGGGTCACGGAGTTCCCGTTGTCCAATCGTGAAAATCCCATTCTGCTCCAGGGGCCAAGTGGCCAGCTGGAAGCGCTTCACCTCGACCTGCCCGATGCCAAGGGGCTGGCGCTGATCTGCCACCCGAACCCGATCCAGGGCGGCACCATGCTCAACAAGGTGGTCTCTACCCTGCAGCGCACCGCTCGCGATGCCGGCTACAGCACCCTGCGCTTCAACTACCGCGGTGTCGGCGCCAGTGCCGGCAGCCACGATATGAACACCGGCGAGGTGGATGACGCGGAGGCCGTAGCCCATTGGTTCCGCTCCCAGCGCCCGGAACTGGCGCTGACCCTGTTCGGTTTCTCCTTCGGTGGTTTCGTTGCGGCAAGCCTGGCGGGTCGCCTGGAGCGCCAGAGCGTCGAAGTGCCCCGCCTGTTCATGGTGGCGCCTGCGGTCATGCGCCTGACCGACGCCACTCCGCTGCCTGAACGCGGCGAGATGACGGTGATCCAGCCCGACACCGACGAGGTGGTCGAGCCGCAGGCCGTGTACGACTGGTCCGCCTCCTTGCAACGCCCCCATGAGCTGCTGAAAGTGGCAGAATGCGGGCACTTCTTTCACGGCAAGCTGACCGATCTCAAGGATCTGGTCCTGCCGCGCCTCTGACCCCGACTGCAGTCCGACAAGCGATCATCCATGACCACTCGCATTCTCACCGGCATCACCACCACCGGTACCCCGCACCTCGGCAACTACGCCGGTGCCATCCGTCCCGCCATCGTTGCCAGCCGTGATGCTGACGTCGATTCCTTCTATTTCCTCGCGGATTACCACGCGCTGATCAAGTGCGATGACCCGGCACGCATCCAGCGCTCGCGCCTCGAGATCGCCGCCACCTGGCTGGCCTGTGGCCTTGATGTGGACAAGGCGACTTTCTATCGCCAGTCGGATATCCCCGAGATCCCCGAACTGACCTGGCTGCTGACCTGTGTCGCCGGCAAGGGTCTGCTCAACCGTGCCCATGCCTACAAGGCCTCGGTGGACAAGAACGTCGAGAACGGCGAAGACCCGGATGCCGGCGTCACCATGGGGCTGTTCAGCTACCCGGTGCTGATGGCCGCGGACATCCTGATGTTCAACGCCCACAAGGTCCCGGTGGGCCGTGACCAGATCCAGCACGTGGAGATGGCCCGTGACATCGGCCAGCGCTTCAACCACCTGTTCGGCGCCGGTCGTGAGCTGTTCACCCTGCCGGAGGCGGTGATCGAAGAGGAAGTGGCGACGCTTCCCGGCCTGGACGGTCGCAAGATGTCCAAGAGCTACGACAACACCATTCCGCTGTTCGGCAGCGCCAAGCAACTGAAGGACGCCATCGCCCGCATCGTCACCGACTCGCGCGCACCCGGCGAGCCGAAGGACCCGGACAATTCCCACCTCTACACCCTCTACCAGGCCTTCTCCACGCCGGCGCAGCTGGCAGCCTTCCGGGCCGAGCTGCTCGATGGCCTGGCCTGGGGCGAAGCCAAGCAGCGCCTGTTCCAGCTGCTGGACAACGAGCTGGGCGAAGCCCGCGAGCGTTATCACGCGCTGATCGAGCGCCCGGCCGATCTGGAAGACATCCTCCTCGCTGGTGCCGCCAAGGCCCGCAAGACCGCGACGCCGTTCCTCAACGAGCTGCGCGAGGCGGTGGGCCTGCGGTCTTTCCGCAGCAATGTGCAGAGCGCCGATGCCGGCAAGAAGAAGGCGGCCAAGAGTGCGCGCTTCGTCAGCTTCCGCGAAGAGGACGGCAGCTTCCGCTTCCGTCTGCTGGCCGCTGATGGCGAGCAGCTGCTGCTGTCCCGTTCGTTCGCTGATGGCAAGTCCTCGGGCCTGGTGACCAAGCGCCTGCAGGATGGCAGCGCCCTGGATATCCGCAGCGACGGCTCCAGCTATGGTCTGTGGCTCGATGGCGAGGCCGTGGGGCAGGGCGGTGAGTTCGCCGATGTCGATGCCCGTGATGCTGCCGTTCAGCGTCTGCGTGAGGCACTTGCGCCCCAGGACTGAGGCGCTTTCTTACGGTCGGCGCTGCTGGCCGATTGCCAAGAAACGGGGGCGTCGCTAAAGTGACGACCCCGTTTTTCGTTGCCTTGCTACCGATCATGACCCCCCTCGAGCGTTACCAGGCCGATCTCAAGCGGCCGGACTTCTTCCACGACGCCGCGCAGGAAACTGCCGTCCGCCATCTGCAGCGCCTGTACGACGATCTGATCGCCGATGGCCAGAGCAAAACCGGCTTGTTCGGCGGACTGTTCGCCAAGAAGCGCCAGGGGCCGGTCAAGGGCCTGTATTTCTGGGGCGGCGTCGGTCGTGGCAAGACCTACCTGGTCGACACCTTCTTCGACGCCTTGCCGTTCAAGGAGAAGATGCGCACCCACTTCCACCGCTTCATGAAGCGCGTGCATGAGGAAATGAAAACCCTCAAGGGTGAGAAGAACCCGCTGACCATCATCGGCAAGCGTTTCGCCGACGAGGCGCGGGTGATCTGCTTCGACGAGTTCTTCGTCTCCGACATCACCGACGCGATGATCCTCGCCACCCTGCTGGACGAGCTGTTCAAGAACGGCGTGAGCCTGGTGGCGACGTCCAACATCGTGCCGGACGGCCTCTACAAGGACGGCTTGCAGCGTGCGCGCTTCCTGCCGGCCATTGCCCTGGTCAAGCAGTACACCGATGTGGTCAACGTCGATAGCGGCGTGGACTACCGCCTACGTGCCCTGGAACAGGCCGAACTGTTCCACTGGCCCCTGGGTGACGAGGCCGAGGCCAGCCTGAAGACCAGCTTCAAGAGCCTGCTGCCGGATTGCACCCAGGCCCAGGAAAACGAAGCGCTGATGATCGAGAATCGCGAGATCCGTGCGGTCCGCGTGTGCGAGGACGTTGCCTGGTTCGAGTTCCGCGAACTCTGCGACGGCCCGCGCAGCCAGAACGACTACATCGAGCTGGGCAAGATCTTCCACGCGGTCATCCTGGCCAACGTCGAGCAGATGGGCGTGGCGAAGGATGACATGGCGCGGCGCTTCATCAACCTGGTGGACGAGTTCTACGACCGCAACGTCAAGCTCATCATCTCCGCCGAGGTGGAGTTGAAGGACCTGTACACCGGCGGTCGCCTGACCTTCGAGTTCCAGCGCACCCTCAGCCGCCTGCTGGAGATGCAGTCCCACGAATTCCTCTCGCGGCCGCATAAGCCCTGAGGGCATAAGCGGCAAGCCGCAAGTTTCAAGCCTCAAGAAAAAAGTACGGACCGGCTCAACCGGTCCGCACCCTGTTTTGCAGCTTGCAGCTTGCAGCTTGCAGCTTGCAGCTTGCAGCTTGCAGCTTGCAGCGCTAGCGCTGCGCCACTTCCTTCTCATACTGCTTCAGCAACGCCTGGGCGTGGGCGACTTCCAGCGCTTCCATGGCGTTGATCGGCTTGATCGCCACGGCCTTTTTCAGGTGATCCAGGACCTTCTGCTCTTCATCCTCGCCGTAGACGTAGACCAGGGCGTTGGCGTACTCGTAGTGGCCGATGGGCAGGTCGTCCTTGGCGCTGAAGGAGCGGGTGAAGTACTGCTCCATCTTGTCCGAGCTGACCCCGTAGGTCATTTTGCCCACCAGTTTGCCGACCTTGCGGATCACGCCGGCTTCGTAGCCGCCGTAGAGGGCGAGGGCGAAGGGCTGGCGCGGTTGCTTTTGCAGCAGGGCGTCCAGTTCCTCGGGAATCTGGCTGGTGTAGCCGCGCTTGAGTACCACCGGTACCGACAGCTCCTCGCCGAGGCGCGCCTTGGCGTACACGCGGCCGAACTGGGCCACGGTGTCGGCCTGGACCAGCTCGCCGGCCTCGTCGGTGTACTTGATCACTTCCTCCAGCAGGCGGTGTTTCTCCTCCTGGTTGGGGGCGAGGAACATCGCGTAGATCACCTGGGCGAACATCGCCGGCACCTGGCCGCCGACGCCCAGGGCCAGGCCCTGCTTCTTGGCCTCGGCGAAATCACCCTTGAACATCAGGCGCCACACGTCCTGCAGCCGGGCTGCATAGGCTTCGGCTTCCTCGGGCTTGCCGGTGAAGCCGGTGTTGCCGGTAACGGTCATCTCCAGCGCCTTGGGGTTCTGGGTGGCCATGGTCACCACCCAGTCGGCATCGGGGAAGGGATAGTCGGGGCCGAAGCCGCGGGTCAGCTGGGGCCAGGCCTGGCGCAGCTTGTCGCCGGAGTAGTCGTAGGCGGCCTGGTCGTAGGGGAAGGGTTTCCAGTCGTCTGCGACGGCTGTGAAGCTGGCGGCAGCCAGCAGGGCAAGCAGGTAACGGCGCATGGTTGAGTACCTTTTATTGTTGTTCTTCATCCGCCGTACCGCTGACGGAAAAGGTTCGGACACCCCAATGGGGACCATGCCCGGATCATAAGTCGCTGCCGCTGTCGGCCAACCCATCCTTGGGATGGCGGCTTTACTCGCCTTTGTGCTGGAACTGCCTGCGGTACTGGTTGGGGGAAAGATTGGTGTGCTGGCGAAACAGTCGGGCGAAGAAGCTGGCGTCGTCGTAACCCACTTCGTAGCTGATGGTCTTGATGCTCTTGCGGGTAGCCGACAGGAGGCCCTTGGCTGTTTCGATGCGTAACCGTTGCAGGTAGTGCAGCGGCTTGTCGCCGGTGGCGGCCTGGAAGCGGCGCATGAAGTTGCGGATGCTCATGCCGTGGTCGCGGGCGACGTCCTCGAAGCGGAACTTGTCGGCGAAGTGCTCTTCGAGCCAGTGCTGGATCTGCAGGATGGTTACGTCCTGGTGCAGCTTCTGCCCGCCGAACCCGATGCGCCCCGGGGCGTAGCTGCGTTGCACTTCATAGAGGATGTCGCGGGACACCGCCTGGGCGATGCTGGCGCCGCAGAAGCGCTCGATCAGGTAGATGTACAAGTCGCAGGCGGAGGTGACGCCGCCGGCGCAGTAGAGATTGTCGGCATCCGAGAGGTGTTTTTCCTGGTTCAGCAGCACCTTGGGGAAGCGCTCGCCGAACTCGCGGAAGAAGCGCCAGTAGGTGGTGGCCTCCTTGCCATCCAGCAGGCCGGCCTGGGCCATCCAGAACACCCCGGTGGCCTCACCGCAGATGGAGCTGCCGGCGGCGTGACGCTCGCGCAGCCATTGCAGGACCTGGGGGTGGCGCTCGCAAAGGGCGTCGAAGTCATCCCAGAAGGCCGGAAGGATGATGATATCGGCTTCGTCCAGCGCGCCGTCGACCGGCATGATCACATCGCTGAAGCTGCGCACCGGCAGGCCATCGGGGCTGACCAGGTGAATTTCGAATGCGGGCTTGAGGCCGAGGCCTTGGAGCTTGCTGTAGCGGAGGCTGGCCATATGGAAGAAATCCTTGGCCTGCATCAGGGTGGAAGCGAAGACACCTTCGGTGGCGAGGATACTCACCCGTCTTAGGGTGGGGGACTGCTGGTTGGTCATGGTCTTGTTCTTATTAGGGGAAAGCGGTCATTAGCCGGCTGGATCGTCTTATTTTTTGTCGCAACTGTCCAGTGTGCGTCTGGTACGACTGTCCTACAGTCTGTGGCCTTCGAACCCGACCCCAGACGCATCCATCAAGGTGACCGCATGATCCCCAGAACCCTGTTCAGCTCCGATCACGAACTCTTCCGCGACAGCGTGCGCAAGTTCCTCGAACAGGAGGCGGTGCCTTTCCATCATCAATGGGAGAAGGACGGCTACATCGACCGCGCCCTGTGGAGCAAGGCGGGCGAGGCCGGCATGCTCTGCTCGCACATTCCCGAGGAGTACGGCGGCATGGGCGCCGACTTCCTCTACAGCACCGTGGTGATCGAGGAGATCGGTCGCCTGGGGCTGACCGGGATCGGCTTCTCGCTGCATTCGGACATCGTCGCGCCCTACGTGCTCCATTACGGCTCCGAAGAGCTGAAGCAGAAATACCTGCCGCGCATGGTGACCGGCGAGCTGGTGACCGCCATCGCCATGACCGAGCCGGGCGCCGGCTCCGACCTGCAGGGCGTGAAGACCACCGCGGTGCTGGACGGTGATGAATACATCATCAATGGCTCGAAGACCTTCATCACCAACGGTTACCTGGCTGACCTGGTGATCGTGGTCGCCAAGACCGACCCCAAGGCCGGCGCCAAGGGCACCAGCCTGTTCCTGGTGGAGGCGGGCACACCGGGCTTCTCCAAGGGCAAGCGCCTGGAGAAGGTGGGCATGAAGGCCCAGGACACCTCCGAGCTGTTCTTCCAGGACGTGCGCGTGCCCAAGGAAAACCTGCTGGGCCAGGCCGGCATGGGCTTCGCCTACCTGATGCAGGAGCTGCCCCAGGAGCGCCTGACCGTCGGGATCGGCGCGCTGGCGTCGGCCGAGGCGGCGCTGAAGTGGACCCTCGACTACACCCGCGATCGCAAGGCCTTCGGCAAAGCCATCGCCGAGTTCCAGAACACCCGCTTCAAGCTGGCCGAGATGGCCACCGAGATCCAGATCGGGCGGGTCTTCGTCGACCGCTGCCTGGAGTTGCACCTGCAGCGCAAGCTGGATGTACCCACCGCGGCGATGCTCAAGTACTGGGGCACCGACCTGCAGTGCAAGGTGCTCGACGAGTGCGTGCAGCTGCATGGCGGCTACGGCTTCATGTGGGAATACCCGGTGGCGCGCGCCTGGGCTGACGCCCGTGTGCAGCGCATCTACGCCGGTACCAACGAAATCATGAAAGAGATCATTGCCCGCTCGCTGTAAGTCCCCAGGTCCGCCGCCGGGCTGCGCGGCGGACCCTTCCTGCGGGCTTCGGGTCTACCTTGTGTCGATCTTTCGGAGTCTGCTCGTGAATTCTTCCCCCTTCGATGACTGGGACGGCAGCGTCCGCCACGCCAAGCGCCTGCAGGGCGAGCTGGCAGCTCGGGTGGTGCTGGTCGATGACTTTGCGCCGCTGAAGGTGGTGGCGGGCGTCGATGTCGGCTTCGAGGAGGGTGGCCAGGTCACCCGTGCCGCCGCAGTGCTGCTGGATGCCGCCGACTATCGCCTCCTGGGCCATGTTGTGGCGCGTGTGCTGACTTCCATGCCCTACGTGCCCGGGTTGCTGTCCTTTCGTGAACTGCCGGCCCTGATGGAGGCACTGGCTGGCCTGCCGCAGCGGCCGGACCTAGTGTTTTGCGACGGACAGGGGATCGCCCATCCGCGTCGACTCGGCATTGCTTCGCACCTGGGTGTAGTCACCGGGTTGCCCACCATTGGGGTGGCGAAGAAGGTGTTGGTGGGGCATCACCAGGAGCCGGGTCCCATGCGTGGCGACCATGTACCGCTGGAGCACGACGGGGAGCAGATTGGCTGGATGCTGCGCAGTCGGGACCGGGTCCTGCCCCTGGTGGTATCGCCGGGGCATCGTGTGTCCATGCGCAGTGCGCTGGAGCTGGTACTGCGCAGTTGCTGCGGGTATCGGCTGCCGGAGCCGACGCGCCTGGCGGATCGGCTGGCATCCCGGCGGGGCGACATGCCGGTGGTCCGGGATGTCGCGCCGGGATTGTTCGACTAGCTCAAGGTGCCGGGTTCGGCTGGTTGCGGTGGATCTCGGCGATCCCCTCCAGTACCTCGTCGGACAACTTCAGTTGGCTGCTGGCGAGATTGCTCTCCAGTTGTTCCAGGTTGGTTGCGCCGATGATGTTGCTGGTGACGAAGGGCTGGGCGGTGACGAAGGCCAGTGCCATCTGCGCCGGGTCCAGGCCATGCTTGCGGGCCAGGGCGACATAGCGTGAACAGGCCGCTTGGGCCTGGGGGTTGGTGTAGCGGGTGAAGCGGCTGAACAGGGTGATGCGAGCGTTGGCCGGTCGCGCACCGTTCTCGTACTTGCCGGACAGCATGCCGAATGCCAGCGGTGAATAGGCCAGGAGGCCGCAGCGCTCACGAATCGCCACCTCGGCCAGGCCCACCTCGAAGCTGCGGTTGAGCAGGTTGTAGGGGTTCTGGATGGACGCGGCGCGAGGGAGCCCCAGCTGATCGGCCAGCTGCAGGAACTTCATCGTGCCCCAGGGCGTTTCGTTGGACAGGCCGATCTGGCGGATCTTGCCGGCCTTCACCTGCTCGCCGAGCACTTCCAGGGTTTCCTGCAGCGGGGTGGAGTCCTCCTCGCGGTGCTGGTAGCCCAGTTGGCCGAAGAAGTTGGTTCTGCGTTCGGGCCAATGCAGCTGGTACAGGTCGATCCAATCGGTCTGCAGGCGCTTGAGGCTGGCATCCAGGGCGGCGGTGATGTGCTGGCGGTTGTGCTTGAGATTGCCGCCGCGGATGTGGGTGATGCCGTTGCCGGGGCCCGCCACCTTGCTGGCGAGCACCCAGTCGGCACGATCGCCGTGCCTGGCGAACCAGTTGCCGATGATGGTTTCGGTTGCGGCATAGGTCTCGGCACGGGGCGGGACCGGGTACATCTCGGCGGTATCCATGAAGTTGATGCCGAATGCTTTGGCCCGTTCGATCTGGGCGAACGCTTCGGCTTCGCTGTTCTGTTCGCCCCAGGTCATGGTGCCCAGGCACAGGCTGCTGACCTTGATATCGGTGTTGCCGAGCTGGCGGAATTCCATGCAACGTTCCTCTATTGGCAAAGATTGCTATCAAATCAGGTTGAAATTTTCTGTGCAATCGGCATAATTCCGCGGCTTTCTTTGCGGGGATGCCTAGCTCGCGAAGAAGGAAGGTGGGGATGCCTAGCCCGCCGAAACCCCTTGCCGTGTACGGACGCGCTGACCCGAGCCCCCGATAGCGTCTGTTTCCGGCTGCCCTGTGTTGCCAGGGCGAGCACTATTCAGTAAGATCCGCCGTCTTATTTTCAGGGCGGCCCCTGAGGCTATAGCGAATGAAGACTTTTACTGCAAAACCGGAAACTGTTAAGCGCGACTGGTATGTCGTCGACGCTGCCGGTCAGACCCTGGGTCGTCTGGCCACCGAAATTGCTAGCCGTCTGCGCGGCAAGCACAAGCCGGAATACACCCCGCACGTTGATACCGGCGACTACATCGTCGTCATCAACGCCGAGCAGGTACGTGTGACCGGTGCCAAGACTACCGACAAGATGTACTACTCGCACTCCGGCTTCCCGGGCGGCATCAAGGAAATCAACTTCGAGAAGCTGATTGCCAAGGCCCCTGAGCGCGTGATCGAGACCGCGGTCAAAGGCATGCTGCCGAAGAACCCGCTGGGTCGCGACATGTATCGCAAGCTGAAGGTGTACAAGGGTTCTGCTCACCCGCACACCGCTCAGCAGCCCCAAGAACTGAAGATTTAACGGGATAGTTCATTATGTCGGCGACTCAAAACTACGGCACTGGCCGTCGTAAGACTGCAACCGCACGCGTTTTCCTGCGTCCGGGTACTGGCAAGATTTCCATCAACAACCGCAGCCTGGATCAGTTCTTTGGCCGTGAGACCGCTCGCATGGTCGTGCGTCAGCCACTGGAGCTGACCGAGACCGTCGAGAAGTTCGACATCTACGTCACCGTTCTCGGTGGTGGTGTCAGCGGTCAGGCTGGTGCGATCCGTCACGGTATCACCCGTGCCCTGATCAACTACGACGAAGCCCTGCGCAGCCCGCTGCGTAAAGCCGGCTACGTGACTCGCGATGCCCGCGAAGTCGAGCGTAAGAAGGTCGGTCTGCGTAAAGCGCGTAAGCGTCCGCAGTACTCCAAGCGTTAATACAACGCTTCGAAAAACGCCCAGGCCCTTGTGGATCTGGGCGTTTTTTTATGCCCGCGAAAATGCCCTGCGACAGCTTGTCGCATGCGCGTAACCCTTATCTCTCAAGGCTTTCAGCCGTTTTGTATCTGGCTATTACCTTGTCAGGAGAGGGGGTTTTCTTTACCATTTGGCGAATTTTTTGCGCGGCTCGATTTTTACTTAGTAGAGGCCTGAACAACAGGCCACAAAAGCTGATGGGAGACGACTGAATGAGCAATGACGGCGTGAATGCAGGCCGGCGTCGCTTCCTCGTAGCAGCCACATCCGTGGTGGGTGCTGCAGGAGCGGTGGGCGCTGCGATCCCGTTTGTGGGGTCATGGCAGCCCAGTGCGAAGGCCAAGGCCGCAGGGGCACCGGTGAAGGTGAATATCAGCAAGGTTGAAGCGGGTCAGCAGATGATTGCTGAGTGGCGCGGCCAGCCGGTGTTCATCGTTCGCCGTACCGAGGAGATTCTCGGCAACCTGGGCAAGATCGATGAGCGCATGGCTGATCCCAAGTCCGAAGCGTCCGTGCAGCCGACTTACGTCGATCCGCACAATCGCGCGATCAAGCCGGAAATCCTGGTGCTGGTCGGTCTCTGCACCCACCTCGGCTGCTCGCCCTCCTTCCGTCCGGAAGTCGCGCCGGCCGACCTGGGCGCCGAGTGGGTGGGCGGTTACTTCTGCCCCTGCCACGGTTCTCGCTATGACCTCGCCGGCCGCGTCTACAAGGCGCAGCCTGCTCCCTTGAACCTGCCGGTGCCGCCCCACTCCTACGAGTCGGATGATGTCATCGTCATCGGTGTGGACCAGGAGAAGGCCTAATGAGCAAATTCATGGAATGGATCGATGCGCGCTTCCCCGCGACCAAGATGTGGGAAGACCATCTGAGCAAGTACTACGCTCCGAAGAACTTCAACTTCTTCTATTTCTTCGGCTCCCTGGCCCTGCTGGTCCTGGTGAACCAGATCCTCACCGGTATCTGGCTGACCATGAGCTTCACCCCGTCCGCTGAAGAGGCCTTCGCGTCCGTCGAGTACATCATGCGCGACGTCGAGTACGGGGCGATCATTCGCTACCTGCACTCCACCGGCGCCTCGGCGTTCTTCATCGTGGTCTACATGCACATGTTCCGCGGTCTGCTCTACGGCTCCTACCAGAAGCCGCGCGAGCTGGTGTGGATCTTCGGCATGCTGATCTACCTCGCCCTGATGGCCGAGGCCTTCATGGGCTACCTGCTGCCCTGGGGCCAGATGTCCTACTGGGGTGCCCAGGTGATCATCTCGCTGTTCGGCGCCATTCCGGTGATCGGCGGCGACCTGACCCAGTGGATCCGTGGTGACTACCTGATCTCCGGCATCACCCTGAACCGCTTCTTCGCGCTGCATGTGATTGCGCTGCCGATCGTGATCCTCGGTCTGGTCGTGCTGCACATCCTGGCCCTGCACGAAGTGGGTTCGAACAACCCCGACGGCGTGGACATCAAGAAGCTGAAGGATGAGAACGGCATTCCGCTCGACGGCATCGCCTTCCACCCCTACTACAGCGTGAAAGACATCGTCGGTGTAGTGGTCTTCCTCTTCGTGTTCTGCTTCGTGGTGTTCTTCTTCCCGGAAATGGGCGGTTACTTCCTCGAGAAGCCGAACTTCGAACAGGCCAACCCGTTCAAGACGCCTGAGCACATCGCACCGGTGTGGTACTTCACCCCGTTCTACGCGATCCTCCGTGCGGTTCCGGACAAGCTGATGGGCGTTATCGCCATGGGCGCCGCCATCGCCGTGCTCTTCGTCCTGCCGTGGCTGGATCGCAGCCCCGTCAAATCGATGCGCTACAAAGGCTGGCTGAGCAAGGTCTGGCTGCTGATCTTCTGCGTGTCCTTCGTCATCCTCGGCGTGCTGGGTGTTCTCGCGCCGACCCCGGGCCGTACGCTGCTGTCGCAGGTGTGCACCATCCTGTACTTCGCGTACTTCATCCTGATGCCCTTCTACACCAGGATGGAAAAAACCAAACCGGTTCCGGAAAGGGTGACAGGCTGATGAAAAAGCTATTTGCTGCATTTGTTATCGCTGCGCTGCCGGCCTTGACCTTCGCCGCCGGTGGCCATGATGTAGAGCTGGATCATGTCGATATCGACCTGACCGACAAGGCTGCACTGCAAGACGGCGCTCGTACCTTCGCCAACTACTGCATGGGCTGCCACAGTGCCAAGTTCCAGCGCTATGAGCGCGTGGCCAAGGACCTGGGCATTCCCGAAGAGCTGATGATGGAAAACCTGGTGTTCACCGGGGCCAAGATCGGTGATCACATGCAGATCGGCATGAAGCCGAGCGATGCCAAGACCTGGTTCGGCGCTGCGCCGCCGGACCTGACCCTGGTCGCCCGTGTTCGTGGTACCGATTGGCTGTACAGCTACCTGCGCAACTTCTACGAAGATCCGGCGCGTCCCTGGGGCGTGAACAACAAGATCTTCCCGAACGTCGGCATGCCTAACGTGCTGGTCGGCCTGCAAGGTCGCCAGGTCGTAGGTTGCAAGCAGGTCCAGGCTGTCGAAGACGGCAAGAAGCAGTATGACCCGCTGACTGGGGCCCCCATCACCCACGAAGCGTGTGATCAGCTGACCATCGTGCCGAAGACCGGCAAGCTGAGCGAAGCCGAGTTCGATGTGAAGGTTCAGAACCTGGTGACCTTCCTGGCTTACTCCGCGGACCCGAACAAGCTGCACATGCAGCGTATCGGCACCTACGTTCTGCTGTATCTGGCCTTCTTCTTCGTATTCGCCTACCTGCTGAAGCGTGAATACTGGAAAGACGTGCACTGATACCCGGCTTCACCGTTGTATACTCGCGCGCCCTTAATGGGCGCGCGCGTTTTTCTACTACTGCATAACTTCAAGCGAGGAGGGCGCCATGGCCGTGACCAACAGGTTGGCCTGTTACTCCGACCCCGCAGACCACTATTCCCATCGTGTACGCATCGTGCTCGCCGAGAAGGGTGTCGCTGCGGACATAATCGATGTCGAGCCGGGCCGTTGCCCGCCCAAGCTCGCCGAGGTCAATCCATACGGCAGCGTGCCGACCCTGGTCGATCGTGACCTCGCGCTCTATGAGCCGACCGTAGTGATGGAGTACCTCGAAGAGCGCTACCCCCATCCGCCGCTGATGCCGGTCTATCCGGTGGCGCGGGGTAATACGCGGCTGCTGATGCACCGTGTGCAGCGTGATTGGTGCAGCCTGGTGGATCAGATACTCGATCCCCGGGTGAAGGAGGCCGTCAAGGCGGTCGCTCGCAAGGAACTGCGTGAGAGTCTCACCGGTGTATCGCCGCTGTTCGCCGACAAACCCTTTTTCCTCAGCGAAGACCTCAGTCTTGTAGACTGCTGCCTGTTGCCGATTCTCTGGCGCCTGCCGGTCCTTGGAATCGAATTGCCTCGTCCTGCCAAGCCATTGCTGGATTACATGGAGCGCCTCTTCGCACGCGATGGCTTCCAGGCCAGCCTGTCGGCAGTCGAGCGCGACATGCGCTGATAAGGAGCCCTTGATGAACTCCAGTCGTCCCTATCTGGTCCGTGCGCTCTATGAGTGGATCGTCGACAACAACTGCACGCCGCATCTGCTGGTGAATGCCGAGTTCGCTGGCGTCCAGGTGCCGGCCGGCTACGCCAATGATGGCCAGATCGTGCTCAACGTCTCTCCCAGTGCGGTGCGTCACCTGCACATGGATAACGACGCGGTGAGCTTCGAGGGGCGTTTCGGTGGCGTTGCCCACAACCTCTACATTCCGGCTGCGGCGATCATGGCCATCTATGCCCGGGAGAACGGCCAGGGCATGGTCTTCGACCTGGAGCCTCCGGTGGTGGATGAGGACGACCAGGGGCCAGAAGATGACGGCCCGTCCGGCGGCGACCCGTCGAGCGGTTCTCCGCGACCCAGTGGGCGTCCCAGCCTCAAGGTTGTGAAGTAATAAAAAAGGCGATCCGGTTGGATCGCCTTTTTTGTGCGCGCTGTTCGGTCAGTTGGTGTATTCGAACAGCTTCACGATGCGTTGCACGCCGGAGACGCCCTGCACGACGCTGGTGGCTTTGGCGGCTTCCTGGCGGGTCACCAGGCCAAGCAGATAGACGATGCCGTTCTCGGTCACGACCTTGATCTGCGAGCTGGGGATCTGGCCGTCGGCCAGCAGCTGGGTGGTGATCTTGGTGGTGATGGTGCTGTCGTTCATCCGTGCCAGGGTGGAAGAGTTCTGGCCGACGTGCAGCTCGTTATGCACCTTCTTGACGCCCTGCGCGCTGCGCGCTGCCTGTTCGGCCTGGGACTTGAGGTTGTCGTTGGGAGTCTGGCCAGCCAGCAGCACGACGCCGTTGTAGCTGGTGACCACGATGTGCGAGTTGGTCTTCAGGTCGGGGTTTGCAGCGTCGATTTTGGCCCGCACCTTGGATGGCGTGGACTGGTCGTCGATGGTCTTGCCGATGGTGCGGCCGCCGCAGCCACCCAGAGCCAGGGTGATGGCGAGGCAGGCGAGGATCAGGGGGGAACGCGTCATTCTTCACTCCCAAACAATTGACGATCGATCAGGTCACAGAGGCAATGGATGGCTAGCAGGTGGACTTCCTGGATGCGCGCCGTGGACTTGGCGGGCACACGGATCTCGACATCTTCCGGCAGCAGCAGGGAGGCCATGCCGCCACCGTCGCGGCCGGTCAGAGCTACGACAATCATTTCGCGATCATGTGCGGCCTGGATGGCCTGAATGATGTTCGCCGAGTTACCGCTGGTGGAGATCGCCAGGAGGATGTCGCCCGGCTGGCCCAGGGCGCGGATCTGCTTGGAGAAGATCTCGTTGTAGCTGTAGTCGTTGGCGATGGAGGTGATGGTCGAGCTGTCGGTGGTCAATGCCAGTGCGGGCAGGCTCGGGCGCTCGCGTTCGAAACGGTTGAGCAGCTCGGAGGAGAAGTGCTGGGCGTCGCCGGCGGAGCCGCCGTTGCCGCATGCCAGGATCTTGCCCTCGTTGAGCAGTGCGTTGACCATCACCATGCTCGCGTGCTCGATGTGCGGGGCGAGCATTTCCATGGCCAGCAGCTTGGTGTCGATGCTGGCCTGGAAGAGCTGGCGGATTCGGGGTTGCATGTCCATCGGGTTGACCTTAAGTGGGAGCGACTGCTCAGGTATCAAAGGCGTTTTGCAGCCATGTCAGTCGCGGGGGTGAGTCGCCATCCATCGAGTTGATGGCGACCACGTCAAATCGGCACGGGTATCTGGCCCAGCGGGACTCCTTGAGGAGGAAGTGCTGGGCCGCGGTAATCAGCTTGGCGCGCTTGCGCGCATCGACGCTTTCCAGCGCTCCGCCCCAGGCGGCATGCCGCCGGTAGCGCACTTCGACGAATACTACTGTATCGCCGTCCAGCATGACCAGATCGAGCTCGCCACGAGGGCATCGCCAGTTGCTGGCCAGGAGGCGCAGGCCGTGCTTTTCGAGGTGGGAGCGAGCAAGAGCTTCCGCCGCTTGCCCGCTGGATTGTCGCTGGTTCAAGAATCGCTGTCGGGAAGTCGCAGGACCTGGCCGTCACGGAATTCGGCCCAGGGCAGTTGACGCTCGACACGCTGCGCGGGGTTGAGGCTGAGGCTGCCGGAGAGCCCATCAACGCGGCTTTCCGGGAGCGCCTTGAGCTGGTTCAGGCGGGGTGCCAGTCGATAGGCGTCCACGCCCATTGCGTAGAGGCGGCCCAGGCTGCCGCCTGCTTGCGGCCATTGGCGATCGACCTCCTGGCGCAGCGGGTCGTTGCTGTTCAGCAGCCAGGGGGTTTCGCAGAAGCGGATGCCGTTCAGGTCCAGGTACTGAGCCTGGTTGTTGCTGCCGGTGAACAGGTGGGAGGTCGCGTACACCGGTACGTCCCCCGCGTACTGGAAGGCCAGGGTCGGCTTGATCTGCTGGGCCTGCTGCGGGGTGGCGGCGAGGAAGATGAAGTCGACGTCCTGGCGGCGAGAGGGTTGGGCAGCAACCTGCGTGCCCAGCGTGCCTTGCAGGCGCTTGGCGCGCGATTCGCTCTGGCGCAGCTGGAACAGGTCGGCGATCTGCTGGGCGAGCTCGACCGGTTGGTCGACATGTTCAGCGGCGATCAGGCTGCCACCGGACTGCTCCCAGCTCTGGCGGAAGGCATTGAGTACGCGATCACCCCATTCGCCGCGAGGCACCAGTGCCACGGCGCGGCGCATGCCGTCACCCCAGGCGCGGCGAGCGACTTCGCGGGCTTCATCCTCGGCTGCGAGACCGAACTGGAAGAGTTGGGCGGGGCCTTCCTGGCCGGCGTCGCTGTAGTTCAGGGCCAGGGTGGTGATGGGCAGCTGTTCGCGGTCGCTCATCTGCTTGACCAGGGGCTTCTCCAGCGGGCCAACCACCAGTTGCACGCCGTCGGCCTGGGCCTGGCGATAGAAGTCGTCCAGGGAGCTGAGGTGCGAGCTGTCATACAGCTGGATGGCCGGAGGGTTCTGGCCGGCCTGCTGGGCCTGGTAGTGGGCGGCGAGGAAACCGTCGCGCAGGGCGCGGGCTACGGAGGCGAGAGGGCCTTCCTGGGGCAGGAGCAGGGCGATCTTGGTCAGGGGCTGATTGGCCAGCTCCTTCAGTTTCGCCAGTGGCGCGGGCAGTGCCTCGGCGGCCGGGTGCTGGGGGTGCTGGGTGCGCCAGGACTCGATGGCGGCCTGCTGTTGTTCCAGGGTGCCGGCGCCTTTGGTCACACGGGCCAGCTCCATCCAGCCCGCGAGGTCGGCGTCGCCGCCCGCCTGGAGCTGGTCAGCCGGCAGGTTGGAGACCAGCGTCCAGATGGCTTCATGGTTGGTCTTCTCGGCTTCGCCGTTGAGCAGCGGGGCGATGAATACGCGCTCACGGGCTGCAGCAAGGTTCTGGCCATCGGCTTCCAGGGCGCGGGCGCGAACCAACTGGGTGCGGGTCTGCTGTTCGACCGGCAGCTCACCCAGGCGCTCCAGGCTGGGGTGGCTCAGGGCCTTGAGTGCGCTTTTCGGCTGGTTGCGTGCCATGGCCAGTTCGGCGGCAAGCGTGCTGGCGAATACCTGCTGGGCGGGCTTGAGGCCGTCCAGCTGGACCTGCTCGAGAATGCGTGCCGAGCGGCCGATATCCTGCTGCTTGTAGGCCAGGTCGGCGGCGGAGAGGCGCAGCGAGGCCGCTTGTTCGGGCTTGCTGTCGTTCGCTTGCTGAAGCATCTGCTCGATGCTGGCCTGAGGCGTGCGGGGCAATTCGCCGAGGGTGGAGGTGGGCGAACTGCCGCAGGCGGCCAGCAGGCCGGCGAGGCAGAGTGCGGAAAGCGGGCGCAGGCAAGCGATCATTTAACGATCCCGGTACTCGATCAAAGAAGCGGGGGATTGTACCCAAGGCCCGCCCAGGGTGCGATGTTGGAGGTCAGAAACGGGCTACAATGCGCGCCTTTAAGTCAATTCCGAGGTGTCTTGTGACCGTTTCCCCAGGCTCTGCTGTCACCTTGGGCAAGCTGTATGTGGTGGCCACGCCGATCGGCAACCTCGACGACATCAGTGCCCGTGCCCTGCGGGTGCTGCGCGATGTGGCGCTTATCGCTGCCGAAGACACCCGTCATTCCGTTCGTCTGCTGCAGCATTTCGGTATCAATACGCCTTTGGCGGCTTGCCACGATCACAACGAGCGAGAAGAGGGCGGGCGTTTCCTGGCGCGCCTGCAGGCTGGCGAAGATGTGGCGCTGATCTCCGATGCGGGTACCCCGCTGATTTCCGACCCCGGCTATCACCTGGTGCGCCAGGTGCGGGCCGCCGGTATCACGGTGGTCCCGGTGCCCGGTCCCAGTGCGCTCATTGCTGCGCTTTCGGCGGCGGGGCTGCCATCCGATCGCTTCATCTTCGAAGGCTTTCTGCCTGCCAAGGCGGTGGGGCGTCGCTCCCGTCTGGAGCGGGTGAAGGAAGAGCCGCGTACCTTGATCTTCTACGAGGCGCCCCATCGTCTGCTCGAGTGCCTGGAAGATATGGTCACGGTCTTTGGTGAGGAGCGCCCGGCGGTTTTGGCGAGGGAGCTGACCAAGACCTTCGAAACGCTCAAGGGCTCCCCGCTCTCGGTGTTGCGTGACTGGGTGGCTGCCGATTCCAACCAGCAGCGGGGTGAATGTGTGCTACTGGTGGCCGGTTGGCAGGAGCCGGAGGGCGAGGATGCGATCAGCGGCGAGGCGCTGCGTGTGCTCGATCTGCTGTTGGGCGAACTCCCCTTGAAGCGAGCTGCGGCGCTGGCTGCGGAGATCACCGGGGTGCGCAAGAATCTGCTTTACCAGGCCGCTCTGGAGCGTCAAGGCGATTCTTGAGCTTGTTCTTATGCTGGCCTGCCGCTACCCTTGGCGGCGGAGAGTCGATCGGACAGTCGCTGTCTCATTTCGTTCGCGATTTTGAGAGGGAGGAAAGTCCGGGCTCCATAGGGCGGAGTGCCAGGTAACGCCTGGGAGGCGAAAGCCTACGGAAAGTGCCACAGAAAATAACCGCCTAAGCGCGCAAGCGCCGGTAAGGGTGAAAAGGTGCGGTAAGAGCGCACCGCACGACTGGCAACAGTTCGTGGCTAGGTAAACCCCACTCGGAGCAAGACCAAATAGGAATCCTTGGCGCGGCCCGCGTCGGATTCGGGTAGGTTGCTAAAGGCTGTCAGTGATGGCAGCCGTAGATGAATGACTGTCCACGACAGAACCCGGCTTACAGATCGACTCTCCACTTTTTCCCACTTCCGCTTCATTCCCCTTCTTTGCCCCACGTCCGAAATACCGAATTTGCACCACGTCTGAAATACCGAAAAAATCTTACTCTTGAGAAATTACTTTAAGTTCGCGCTCCAGCGTTCTGGTGTGCTTCATTTTTGTGCCTGAAATCCTCTGCAATATCTCTTCTTGCCCCTCCCAAAAGCTCGCTAAATCTCCGTCCTGTAAGGAATTTTCCGTCTTTGCCTGCCTTGACGGTGGGGCGCGCGCATTTCTATAGTGTGCGGAAGTGGTGCAAAGTGGGACGAAGTGGGATCAATTGGTACGGGAAGCCTAAAAAAGGGGAAGCGCAGCCGTGTTTCGCGGAGCAAATGCCATCAGTCTCGACGCCAAAGGGCGCATCGCGATGCCGAGTCGGTATCGGGATGAGCTTTTTTCGCGTTGTGATGGGCAGTTGATCGTCACGATCGACGCCGTGGACCGCTGCTTGACTCTTTATCCGCTGCCCGAGTGGGAGCTCATCGAAGCCAAGCTTCGCGAGCTGCCGTCCCTGCGTGAAGAAACCCGCCGTCTGCAACGCCTTCTGATCGGTAACGCCGTCGACCTCGAGTTGGACGGCAACGGTCGTTTCCTCGTCCCGCCGCGCTTGCGCGAGTACGCGGGCCTGGACAAGAAGGCAATGCTGGTCGGTCAGCTGAACAAGTTCCAGATCTGGGACGAAGACGCCTGGAACGCGATTTCCGACGCGGACCTCATGGCAATCAAACAACCCGGCGGCCTGCCGGACGAACTGCGTGACCTTATCCTGTGAGTACCGAAAGCAGCTTCCGCCATATCACCGTCCTGCTCGACGAGGCCGTAGAGAGTCTCGCCGTGCGTGCGGACGGCTGTTACCTGGACGGTACCTTCGGTCGCGGAGGGCACAGCCGGCTCATCCTCCAGCATCTCGGCGAGGAGGGGCGGCTACTCGGTTTCGATAAAGACCCCCAAGCCATAGCTACAGGGCAAGCGCTGGCGGCCGAAGACGGCCGCTTTGTCATTGTGCAACGCAGTTTTGCCGAGATGGCTGGCGAGCTGGCCGAGCGCAGCCTGTCGGGCAAGGTGGACGGCGTGCTGCTCGACCTTGGGGTGTCCTCCCCGCAGCTGGATGATGCCGAACGCGGTTTCAGCTTCCTCAACGACGGCCCCCTCGACATGCGCATGGACCCAACGCGCGGTGTCAGTGCGGCGCAGTGGATCGCCACCGCGCCCGAGGACGAGATCGCCCGTGTACTCAAGGAGTACGGCGAAGAGCGTTTTGCCAAGCGCATGGCGCGTGCCGTCGTACAGCGTCGCGTCGAGAAGCCCTTCGAGCGCACCTCTGAACTGGCTGCGGTCCTGACCGTCGCCAACCCCGCCTGGGAGAAGGGCAAGAATCCGGCTACCCGTGCTTTCCAGGGCATCCGCATTCATGTGAACAACGAGCTGGGCGATCTGGAGCGCGGCCTTGACGCTGCCTTGGAGAACCTCGCCATTGGCGGGCGCCTGGTGGTGATCAGCTTCCATTCCCTGGAAGACCGCATCGTCAAACTGTTCATGCGCAAGCATGCCAAGGGCGAAGCGGACAAGCTGCCGCGCAACCTGCCGATCCGTCCGCCGGCCTTCGAGCCGCGTTTGAAGCTGCTGGGCAAGCCGCAATTCGCCTCTGACGAAGAGCTCAAGGCCAACCCGCGCTCGCGCAGCGCGGTCATGCGTGTGGCGGAGAAGCTCAGATGAGCCGCCTCTATGCCAAGCCTCTGCCCGGCGGCAGCTTCCTGATGCTGCTGCTGTTCATCGCGGTGCTGGTTTCCGCGATTGGCGTGTCCTACAGCGCGCATTGGAACAGGCAGTTGCTTAACAAGCTTTATACCGAGCTCAGCGTGCGCGACAAGGCGCAGGCCGAGTGGGGGCGCCTGGTGCTCGAGCAGAGCACCTGGACGGCGCATAACCGCATCGAATCGCTGGCCAGCGAGCAATTGAAGATGCGCATCCCCGAGCCTGCGGAAATCCGCATGGTGGCGCCATGATCAAACTCGAGGGGGCGCTCTATCCCTGGCGCTTCCGGGTCGTCCTGGCGTTGCTCGCGTTGATGGTGGCGGCCATTTCCTGGCGCATCGTCGACCTGCATGTCATCGACCGCGACTTCCTCAAGGGGCAGGGTGACGCGCGCAGCGTGCGGCACATCCCGATCCCTGCGCACCGTGGCCTGATCACCGATCGCAACGGCGAGCCCCTGGCCGTCAGTACCCCGGTCACCACCCTCTGGACCAACCCCAAGGACCTGATGCCCGTGCGCGACCAGTGGCCGGTGATCGCCGCGACCCTGGGGCAGGATCCGAAGATCTTCGCCGAGCGCATCGATCAGAACGCCAATCGTGAGTTCCTTTACCTCGCTCGCGGCCTGACTCCGGAGCAGGGGCAAGCCATCCTCGCCCGCAAGCTGCCGGGGGTGTACGCCATCGAAGAGTTCCGCCGTTTCTACCCGGCCGGCGAAGTGACTGCCCATGTGGTTGGCTTCACCGACGTGGATGACCGTGGCCGTGAGGGCGTCGAACTGTCCTTCGACCAGTGGCTGGCGGGCGTGCCCGGCAAGCGCCAGGTGCTCAAGGATCGTCGTGGCCGCCTGATCAAGGACGTGCAGGTCAGCAAGAATGCCAAGCCGGGCAAGACCCTGGCCCTGTCCATCGACCTGCGCCTGCAGTACCTCGCCCACCGCGAGCTGCGTAACGCCCTGGTGGAAAACGGCGCCAAGGCGGGCAGCCTGGTGATCGTCGACGTCAAGACCGGTGAAGTGCTGGCGATGGCCAACCAGCCCACCTACAACCCGAACAACCGCCGCAACCTGCAGCCGGCCGCCATGCGCAACCGCGCCATGATCGATGTGTTCGAGCCCGGCTCCACCGTGAAGCCGTTCTCCATGTCCGCAGCACTGCAGAGCGGCCGCTGGAAGCCGGAAGACAAGGTCGAGGTCTACCCCGGCTCGCTGCAGATCGGTCGCTACACCATCAAGGACGTTTCCAAGACCGAGGGCCCGATCCTCGATCTGACGGGCATCCTGATCAACTCCAGCAACGTCGGCATGAGCAAGATCGCCTTCGATATCGGCGGCGAGACCATCTACGAAACCATGCGCCAGCTTGGTCTCGGCCAGGACACCGGCCTCGGCTTCCCCGGCGAGCGCGTCGGCAACCTGCCCAACCACCGCGAGTGGCGCAAGGCCGAGACCGCGACCCTGTCCTATGGCTATGGCCTGTCGGTCACGGCGATCCAGATGGTCCATGCCTACGCCACCCTGGCCAACCATGGGCAGGCGGTTCCGCTGTCCATGACCCGGGTCGATACCGTTCCGGTCGGCGCCCAGGTCATTCCCGACGAGGTCGCCAAGACCATGCAGGGCATGCTCCAGCAGGTGGTCGAAGCGCCGCGCGGCGTATTCCGCGCCCAGGTGCCTGGCTACCACGTTTCAGGCAAGAGCGGCACGGCGCGCAAGGCCACGGTCGGCGCCAAAGGCTACACCCAGAACGCCTACCGCTCGCTGTTCGCGGGCTTCGCTCCGTCCACCAACCCGCGTCTGGCGATGGTGGTGGTGATCGACGAGCCTAGCAAGGCCGGCTACTTCGGTGGCCTGGTCTCTGCACCCGTATTCGGCAGGGTCATGGCGGGCGCACTGCGCCTGATGAACATCGCCCCGGACAACCTGCCCACCGAGGAACAACAGACCGCAGCTGCGGCTACCGGCAAAGGAGGGCGTATCTGATGCCCATGCCACTGAATCAATTGTTGCCCCAGGCCGAAAGCGCCACCCTCATCCGTGAACTGACCCTGGACAGCCGCAAGGTGCGCCCGGGCGATCTGTTCCTGGCGGTACCGGGCATCCAGCAGGACGGCCGTGCCCACATCGCCGACGCCATCGCACGTGGCGCCACTGCCGTCGCCTATGAGTCCGAAGGGGCTGCGACCATCGACGCCAGCGGTGCCGAACTGGTCGCCATCAAGGGCCTGGCTGGGCAGCTTTCTGCCATTGCCGGACGCTTCTATGGCGAGCCCAGTCGTGGTCTCGACCTGGTCGGCGTTACCGGTACCAACGGCAAGACCAGCGTCAGCCAGTTGATCGCCCAGGCCCTCGACCTGCTCGGCGAACGCTGCGGCATCGTCGGCACCCTGGGTACCGGCTTCCATGGCGAACTGGAAAGCGGCCGCCACACCACGCCCGATCCCCTGGCGGTGCAGGCGACCCTGGCCAACCTCAAGCAGGCCGGTGCCCGCGCGGTGGCAATGGAAGTATCGTCTCACGGGCTGGAGCAGGGCCGTGTCGCCGCGCTCGCCTTCGATATCGCGGTGTTCACCAACCTGTCCCGCGACCATCTCGACTACCACGGCTCGATGGAAGCCTATGGCGCCGCCAAGGCCCGGCTGTTCGACTGGCCGCAACTGCGCTGCCGGGTCATCAACCTCGACGATGCGTTCGGCCGCGAACTGGCATCGCGCGAGCATAAGTCGCGCCTCATCGGCTACAGCCAGGAAGATGCATCGGCCTTCATCTATTGCCGTGAAGCCCACTTCGATGATGACGGCGTGCGTGCCAGCCTTGTGACGCCCCAGGGCGAAGGTTTGCTGCGCAGCCCGCTGCTGGGTCGCTTCAACCTGAGCAACCTGCTGGCGGTTGTCGGTGCCTTGCTGGGCATGGGCTACCCGCTGGATGAAATCCTCCGTGCGCTGCCTGGCCTGCAAGGGCCCGTCGGCCGCATGCAGCGCCTGGGTGGCGGCGACAAGCCGCTGGTGGTGGTGGATTACGCACACACGCCCGATGCGCTGGAAAAAGTCCTCGAAGCCTTGCGCCCCCATGCCCGTGGCCGCCTGCTGTGCCTGTTCGGCTGCGGTGGTGATCGCGATCGCGGCAAGCGCCCGCTGATGGCGGGCCTGGCCGAGCGCCTGGCTGACCATGTGCTGGTCACCGACGACAACCCGCGCAGCGAAGACCCTGCGCAGATCTTCGACGATATCCGCCCTGGTTTCGCTGACGCGGCCAAGGCCGATTTCGTGCATGGACGCGGTGCCGCCATTGCCCGCTTGATCGCCAATGCGGGGCGCGACGACGTCGTGCTGCTGGCGGGCAAAGGCCATGAGGACTACCAGGAAATCAACGGCGAACGCCTGCCGTTCTCCGATCTGCAGGAAGCCGAGGCCGCCCTGGGCGCCTGGGGGGCGAGCCATGCTTGAACCCATGCGCCTCTCCGCCCTGCAGACGCCTTTGCACGCCCGGCTGATCGGTGCTGACGCTGCATTCTCGGCAGTGACCACCGACAGCCGGCGCGTCGAGCCCGGCCAGCTGTTCATTGCGCTGGTCGGTCCGAACTTCGATGGGCACGACTACCTGGTGGACGTGGCCAGCAAGGGTGCTGTCGCGGCGCTCGTTCAGCGAGAGATTCCTGGCGCGCCCCTGCCGCAGCTGCTGGTCGGTGATACCCGTGTGGCGCTCGGCCAGCTCGGTGCGCTCAACCGTGACGCGTTCACCGGCAAGGTGGCGGCGGTGACCGGTTCCAGTGGCAAGACCACGGTCAAGGAGATGCTCGCCAGCATCCTGCGTACCCAGGGTCCGGTCCTGGCGACCCGTGGCAACCTGAACAACGACCTGGGCGCTCCGCTCACCCTGCTCGAACTGGCGCCGGAACACCGCAGTGCCGTGATCGAGCTGGGCGCCTCGCGAGTCGGCGAGATCGCCTACACCGTCGGCCTGACCCGGCCCCAGGTTGCCATCATCAACAACGCCGGTACCGCCCATGTCGGCGAGTTCGGCGGCCCGGAGAAAATCGTTCTAGCCAAGGGCGAGATCCTCGAAGGGCTGGCTGCCGATGGCGTTGCCGTGCTCAACCGCGATGACAAGGCCTTCGAAACCTGGCGCCAGCGCAATGGCTCTCGCCAGGTGCTGAGCTTTGGCCTCAAGGCCGAGGATGCCGACCTGCGCGCCGAATCCGTCGTCCGCGATGCCCGTGGCTGCATGGCCTTCACGCTCAAGGGCGTGGCCGGCGAAGCGAACATCCAGCTCAACCTGCTGGGCCTGCACAACGTCGCCAATGCCCTGGCCGCTGCTGCAGCTGCCCATGCCCTGGGCGTACCGCTGGTCGGTATCCGCGAGGGGCTGCAGAACCTGCAACCGGTCAAGGGCCGCACCGTAGCGCAGTTGGCGCCCAGCGGTATGCGCGTGATCGATGACAGCTACAACGCCAACCCGGCTTCGATGATCGCGGCCGTTGATATACTCGCCGGTTTTCCTGGACGTACCGTTCTGGTGCTCGGGGACATGGGCGAGCTGGGGGAATGGGCCGAACAGGGCCATCGCGATGTGGGTCTCCACGCGCGGGGCAAGGTCAGCGCGCTCTATGCAGTCGGTCCTCAGATGGCGCATGCCGTCGCCGCGTTCGGCGACGATGGGCGCCATTTCGCTGATCAGTCCAGCCTTATCCAGGCCCTGGTCGACGAGCAGGACGCCAACACAACAATTCTGATCAAAGGTTCTCGCAGCGCGGCGATGGAAAAGGTCGTCGCGGCCATCTGCGGAACGGGGGAGGCTCACTAATCATGCTGCTGCTGCTCGCTGAGTACCTGCAACAGTTCTACAAGGGGTTCGGGGTGTTCCAGTACCTGACCCTGCGCGGGATTCTCGGCGTCCTCACGGCGCTGTCGCTGTCGCTGTGCCTCGGACCCTGGATGATCCGCACCCTGCAGGTGCGCCAGATCGGCCAGGCCGTGCGCAACGATGGACCGCAATCGCACCTCTCCAAGTCCGGTACCCCGACCATGGGCGGTGCGTTGATCCTCACCGCCATCGGTATCAGCACGCTGCTCTGGGCCGACCTGTCCAACCGCTATGTCTGGGTGGTCCTCGGCGTGACCCTGCTGTTCGGCGCCATCGGCTGGGTGGACGACTACCGCAAGGTGATCGAGAAGAACTCCCGTGGCCTGCCGAGCCGCTGGAAGTACTTCTGGCAATCGGTGTTCGGCATCGGTGCGGCGGTCTTCCTTTATATGACCGCCACCAGCCCGGTGGAGACCACCCTGATCCTGCCGCTGATCAAGGACGTGGGCATTCCGCTGGGCGCAGGCTTCATCGTGCTGACCTACTTCGTGATCGTCGGCTCGAGCAACGCGGTGAACCTGACCGACGGCCTGGACGGCCTGGCGATCATGCCGACCGTGATGGTCGGCGGCGCGCTGGGGATCTTCTGCTACCTGTCGGGCAACATCAAATTCGCCGAATACCTGTTCATCCCCTACGTGCCGGGTGCGGGCGAGCTGATCGTGTTCTGCGCCGCCCTGGTGGGTGCCGGCCTCGGCTTCCTCTGGTTCAACACCTATCCGGCCCAGGTCTTCATGGGTGATGTCGGCGCCCTGGCGCTGGGCGCCGCCCTGGGCACCATCGCCGTGATCGTGCGCCAGGAAGTGGTGCTGTTCATCATGGGCGGCGTGTTCGTCATGGAGACCCTGTCCGTGATGATCCAGGTCGCCTCGTTCAAGCTGACCGGCCGTCGTGTATTCCGCATGGCCCCTATCCACCACCACTTCGAACTGAAAGGCTGGCCCGAGCCCCGCGTGATCGTGCGCTTCTGGATCATTACCGTGATCCTCGTGCTGATCGGCCTCGCCACCCTGAAGCTGCGTTGAGGAGACCATGAGCCTGATCGCTTCCGACCAGTTCCGCATCGTTGTCGGCCTCGGCAAGAGCGGCATGTCCCTGGTGCGCTTCCTGGCGCGCCAGGGCGTGCGTTTCGCCGTGGCCGACACGCGCGAGAATCCGCCCGAGCTGGCCACCCTGCGTGCCCAGTACCCGGGCGTGGAAGTGCGTTGCGGCGAACTGGACGTGGACTTCCTCAGCCGTGCCAGCGAGCTTTACGTGAGCCCCGGCCTGGCCCTGGCCACCCCGGCGCTGCAGGAAGCGGCCAAGCGCGGCGTCAAGCTGTCTGGCGATATCGAGCTGTTCGCCCGCTACGCCAAGGCGCCGATCGTCGCCATCAGCGGTTCCAATGCCAAGAGCACCGTCACCACCCTGGTGGGCGAGATGGCGCTGGCGGCCGGGCGCAAGGTCGCCGTTGGCGGCAACCTGGGCACCCCGGCGCTGGACCTGCTGGCCGACGACATCGACCTCTATGTCATGGAGCTGTCTAGCTTCCAGCTGGAAACCACCGACCGGCTCAATGCCGAGGTGGCCACGGTGCTCAATGTCAGCGAAGACCATATGGACCGCTACGCCGACATGCAGACCTATCACCTGGCCAAGCACCGCATCTTCCGCGGCGCCCGGCAGGTGGTGGTCAATCGTGGTGACGCGTTGTCCCGTCCGCTGGTGGCCGACCAACTGCCGTGCTGGACCTTCGGCCTGAACAAACCCGACTTCAAGGGCTTTGGCCTGGTCGAGGAGGGTGGCGAGAAGTACCTGGCCTTCCAGTTCGACAAGCTGCTGCCCGTGCGCGAGCTGAAGATCCGTGGCGCCCATAACCAGGCCAATGCCCTGGCGGCCCTGGCCCTCGGCCATGCCGTGGGGCTGCCCATGGAGCCGATGCTGGAAACCCTGAAGACTTTCACCGGCCTGGCCCATCGCTGCCAGTGGGTACGCGAGCGCAACGGCGTGGCTTACTACGATGACTCCAAGGCCACCAACGTCGGCGCCGCCTTGGCGGCGATCGAAGGGCTGGGCGCCGATATCGATGGCAAGCTGGTGCTGATCGCCGGCGGCGATGGCAAGGGCGCCGACTTCTCCAGCATGCGCGAGCCCGTTGCACGCTTCTGCCGTGCCGTGGTGCTGCTGGGGCGTGATGCCGAGCAGATCGCCTCTGTCCTGGGTGATGCATTGCCGCTGGTACGGGTGCGCACCCTGGATGAGGCCGTGAGCCGTTGCGCCGAACTCGCCCAGGAAGGAGACGCCGTGCTGCTGTCGCCCGCCTGTGCCAGCCTAGACATGTTCAAGAACTTCGAAGAACGCGGGCGCCTGTTCGCCCAGGCTGCGGAGGGTCTTGCCTGATGCTGGCCCGCCTGTTCGCCCTGCAGTCGCCACTGCGCAGTCGCCGTGGCATCGACCTGGACTTCCCGCTGCTCGCGGGTTGCCTGGCACTGCTCGGCCTGGGCCTGGTGATGATCACCTCGGCGTCGTCCGAGGTGGCGGCCGCGCTGTCCGGCAACCCGCTCTACCACTCCATTCGCCATCTGATCTACCTGGCCATCGGCGGGGTCGCCTGCATCATCACCCTGCAGGTGCCCATGAGCTTCTGGCAGCGCCATGGCGCGCGCCTGATGCTGCTCGCCTTCGTGCTGCTGATCCTGGTGCTGCTGCCGGGCATCGGTCGCGAGGTCAACGGTGCCAAGCGCTGGATCGGCTTCGGCCTGTTCAACCTGCAGCCGTCCGAGCTGGCCAAGCTGTTCACCGTGATGTTCATCGCCGGCTACCTGGTGCGTCGCCAGGATGAAGTGCGCGAGAAGCTCACCGGTTTCATCAAGCCCATGCTGGTGCTCGGCCCCATCGCCGTGCTGCTGCTGGCGGAGCCGGACTTCGGCGCCACCGTGGTGCTGGTGGGCTCCTGCATCGCCATGCTGTTCCTCGGCGGCATCAACCTGGTGCGCTTCGTACCGCTGGTCGGTGCGGTACTGGGGGCCGGGATACTGGTGATGACCAGCCAGAGCTACCGGATGCAGCGTCTGACCAACTTCATCGACCCCTGGGCCGATCAGTACGGCGCCGGCTACCAGTTGAGCCAGGCGCTGATCGCCTTCGGCCGTGGCGAATGGTTCGGCGTCGGCCTGGGCAACAGCATCCAGAAGCAGTTCTACCTGCCCGAGGCGCACACCGACTTCGTCTTCGCCGTGCTGGCGGAGGAGCTGGGCATGGTCGGCGCACTGGCGACGGTCGGCCTGTTCGTGTTCGTCAGCGTGCGCGCGCTGCACATCGGCCTGTGCGCCGAGCGCGCGCGCCAGTATTTCTCGGCCTATGTGGCCTATGGCCTGGCCTTCCAGTGGATCGGCCAGGTGCTGATCAACATCGGCGTGAACGTCGGCCTGCTGCCGACCAAGGGCCTGACCCTGCCGTTCCTCAGCTACGGCGGCAGCTCCCTGGTGATCTGCTGCGTCTGCCTCGCGCTGCTGCTGCGGATCGAATGGGAGAGCCGAACCCATCTGGGCAATGAAGACATCGAGTTCGTCGAGAGCGACTTCCTCGAAGAAGAGGTGCGCCCATGAGTGGCAACGTATTGATCATGGCGGGCGGCACCGGTGGGCATGTGTTCCCCGCCCTGGCCTGCGCCCGTGAGTTCCAGTCCCGTGGCTACAGCGTGCACTGGCTGGGCACCCCGCGCGGCATCGAGAACGACCTGGTGCCCCAGGCCGGCCTGCCGCTGCACCTGATCCAGGTCACCGGCCTGCGTGGCAAGGGTGTGAAATCCCTGCTCAAGGCTCCGTTCGCCCTGGTGCGCTCGCTGTTCCAGGCGCGCCGTGTGGTGAGCGAGCTGAAGCCCGTCTGCGTACTGGGCATGGGCGGCTACGTGACCGGCCCCGGCGGCCTGGCCGCGCGCCTGGCCGGCGTACCGCTGGTGATCCACGAGCAGAACGCCGTCGCCGGCACCGCCAACCGCAGCCTGGCGCCCTTCGCCAGCCGCGTGTGCGAAGCCTTCCCCGACACCTTCGGCACCAGCGACAAGCGCCGCACCACCGGCAACCCGGTGCGCGAAGAGCTGTTCCTGGAAACCCCGCGCGATGCCCTGGCCGGCCGTACGCCGCGCCTGCTGGTGCTGGGCGGCAGCCTGGGCGCCGAGCCGTTGAACAAATTGCTGCCGGCAGCCGTTGCCTTGCTGCCCGCCGAGCTGCGCCCGCAGGTGTTCCACCAGGCCGGCAAGAATCACGATGGAGTCACCGCGGAGCGTTATCGCGAAGCCGGTGTCGAAGCGGAGGTCGCACCCTTCATCAAGGATATGGCGCGGGCCTATGCCTGGGCCGATCTGGTCATCTGCCGCTCCGGCGCGCTGACCGTCAGCGAGCTCGCCGCCGCCGGGTTGCCGTCCTTCCTGGTGCCGCTGCCCCATGCGATCGACGATCACCAGTCGCGCAATGCCGATTACCTGGCGAAGGAGGGCGCGGCCTTCCTTCTCCCGCAACATGCCACCGACGCGACCACACTCGCCGCGCGGTTGACCGAGGTACTGATGCAACCCGAACGACTCAAGGCCATGGGCGCTATCGCCCGCAGTCTGGCCAAGCCCGATGCCACCCGCAGCGTGGTCGATATCTGCCTGGAGGTGGCCCATGGTTGAGAACCAGAAAGCCATGCCGCAACCGGAAATGCGCCGTATCCGCCGCATCCACTTCGTCGGCATCGGCGGCGTGGGCATGTGCGGCATCGCCGAGGTGTTGCTGAACCTCGGTTACAGCGTCTCCGGCTCCGACCTCAAGGCCTCGGCCGTGACCGCGCGCCTCGAGAGCTTCGGCGCGCAGATCTTCATCGGCCACCGCGCCGAGAATGCCGAGAATGCCGATGTGCTGGTGGTTTCCAGTGCGGTGAACAAGGCCAACCCGGAAGTCGCCGTCGCCCTGGAGCGCCGCATTCCCGTGGTACCGCGCGCCGAGATGCTGGCCGAGCTGATGCGCTACCGCCACGGCATCGCCGTTGCCGGTACCCACGGCAAGACCACCACCACCAGCCTGATCGCCTCGGTATTCGCCGCCGGCGGCCTGGACCCGACCTTCGTCATCGGCGGCCGCCTGAACGCCGCCGGCACCAACGCGCAGCTGGGTACCAGCCGCTACCTGGTGGCCGAAGCCGACGAAAGCGATGCCAGCTTCCTGCACCTGCAGCCGATGGTCGCCGTGGTCACCAACATCGATGCCGACCACATGAGCACCTATGGCGGCGACTTCAACAAGCTGAAGAAGACCTTCGTCGAGTTCCTCCACAACCTGCCGTTCTATGGCCTGGCCGTGCTCTGCGTGGATGACCCGGTGGTGCGCGAGATCCTCCCACAGGTTGCGCGCCCGACCGTGACCTATGGCTTCGCCGAGGACGCCGACCTGCGCGCCATCAACGTGCGCCAGCAGGGCATGCAGACCTTCTTCACCGTGTTGCGCAAGGAAAAGGCTCCGCTGGACGTCTCGGTGAACATGCCGGGCAACCACAACGTACTGAATGCACTGGCCACCATCGCCATCGCCACCGATGAGGGCATCGACGACGAGGCTATCGTCCGTGGCCTGTCGGGCTTCCAGGGTGTGGGCCGCCGCTTCCAGGTCTACGGCGAGCTGCAGGTCGAAGGCGGCAGCGTGATGCTGGTCGACGACTACGGCCACCACCCGCGCGAAGTCGCAGCGGTGATCAAGGCCGTACGGGGTGGCTGGCCGGAGCGCCGCCTGGTGATGGTCTACCAGCCGCACCGCTACAGCCGCACCCGTGATCTGTACGACGACTTCGTGCAGGTGCTGGGCGAATCCAATGTTCTGCTGCTGATGGAGGTCTACCCGGCTGGCGAAGAGCCCATCCCCGGTGCGGACAGCCGCCAGCTGTGCCACAGCATCCGTCAGCGCGGCCAGCTGGACCCGATCTACATCGAGCGCGGCGTCGACCTGGCGCCGCTGGTCAAACCGCTGCTGCGCGCTGGCGACATCCTGCTTTGCCAGGGCGCCGGCGACATCGGTGGCCTGGCCCCGCAACTGATCCAGAACCCGATGTTCGGTGGCGCCGGTGATGCCGCCGCGAGGAAAGAGTCATGAGTGCGAACCTGAAGTCCACGCTCGATCCCAAGGCGTTCGGTCGCGTCGCCGTGCTCTACGGCGGCCGCAGTGCCGAGCGTGAAGTGTCGCTGAAGTCCGGCAGCATGGTTCTGGAAGCGCTCCAGGGCGCGGGCGTCGACGCCTTCGGTATCGACGTTGGCGATGACCTGCTGCAGCGCCTGGCCGCCGAGAAGATCGACCGCGCCTTCATCGTCCTCCACGGTCGTGGCGGCGAAGACGGCAGCATGCAGGGCCTGCTGGAGTGCCTGGGCATCCCCTACACCGGCAGCGGTGTACTGGCCTCCGCCCTGGCGATGGACAAGCTGCGTACCAAGCAGGTGTGGCAGAGCCTCGGCCTGTCCACGCCGCGTCATGCGGTGCTGGCCAGCGAAGCGGATTGCCGCGCGGCGGCCGAGTCCCTGGGCTTCCCGCTGATCGTCAAGCCGGCCCACGAAGGGTCGAGCATCGGCATGGCCAAGGTGGAGGATGTCGAAGCGCTGGTGGAGGCCTGGAAAGGCGCCAGCCGTTACGACTCCCAGGTGCTGGTGGAGCAGTGGATCCACGGCCCGGAGTACACCATCGCGATGCTGCGCGGGCAGGTGCTGCCGCCCATTCGCCTGGGTACGCCGCACACCTTCTACGACTACGACGCCAAGTACCTGGCCAGCGATACCCAGTACCAGATTCCCTGTGGGCTGGATGTGACCAAGGAACAGGAGCTCAAGGACCTGACCGCGCGCGCTTGCGAGGCGGTGGGCACCCAGGGCTGGGCGCGTGCCGACGTGATGCAGGACGCCGACGGCCGCTTCTGGCTGTTGGAAGTGAACACCGTTCCAGGCATGACCGACCACAGCCTGGTCCCGATGGCCGCTCGCGCTGCGGGCCTGGATTACCAGCAACTGGTGCTGGCGATCCTGGCCGACAGCGTCGAGGCACGAGGTTAAGCACATGCGTGGCGCCGCGATCCGTCATCCGCAACCCGCCATCGGCCGCGCTCCCCAGCGCAAGCCGGTGCCGCGTGGTGCCAGCCGGATGGTGGCCAAGGAGCCGCTCAGCACCCGCCTGCCCAAGCCGAACTTCAGCGTGTTCAAACGTCTGGTCTGGCCGGTTGTGCTGGTGGTGCTGGGGTTCGGTGCCTATGAAGCGGCGCAGCGGTTGCTGCCCTATGCGGATCGCCCCATCGCCAAGATCAACGTGCAGGGCGACCTGAGCTACATCAGCCAGCAGGCGGTGCAGCAGCGCATCGCCCCGTACATCGCGGCGAGCTTCTTCAGCATCGACCTGGCCGGCATGCGCAGCGAGCTGGAGCAGATGCCTTGGATCGCCCACGCCGAGGTGCGCCGGGTGTGGCCGGACCAGGTGATGATCCGCCTGGAAGAACAACTGCCGATCGCCCGCTGGGGTGACGAGGCACTGCTGAACAACCAGGGCCAGGCCTTCACCCCGCGTGAACTGGCCCATTACGAACAACTGCCGCAGCTGTGGGGGCCACAGCGCGCCCAGGAACAGGTGATGCAGCAGTACCAGATGCTCAGCCAGATGTTGCGCCCGCTCGGGTTCTCCATCACCCGACTGGAGCTGCGCGAGCGCGGCAGCTGGTTCCTGTCCACCGGACAGGGCGTGGAGATCCTCCTGGGTAGGGATCATCTGGTGGAAAAGATGCGTCGCTTCATCTCGATCTACGAGAAGACGCTCAAAGAACAGATCGCCAACATCGAGCGCGTCGACCTGCGTTACCCCAACGGCTTGGCGGTAGCGTGGCGAACCCCGGTAGAGGCACCCGCGGCGGCCGTAGCCAGCCGTGCGAATTGAGGAGAAGGTTAGAACCATGGCAAGCGTGCAGAGCGGCAAGATGATCGTCGGCCTGGATATCGGCACCTCCAAGGTGGTGGCGCTGGTGGGCGAGATCGCGGCCGACGGCCAGCTGGAGATCGTCGGGATCGGCACCCATCCCTCCCGCGGCCTGAAGAAGGGCGTGGTGGTGAACATCGAGTCCACCGTGCAGTCCATCCAGCGCGCGGTGGAAGAGGCGCAGATGATGGCGGGCTGCCGCATCCACTCGGCCTTCGTCGGCGTGGCCGGCAATCACATCCGCAGCCTGAACTCCCATGGCATCGTGGCGATCCGTGATCGCGAGGTGAGCCCGGCGGACATCGAGCGCGTGCTCGACGCCGCTCAGGCCGTCGCCATCCCGGCTGACCAGCGGGTGCTGCACACCCTGGCCCAGGACTACGTGATCGATAACCAGGAAGGGGTGCGCGAACCCCTGGGCATGTCCGGCGTGCGCCTGGAAGCCAAGGTCCACGTGGTGACCTGCGCGGTGAACGCGGCGCAGAACATCGAGAAGTGCGTGCGCCGCTGCGGCCTGGAGGTGGACGACATCATCCTCGAGCAGCTGGCCTCGGCCTACTCGGTGCTCACCGACGACGAGAAGGAACTGGGCGTGTGCCTGGTGGACATCGGCGGCGGCACCACCGACATCGCCATCTTCACCGAGGGCGCGATCCGTCATACCGCGGTGATCCCGATCGCCGGCGACCAGGTGACCAACGACATCGCCATGGCCCTGCGTACGCCCACCCAGTACGCCGAAGAGATCAAGATCCGCTACGCCTGTGCCCTGGCCAAACTGGCCGGTGCCGGCGAAACCATCAAGGTGCCGAGCGTCGGTGACCGTCCGCCGCGGGAACTCTCGCGCCAGGCACTGGCCGAAGTGGTCGAGCCACGTTACGACGAGCTCTTCACCCTGATCCAGGCCGAGCTGCGTCGCAGCGGCTACGAGGACCTGATCCCGGCGGGCATCGTCCTGACCGGCGGCACCGCGAAGATGGAGGGCGCGGTCGAGCTCGCCGAAGAGATTTTCCACATGCCGGTGCGCCTGGGCGTGCCGCATAGCGTCAAGGGGCTAAGCGATGTGGTGCGCAACCCGATCTACTCGACCGGCGTTGGCCTGCTCATGTACGGCCTGCAGAAGCAGTCCGACGGCATTTCGATGTCCGGCGGCCTGGGCAGCTTCAGTGACGAACCCAAGACACCTGTTCTGGAACGGCTCAAACGCTGGGTCCAGGGCAACTTCTAAAGAGTTTTGCAGTAGGCGATACAACTAGAAAAGGAAGGAGAGGGGAAATGTTCGAACTCGTAGATAACGTCCCGCAAACCGCGGTGATCAAGGTAATCGGCGTAGGTGGTGGCGGCGGTAACGCGGTCAATCACATGGCCAAGAGCAACATCGAAGGCGTCGAGTTCATCTGCGCCAACACCGATGCCCAGGCTCTGAAGAACGTCGGTGCGCGCACCGTCCTGCAACTCGGCCCAGGCGTTACCAAGGGGCTGGGCGCAGGTGCCAATCCGGAAATCGGCCGCCAGGCCGCCCTGGAAGACCGCGAGCGCATCGCCGAAGTGCTGCAAGGCACCGACATGGTCTTCATCACCACTGGCATGGGTGGCGGTACCGGTACCGGTGCGGCGCCGATCATCGCTGAAGTGGCCAAGGACATGGGCATCCTCACCGTTGCGGTGGTGACCCGTCCGTTCCCGTTCGAAGGCCGCAAGCGCATGCAGATCGCCGATGAGGGCATCCGCGCGCTGTCGGAAAGCGTCGACTCGCTGATCACCATCCCCAACGAGAAGCTGCTGACCATCCTCGGCAAGGACGCGAGCCTGCTGTCCGCGTTCTCCAAGGCGGATGACGTGCTGGCCGGTGCCGTTCGCGGTATCTCCGACATCATCAAGCGTCCCGGCATGATCAACGTCGACTTCGCCGACGTGAAGACCGTGATGAGCGAAATGGGCATGGCGATGATGGGTACCGGCTGCGCCAGCGGTCCGAATCGCGCCCGTGAAGCCACCGAGGAAGCCATCCGCAACCCGTTGCTGGATGACGTCAACCTGCAGGGCGCCCGCGGCATCCTGGTCAACATCACTGCCGGTCCCGACCTGTCCCTGGGTGAGTACTCCGATGTCGGCAACATCATCGAGCAGTTCGCTTCCGAACACGCCACCGTCAAGGTGGGCACCGTGATCGATCCGGACATGCGCGACGAGCTGCACGTCACCGTGGTCGCCACCGGTCTGGGCGCGCGCCTGGAAAAACCGGTCAAGGTCGTCGACAACACCGTTCAGTCCACCGCCGCCGTGGCCGCCCCGGCACAGCAGCGCGCTGAGCAACCTTCGGTCAACTACCGTGACCTGGACCGTCCGACCGTCATGCGCAATCAGGCTCATGGCAGCGCCGCAACCGCCGCCAAGATGAACCCCCAGGATGACCTGGATTACCTGGACATTCCGGCCTTCCTGCGTCGTCAGGCCGATTGATGAAGTTTATCGACGCTATGTCTGTGATTGGTGTTCAGCAAAGGCCGGTTCTGCTATCATCCCCGGCCATTGTTGAAAACTGTTCGCAACTAGCGCGAAAGCGGCCACTGCCATGATCAAACAACGCACTTTAAAGAACGTCATCCGAGCCACAGGCGTAGGGCTGCATTCCGGGGAAAAGGTCTACCTGACCCTCAAGCCCGCCCCTGTGGATACCGGCATCGTGTTCTGCCGTACCGACCTGGACCCCGTCGTCCAGATCGCCGCCTATGCCGAAAACGTCGGTGAGACCACCATGTCCACCAACCTTTTCAATGGCGACGTCAAGGTCGGCACGGTCGAACACCTGCTCTCGGCCATGGCTGGCCTGGGCATCGACAACGCCTATGTCGAGCTGTCCGCAGCCGAAGTACCGATCATGGATGGCAGCGCCGGTCCGTTCGTATTCCTCATCCAGTCCGCTGGCCTCGAGGAACAGGACGCAGCCAAGCGCTTCATTCGCATCAAACGTGAAGTGAGCGTGCAGGATGGCGACAAGCGCGCCACCTTCGTACCGTTCGATGGTTTCAAGGTCACTTTCGAGATCGACTTCGACCACCCGGTTGTCAACGGTCGCACTCAGAAAGCGTCTGTCGATTTCTCCAGCACCACCTTCGTCAAGGAAGTCAGCCGCGCCCGTACCTTCGGTTTCGTGCGTGACCTGGAATTCCTTCGCTCGCACAATCTGGCCCTGGGCGGCAGTGTCGAGAACGCCATCGTGGTTGACGAGGACAGCGTATTGAACGAAGACGGCCTCCGTTACGAGGACGAATTCGTCAAGCACAAGATCCTCGACGCCATCGGCGACCTCTACCTGCTCGGCAACAGCCTCATCGGCGAGTTCCGTGGCTACAAGTCCGGTCATGCACTCAACAATCGCCTGCTGCGTGCACTGATCGCCGACAAGGATGCCTGGGAAGTGGTCACCTTCGAAGACGCCAAGACCGCACCCATCTCCTACATGCGCCCGGTAGCGGCCGTGTAAGCAATACCTCTTTCCTTTCTTTGGAGGCCACCCATTGGGTGGCCTCTTTTTTTGTGCTGGAAAAAGGGGAGGGCAGAGCGGCGGATTGTCGCGGAGGATCAGGCGTCGCGGTTTTTGCGGCCGCGTTCGGCAAGGCGCTCCAGGGCGGCGCGCAGCTTCGGGTCTTCGATGCCTTCGGCGGTCGCCTGGATGCTTTCTGCGGCGAAGGCCGACAGTTCGATGGTGCGGCCTGGCGCACGTGCCGAGCCTTGGGGAGGTTGCACCTTGAAGATGATTTTCGTTAAGGTCGCGAACTCTCCGAGTGCCTGGAGCTGCCGCTGCAGTCGACGTTGCTGGTAACGCAAGCGCGTAGCCCAATGGCCGTCGCTGATGATCAGCATCAGGCAGCCCTCTCGCCACGAGGCGACACGGCAATGCTCGCGCGCTGCAGGTTGCAGTTGGCTTTCCAGCAGATGCTGTAGATGGTCGATGCGCTGGGCCTGGTTGAACAGGGCCTTGAGCGGTTTTTCCTCGCGCAGCAGTGCGGCGGGGGACCGGGCCGGCAAGGGACGAAAAGACATGGCAGGACGCCTGAAGAATACAGAGTGGCCATGGTAGCAGAAGGCTGCACCGGGTAATGCTCGAACAATTGGTGAAGTCATGCACATCATTCTTCTGAGCCGCAGGCATGGGGCAGCGCGTTCGCTGAGCCTCGACCTGCGCGTTCTCCTGGCGCTCGGCGGCTTGCTGCTGGCGCTGGTTCTCGCATCGGGGATCGCCCTGGGCGCCTGGATCAAACCGGCCGCGCACAGCGCCGAAGACAGCCAGCAGATGACCCTCGCGCTCGACGAACAGCGCAGCCAAATGAGCCAGGCGCGAGCCGATGCCCAGCGCCAGCTGGACGCTTTCGGCGCGCACATCGCTGATCTCCAGGCGCGCCTCACCCGGCTCGATGCGCTGGGCGAGCGTGTCGCCGAACTGGCCGAGCTGGACTCCAGCGAGTTCGACTTCTCCCTCAACGTCGGCCAGGGTGGCCCCGAAGACCCGCTCGACGCGCCTGCCTACCAGGCCCCGCCCTTCATGGATGTGCTGGACAGCCTGACCGAGCGCCTCGAAAGCCGCGAGCAGCAGCTGGAAGTCCTCGAGCAACTGCTGGGCGAGCGGCGCATCAGTGCGGCCGAGCACCTGGCCGGGCGCCCTGTATTGCAGGGCTACATCTCCTCGCCCTTCGGCGTGCGCACCGATCCCCTCACGGGGCGTTTGAGCCGGCACAAGGGCGTGGACTTCGCCGCCAAGGCGGGCAGCGATGTATTGGCCGTCGGGGCGGGTGTCGTCACCTGGTCCGGGCGCAAGACCGGCTACGGCAACATGGTCGAGATCAGCCATGCCGATGGCTATCGCACCCTTTATGCACACAACAAGAAGAACCTGGTGCAGGTCGGTGATCTGGTGCAGCGTGGCCAGGCCATCGCCGAGGTCGGCAGCAGTGGCCGATCCACCGGTGCCCACGTGCATTTCGAGGTCACCCGGGGCGGTGAGGTGGTCAACCCGGCCCTCTATATAGCTCGTTCCGCAGCAGCGGAATAACGCTACTTTTCTCTACAACGAATCCGGGTAGAATGCCCCCTTCGCAAGCAGCCATGAAGGCTGCGTGGGCGACTCCGGGGCCGCCCCCCATCCATATATGTGGAAGATCCTGTCGATATGTTTGCGCCTTTGTTGAAGAAACTCTTTGGAAGCAAGAACGAGCGCGAAGTGAAGCGCATGGCCAAGGCTGTCCAGGCGGTCAACGCCTTGGAAGAGCAAATGGTCGCGCTCTCCGATGAGCAGCTCAGGGCCAAGACCGAAGAGTTCAAGGCGCGGGTGGCCAAAGGCGAAACCCTCGACCAGATCCTGCCGGAAGCCTTTGCCGTGGCCCGCGAGGCCGGCAAGCGCGTGATGGGCATGCGTCACTTCGACGTGCAGCTGATCGGCGGCATGACCCTCCACGAAGGCAAGATCGCCGAGATGCGTACCGGTGAGGGCAAGACCCTCGTGGGTACCCTGCCGGTCTACCTAAACGCGCTGTCCGGCAAGGGCGTGCACGTGGTCACGGTGAACGACTACCTGGCCCGCCGCGACGCCAACTGGATGCGTCCGCTGTACGAATTCCTCGGCCTCAGCCTTGGCATCGTCACCCCCTTCCAGCCGCCGGAAGAGAAGCGCGCCGCCTACGCCGCCGACATCACCTACGGCACCAACAACGAATTCGGCTTCGACTACCTGCGCGACAACATGGCCTTCAGCCTGGAAGACAAATTCCAGCGTGAGCTGAACTTCGCCGTGATCGACGAAGTGGACTCCATCCTCATCGACGAAGCGCGTACCCCGCTGATCATCTCCGGCCAGGCCGAAGACAGCTCCAAGCTGTACATGCAGATCAACGCGCTGATCCCGCGGCTCAAGAAGCACGTCGAGCCGGAAGAGGGCAACGTCGTCCAGGAAGGCCACTACTCGGTCGACGAGAAGACCCGCCAGGTCGAGCTCAACGAACAGGGCCACCAGTTCATCGAAGACATGCTCACCCAGGCTGGCCTGCTGGCCGAAGGCGAGAGCCTGTACTCCGCGCACAACCTGGGCCTGCTGACCCACGTCTACGCCGGCCTGCGCGCGCACACCCTGTTCCACCGCAACGTCGAATACATCGTGCAGAACGACCAGGTCCTGCTGATCGACGAGCACACCGGCCGTACCATGCCCGGCCGCCGCCTCTCCGAAGGCCTGCACCAGGCCATCGAAGCGAAGGAAGGCCTGAACATCCAGGCCGAGAGCCAGACCCTGGCCTCCACCACCTTCCAGAACTACTTCCGCCTCTACTCCAAGCTGTCCGGCATGACCGGTACCGCCGACACCGAAGCTTTCGAATTCCATTCGATCTACGGCCTCGAAGTGATGGTGATCCCGACTCACCGCCCGATCGCCCGGAAGGACTTCAACGACCTGGTTTACCTGACCCAGGAAGAGAAGTACGCCGCCATCATCACCGACATCAAGGACTGCCAGGCCAATGGCCGTCCGGTGCTGGTGGGTACCGCCTCGATCGAAAGCTCCGAGTACGTCTCGCAGCTGCTGGTCAAGGGTGGCATTGAGCACAAGGTACTGAACGCCAAGTACCACGAGAAGGAAGCCGAGATCATCGCCCAGGCCGGTCGTCCTGGCGCCGTGACCATCGCCACCAACATGGCCGGCCGTGGTACCGACATCCTCCTCGGCGGCAACTGGGAGGTCGAAGTCGCCGCCCTGGAGAACGCCACCGAAGAGCAGGTCGCGCAGATCAAGGCCGACTGGCAGAAGCGTCACCAGCAGGTGATCGAGGCCGGCGGCCTGCATGTGGTCGCGTCCGAGCGCCACGAATCCCGCCGTATCGACAACCAGCTGCGCGGCCGTGCCGGTCGCCAGGGTGACCCGGGCTCCAGCCGCTTCTACCTGTCGCTGGAAGACAGCCTGATGCGCATCTTCGCCTCCGACCGGGTGAAGAACTTCATGAAGGCCCTGGGCATGCAGTCCGGCGAAGCCATCGAGCATCGCATGGTCACCAACGCCATCGAGAAGGCCCAGCGCAAGGTCGAAGGCCGCAACTTCGACATCCGCAAACAGCTCCTCGAATTCGACGACGTGGCCAACGAACAGCGCAAGGTGATCTACCACATGCGCAACAGCCTGCTCGCCGCCGACGACATCGGCGAGACCATCGCCGAGTTCCGCGAAGACGTGCTGGGCCGCACCATCGACAGCCACATCCCGCCGCAGTCCCTGCCCGAGCAGTGGGACATCACCGGCCTGGAAATGGCGCTCTACAGCGACTTCGGCATCAAGCTGCCGATTCAGCAGTGGCTGGACGAAGACGACAAGCTGTTCGAAGACACCCTGCGCGAGAAGATCCTCGAGCAACTGACCATCGCCTACAACGAGAAGGAAGAGCTCGCCGGCGCCGAAGCCCTGCGCTCCTTCGAGAAGCAGATGCTGCTGCGCGTGCTGGACGACCTGTGGAAGGACCACCTGTCCACCATGGATCACCTGCGCCACGGCATCCACCTGCGCGGCTACGCACAGAAGAACCCCAAGCAGGAATACAAGCGCGAATCCTTCACCCTGTTCCAGGAGCTGCTGGATTCCATCCGTCGCGACACCATCCGTGTGCTGTCCCATGTCCAGGTCCGTCGTGAAGACCCGGCCGAGGAAGAGGCCCGCCTGCGCCGCGAGGCCGAGGAACTGGCCAAGCGCATGCAGTTCCAGCACGCCGAAGCCCCGGGTCTCGAAGAGCCCCAGGAGCTGGGCGAAGAGGGCGACGTAGCCGTTGCCGCTGCGCCGGTTCGCACCGAGCCCAAGGTCGGCCGCAACGAACCCTGCCCCTGCGGATCCGGCAAGAAATACAAGCACTGCCACGGCCAGATCAGCTGAGGCTAAGCTGTAGTTCCCCACGCCGCGACCGGCTCAGCCGCTCGCGGCGTTTTCAACTCGACATCCCCAGAACGGCGGCGCTCCGGCACCGTCGCTTCACCTGACGACACGACAAGGAGCGCTTCCATGGCTGTTGGTCTCGGCCCCCTGCCCACCCTGCACCCGGTTCCCGGTTTCGAACTCGGCATCGCCTCTGCCGGCATCAAGCGCCCAGGCCGCAAGGACGTAGTGGTCATGCGCTGCGCCGAAGGCTCCACCGTAGCCGGCGTGTTCACCCTCAACGCCTTCTGCGCCGCCCCGGTGATCCTCTCCAAGAAGCGCGTCCTCGGTCCCGTGCGCTACTTCCTGACCAACACCGGCAACGCCAACGCCGGCACCGGCGAGCCGGGCCTGGCTGCCGCCGAACGCACCTGCGCGCGTCTGGCCGAGCTGGCGGGCGTCGATGCCACCGAGGTGCTGCCGTTCTCCACCGGTGTGATCGGCGAGCCGCTGCCGGTCGAGAAAATCGAAGCCGCCCTGGGCGATGCCCTGGCCGACCTCGCCGAAGGCAACTGGGCTGCTGCCGCCACCGGCATCATGACCACCGACACCCTGCCCAAGGGTGCCAGTCGCCAGTTCGTGCACGACGGCGTCACCGTCACCGTCACCGGCATCAGCAAGGGCGCCGGCATGATCAAGCCCAACATGGCCACCATGCTCGGCTACATCGCCACCGACGCAAAGGTCGCCCAGGGCGTGCTGCAGGACCTGCTGCGCGATGCTGCCAACAAGTCCTTCAACCGCATCACCATCGATGGCGATACCTCCACCAACGACTGCTGCATGCTGGTCGCCACCGGCCAGGCCGCACTGCCGGAAGTGACCCAAGCCAGCGGCGAGCTGTTCGCCGCGCTCAAGCAGGCCGTGCTGGAAGTCTCCATGGAAGTGGCCCAGGCCATCGTCCGTGACGGTGAAGGCGCCACCAAGTTCGTCACCGTGCAGGTGAACGGCGGCGGCACCTACCAGGAGTGCCTGGACGTCGCCTATGCCGTGGCCCACTCGCCGCTGATCAAGACCGCGCTGTTCGCCTCCGACCCGAACTGGGGGCGCATCCTCGCCGCCGTTGGCCGGGCCGGCGTACCGCAGCTGGACGTGAGCAAGATCGACGTGTTCCTCGGTGATGTCTGCATCGCCAGCAAGGGCGGCCGCGCGGCCACCTACACCGAGGACCAGGGCGCCGCCGTGATGGCCCGCGAAGAGATCGGCATCCGTATCGAGCTGGGTCGTGGTGGTTGCAGCGAAACCATCTGGACCACCGACCTGTCCCACGAGTACGTCAAGATCAACGCGGAATACCGCACCTGAGCCCGACGCAGCCGCAGGTTCGCCTGCGGCTGCGCTGATGCTCGTCCCTGGCATTCCCGGCGTTCATGGCCCCATGAGCAATGGGAATTTGCCATCCCCGCATGCGCCTTTTAAGGTCCATCGACCCGCCTGGACAAACCATCGGGCTCAAGGAGAAACGCATGGCACTCACCCTGGTTATCGGCAACAAGAACTACTCCTCCTGGTCGTTGCGCGGCTGGCTGGCCATGGAGCTGACCGGCGCCCCCTACGAGGAACTGCGCATCCCGCTCTACGCCGCCGATAGCCATAAACGCCTGCTGGCGCGTTCGCCCACCGCCAAGGTGCCGGTGCTGGAAACCGAAGCCGACGGCGTCATCTGGGATTCCCTGGCCATCGCCGAATACCTCGCCGAGCGTTTCCCCGAAGCCCATCTCTGGCCCTTCGGCCAGGCGGCCCGTGCCCATGCCCGCTCCATCTGCGCCGAGATGCACAGCGGCTTCGTCGCCCTGCGCAGCCACATGCCCATGGACCTGAAGCGCAACCAGGCGCTCGATGGCATCCCGGAAGAGGCCGCCGAGGACATCCGCCGCGTCTGCGCCATCTGGTCCGACTGCCGCCGCCGCTTCGGCCAGGACGGCCCCTACCTGTTCGGCCATGCCAGCATCGCCGATGCCTTCTACGCGCCGGTGGCCAGCCGCCTGCGCAGCTACGCCGTGGAGCTTCCCGCCGAAGCCGCGGCCTATGTCGACACCATCTACCGGTGGCCCGCGTTCCAGCGTTGGTACCAGGCCGCCCTGCAGGAAACGGAGATCATCGAATGAAGCGAGTGCACGTGGCGGCTGCGGTCATCCGTGGCGCCGACGGCCGGGTGCTGATCGCACGCCGGCCGGACGACAAGCACCAGGGCGGCCTGTGGGAGTTCCCGGGCGGCAAGGTGGAGGAGGGCGAAGCCGTTCAGGTCGCCCTGTCGCGGGAGCTGGAGGAAGAGCTGGGCATTCGCGTCAGCTCGGCCCGGCCGCTGATCCAGGTGCACCACGACTACCCCGACAAGCAGGTGCTGCTGGATGTCTGGGAAGTCTCTGCCTTCACGGGCGAGCCCCATGGCGCCGAAGGCCAGCCCCTGGCCTGGGTCACCGAGCAGGAGCTGGCCGACTACGAATTCCCCGCCGCCAACCAACCGATCCTGGCCGCCGCACGCCTGCCCGATCGCTACCTGATCACGCCGGACGAACTGGAGCCCCAGGAGCTGCTGCAAGGCGTTCGCGCCGCGCTGGCCAATGGCACGCGCCTGATCCAGCTGCGCGCGCCGAACATGTTCGATGCCCAGTACCGCGACCTGGCGGTGGATATCCAGGGCCTCTGCGCCCGCCGCGCCCAGTTGATGCTCAAGGGTCCGCTGGAGTGGCTGGGGGACTTCCCCGCCGCAGGCTGGCACCTCACCGCCGACCAGTTGCGCCGCTATGCACCCCGCGGCCGTCCGTTCCCCAAGGAACGCTGGCTGGCGGCGTCCTGCCACAGCGCGGAAGAACTGGAGCTGGCCACCGAGATGGGCGTGGACTTCGTCACCCTGTCACCGCTGCAGGCCACCCAGACCCACCCCGACGCCCAGCCGCTGGGCTGGGACGCCGCCCAGGAGATGATCCGTCGATTCAACAAACCGGTATTCCTGCTCGGCGGCGTCGGCCCGGACGACCTCCAGCGCGCCTGGCAGACCGGCGCCCAGGGCGTGGCGGGGATCAGGGCTTTCTGGCCGCAAGGCTGAGCGAGAGCGATTCGCGAGCAGAGCTCGCTCCTACGGTGGGTCCAGCCAGACTGCATCCCATAGCGGGTAGTCGGCAATCCGGCTGACCAGGCCAGCCCGCAACGGGTTGGCCACCACGTAGCGGGCCAGATCGATCAGATCCTCTTCCGCGCGCAGGGCACGGTCGTGGTAGCCCTTCTGCCAGACCTGCCCTTGTGTTCCGAGGTGTTGATTGACTGCCTTGGCGCTACGGGATTTGAAACGTTGTGCCAAGCGGTGCAGGGAGCCGTGCTCCAACTGGACCAGCCAGTGCAGGTGATCCGGCATCAGCACCCAGCAAAGCGTTTGCGCCAGTCCGCTGGACTGGGTTTCGCGCAGTTGTTCGACCACTTTCCGGCCTGTATGAAAATCGTCGAACAGCCGCCGGCGCCCGTGGGTGACCGTGGTTAGCAGGTAGACTCGACCCGTCTCGGAAAAGCGCCCGCGACGCAGGGCCTCGCCTCGATAGCGTTGCACATCAGATTCCCTCTCATGTCTCGCAACTCACTCCATTCCCCAGACGCTCTATTTCGTAGGAGCGAACTCTGCTCGCGAAGCTTTCGCCTCATGCCTTTGCCGCAGCCTGCCACAACACCTCATCGATTCCTTGGCGCCGTGCGATCAACCGTGCGGCGACGAAGAGCAGGTCGGAGAGGCGGTTGAGGTAGGCCAGCAGTTCGCCGCGCAGGGCTTCCTCGGCGTTGAGCGTCTGGGCGCGGCGTTCGGCGCTGCGGGCGGCGGAGCGGCAGACGTGGGCCTGGGCCACCAGAGCCGAGCCGCCGGGGAGGATGAAGTTCTTCAGCGGCCCCAGCTCTTCGTTCCACAGGTCGATGGCCGCTTCCAGGCGCTGCACCTCGCCTTCCTCCAGCACCTGGTATTCAGGCATCGACAGTTCGCCGCCGAGGTCGAACAGGCGGTGCTGGCAGGGCGCGAGCACCTCGCTTACCTCGCCCAGCGCCGGGCAGGCGCCGTGCTGCTCGGTCAGTTGCGCCAGCAGCAGGCCGAGCTGGCTGTTGAGCGAGTCCACCTCGCCTATGGCCTCGATGCGCGGGTGGTCCTTGGGCACGCGGCGGTTGCCGGAAAGGCCGGTTTCACCCTTGTCGCCGGTGCGGGTGTAGATCTTCGAAAGGCGGTTGCCCATATCAGGTCCCCGTGGGGCTGGAGGCCAGCGGCAGGCGCAGGGTGAAGCAGGTGCCCTGGCCGGGCTTGGACTGCACCTCCATCTGGCCCTTGTGGTTGTTGGTGATGATGAAATAGGAAACCGACAGGCCCAGCCCGGTGCCCTGGCCCACTTCCTTGGTGGTGAAGAAGGGCTCGAAGATGCGCTTGCGCACGTTCTCGGGGATGCCGACGCCATTGTCCTCCACCTGGACTTCCGCCCAGGGCGGCGCCAGGCGGGTGCGCAGGGTGATGTGGCCTTCCAGGTCGTCCTCGCGCTGGTGGATGGCCTGGGCGGCGTTCTTCAGCAGGTTGAGCAGCACCTGTTCCAGTTCGTTGGCGGTGCCCGGCACCGGCCCCAGTTCGGGGTCGAAGAGGCGGGTGATGGTCATGCCCTTGAAGTCGAAACCCTCGGTCAGGTCGAAGTCGTTGCTGGCGATCTCCACGGCCTGGTCCAGCAGTACCGGCAGCAGGCAGGGTGCTAACTGGCGGTTGCTGCGGCGGCTGAAGGACAGCATGTGGGTGACGATCTTCGCCGCCCGCGAGCCGGCCTGGTAGATGCCGTCCAGCAGCTTGGGCACCTCGCGAGCCTCCAGGTAATGGTTCACCGAATCCAGGCAGATACCGTCGGCACGGGCCTGCTCCAGGTTCTTCTCCAGCTCCGGTGACAGGCGCCGGCGGATGTTCTGCACGTTGTGCAGGATGGCCCCCAGGGGGTTGTTGATCTCGTGGGCCATGCCGGCGGCCAGGCCGCCGACGCTGAGCATCTTCTCCGACTGCACCATCAGCTCTTCCATGGACAGGCGCTGGGTGATGTCGTCGATACGGATCACCACGCCACGGCCGGTGCCGCCCATCAGCGGGTAGAAGGTCAGGGCGTAGTGGCGAACCTCGTCACCCAGCAGCCAGCTGACCCGCTCGACCTTCTCCACCTTGTGGCGCTCGGCGGTGAGCTTGATCTGCGGCAGGAAGGGCTTGAGCGAGGGGAAGGCGAGGAACACCGGCTGGTTCAGGGCATCATCCAGCGTGGTGCCGGAAAGCGCGGTGGCTTCCTGGTTCCACTGGGTGACGTAGAGCTGTTCGTCCAGGGCGATGAGCGCCGAGGGCATCGAGTCGATGATGCTGTTGAGGTAGTTCTGGAAGCCGGTGAGCTTCTTCTCGATCTTGCTGCGCACCTGCACTTCCAGCTCCAGCTTGCGGTTGGAGTGGCGGGTCTCCTCGGCCATCGCCTGGGCCTGGTCGACGGCGGCCTGGGAGTCGTCACGGGCGCGCTTGAGTTGCTGCTCGCGGGCTTCGATGCGGCTGAGCATGGTGTTGAAGGCATCGGCCAGGCTGCCCAGTTCGTCGCGGTGCCCACGCTGGGCGCGCAGGGCGTAGTTCTCCTCGCGGGTGACCTGGCGCGACAGTTCTTCCAGGCGGCGGATCGGCCCGGTGACCATGCGCCGGATCTGCCGCGCCACCAGCAGCCAGAGCAGCACGCTGCTGGCGAGGATCGCCAGGCTGGCGGTAAGGGTGCCGGTGTAGAAGGCCCCGGGCAGCTCACTGGAAGCCACCAGCAGCAGGTGGCCGGGTGGGCCGTTGTCCTGGGGCAGTTCGACCACCTGGCTGGTGCGGAATTCGTGCAGGCGCCAGCGTTGCAGCTTCTCGGCGTGCTGCGGCAGCTTGAGGGTGCTGCCGCTGATCAGCTGCGCCAGCAGCTCGCCCTGGCCGTCGTAGAGAGCGGCGGCGCGCAGCGGGGCGTAGCTGTCCAGTTGGTCGAGCAGGTCGCGAGCGGCCTCGGGAGAGGACAGGGCCTCGCGGGAAAGCGGCGCGGTGGCGAAGAGCCGACCCAGGGTCTGCAGGGCCTGGGGCGCCATGCTCTCCTGGGAGATCCAATAGGCGGCGCTGATGAAGGCCAGGTTGGCGATCAGCAGTACGGTGGTCACCAGGACCAGCAGGGCGGCCAGCAGCTTTCGGCCGACGGACAGGTTTTCGAGGCGCTGGCGCAGGCTGTTCAAGGGGCGGAATCCAGGCGGTTGGGCTGTCGGCAGGGTAGCGCGGGGTCAGTCCAGCGGCAATCCGCGCTCGGCCAGGTGCCCCTGCAAGCGCCTGAGCAGGGCCTGCAGGTGGGGCAGTACCAGGCGATGGCGCTCGGCCGCGGCGCAGGCGTAGCCGAGCAGGTAGCCGATCTCGGTGCGGCGTTTGGCCGCCACGTCCTGGTACATGGAGGAGTAGTTGGCGGCAGTGGCCTGGATCACCCGGCCCACTTCGTCGTGAAGGCCTTCGGCGGCGGCCGGCTGGCCACACAGCTGCAGCAGCTCGGCCAGCTCGGCGCATAGTTGCTGCACTTGGGCCGGGTGCTCGACGAGGCCACCATTGCGGCAGTCGTTGAGCACGGTCAGCGGGTTGATCGCGCAATTGAGCGCGAGCTTGCGCCATAGCCGCGACAGGATGTCCGGCGTCCAGCCGTGGGGGATGCCGGCGCGCTCCAGTTCATCGAGCCAGGAGGGCGCTGCGGTGGCGTGCGGGTCGCCCAGCCAGGTGAAGCCGTGGCCGGCGAAGACCACGCGGAAGTCGCCATCGCGGAAGGCGCCCTCGGTGCTGGAGGCCAGGATGCAGCGGGCTTGAGGCGCACGGGCAGCGACGGCGTCCTGGCTGCCGAGGCCGTTCTGCAGCAGCACCAGCTCGGCGCCGGGCGCCAGGCGTGGCAGGAGCGCTGCGACCGCGGCTTCGGCGTCGTAGGCCTTGCAGGCCACCAGCAGGCGCTGGATGGGCGTCGGGGCATCGAGGGTTTCGGCGGGCAGTTCGAGGCGTTGTGCCTGGCCCTGTTCCACCAGGGTCAGGCCGCCAGCCTGGTGGTAGGCCGCCAGGCGTTGCGGGTCACGGAGCAACAGGCGCACCGGCACGCCGGCACGGGCCAGGCGCATGGCCCACAGGCTGCCGAGGCTGCCGATGCCGAGGACGTGCCAGGTCATGGCAGGGGCAGGCGTATCGCGCTCACGCGGCCGCTGGCGTAGGACTCGGGCAGCAGCTTGGCGGCCTGGTCGATCAGTATCTCGACATCCACCGGCAGGGCCTTGCCATCCATCCCCACCAGGCTGATGCCGGCTTTGAGGGTGATGAAGCCTTCGCTGGTCTTGAAGGCCTTGAGGTTGAGGCCTTCATGCAGGCGCTTGAAGCTGCTGGGGGAGCACTCGTGGAGGTCCTCGAGCAGGGTGATCAGGCCGAAGTGGTTGTCGTCCAGGCGGGTCAGTACGTCCAGCGGGCGCACCAGCTGCTGCAGGCGGCGGGCGACGCCGTGGAGCAGCTCGTTGTAGAACTCGCTGCCGTACTGCACGCGCAGCGCGGGGGCGTCATGCAGGCCGATCAGCAGGTAGCACAGGGCACCGCCGCGGGACTCGACCTGGCGCAGGCTGTCGGAAAGCTTCTGACGCAGGTAGCGCGGGTTGCCGAGGCCGGTCAGCGAGTCCACCAGGTTGCGTTGCTCCAGGCTGGCGATGTTCTGGGTCATCAGCCGGTTTTCGTGGAGCAGGCGCTGCAGGGTGTTGCACAGGCGGTCCGCCGCGTAGACGCGAGGCACCAGTTGTTCGTTCATGGCCGCCTTGCTGATGAAGTCGTCGACACCGCGGTCGAAGGCTTCGCCCAGCACGTTTTCACCTTCCTTGCCGGTGAGCAGGATGATGTAGGTGTAGTGGTCGATCATCTCGTCCAGCTGGCGCACCCGTGCGGTCAGTTCGAGGCCGTCGATCTCGGGCATCAGCCAGTCCGCCAGCAATACATTGGCGGGGCGCTCCTCGAGCAGGCGCAAGGCTTCCGTTGCGCTGCTGGCGAAGCGGACATCCTGATAACCGGCCTGGGTCAGGGCACGACCGATCATGGCGCTGGAGAACTTGGCGTCGTCCACCACCAGGATGCTGAGATGAGGGTTGGGCATGGCAGGCTCGCAAGGAAGTGGCGAAGGTTGGTGGTGGTGGCTTGGTGCTATCAGTGCCTATTTCAGCAGGTTTTGCGTCCGCCTGTTAGAGCTGAATGCGTCGCTGCCATGCAATCCTGCAAAAATAGGTACCCATTGCTCAGTTATAATGGGCCCGCTTTTTTTACCGTCAAGCCAGGCGCCTTCCTTACGTGATGTGGGTCGCGCCGTCTATCTGGAGGAATCCCATGCCATCGTTCGACGTGGTGTCCGAGCTGGACAAACACGAGCTCACCAACGCGGTGGACAACGCGATCAAGGAACTGGATCGCCGCTTCGACCTGCGCGGCAAGTGCAGCTTCGAGAGCAAGGACAAGGCCGTCACCCTGACCGCCGAAGCCGACTTCATGCTCGAGCAGATGCTCGACATCCTGCGCAGCAACCTGATCAAGCGCAAGATCGACATCCACTGCATGGAGATCAAGGATCACTTCGCGTCCGGCAAGGTGGTCAAGCAGGAAGTGACCTTCCGCGAAGGCATCGAGAAGGAGCTGGCGAAGAAGATCGTCGCGCTGATCAAGGAGCGCAAGCTCAAGGTCCAGGCCGCGATCCAGGGCGAGCAGGTGCGTGTCACCGGCAAGAAGCGCGACGACCTGCAGGAAGCCATTGCGGTGCTGCGTGCCGAGCCTCTGGACTTCCCGCTGCAGTACACCAACTTCCGCGACTGACACTGCTTTTTTGAACCTTCGCCGCTGACCCGCGTCGCAAAATGCAAGGTCAGCGACTTTACCGCCATGGCTTTGTCCATGGCGGTTTCGTTTCAGTGAAGGCAAGAAAGGAGAGTGCGTGTGGATATAACCGTCGACGAATTGATCCGCCGATCGGAAGGGTGGCTGCCGATCATCCTCGAATACAGCGGCAAGCTCACCCTGGCGCTGTTCACCCTGCTGATCGGCTGGTGGCTGATCAACCGCGTGACCGATCGCGTCAGCAACCTGCTGGCGCTGCGCCGTGTGGACAGGACCCTGCACAGCTTCATCGGCAGCCTCGCCAACATGATCCTCAAGGTGCTGCTGCTGGTCAGCGTGGCCTCGATGATCGGCATCGAAACCACCTCCTTCATCGCCGCCATCGGTGCCGCCGGTCTGGCCATCGGCCTAGCGCTGCAAGGCAGCCTGGCGAACTTCGCCGGTGGCGTGCTGATCCTCCTGTTCCGCCCGTTCAAGGCCGGCGACTTCATCGAGGCCCAGGGCGTGATGGGCTCGGTGGACCACATCCAGATCTTCCACACCGTGCTGCGCACCGGTGACAACAAGACGGTCATCGTGCCCAACGGCGCGCTGTCCAACGGCATCATCACCAACTACTCGAACCAGCCCACCCGGCAGGTGCTCTACGACGTCAAGGTCGACTACGCCAGCGACCTGGCCAAGGCCCGCGAGGTGCTGCTCAAGCTGGCCGAGGATCCGCGCGTGCAAAAAGACCCGGCACCGGTGGTGGTGGTCTCCGCGCTGGGGGATACCTCGATCAACCTGTCGCTGCGCATGTGGACGTCCAATGCCGACTACTGGGGCGTGATCTTCATGCTCAACGAATCGGTACGCGACAAGCTGCAGGAGGCGGGCGTGCAGCTCGCCCAGCCCCCGCGCATGGTGCAGGTGGTGCCCACGACTGCCTGAAGTCCTGCTGCAACGGAAAAGGCCGGCGATCGCCGGCCTTTTTCATGGCTGTTCCGAACTGCCCTGCGCCTGGGACGGCTGCACGGCGGTGGGTGTCACTGGTTCTTCCGGGGCTGTACCGGCACCGTTGCGCTGCCTGCGCTCGCGGCTCCATTGCACCAGGATCAGCACCAGGGTCGGCACACCGAGCAGCGCGGTGAGCTGGAAGAACTGGTGGTAGCCGAGGCTGTCGACCATCACGCCCGAGTAGCCGCCGATCAGGCGTGGCAACAGCAGCATGATGGAGCTGAGCAGGGCGTACTGGGTCGCCGAGAACTTCAGGTTGGTCAGGCTCGACAGGTATGCCACGAAGGCCGAGGTGGCGAGTCCCGCACTGAAGTTGTCGCAGGAAATGGTGAGGATCAGCATGTTCAGGTGCGGGCCCATGTCGCTGAGCACCACGAACATCAGGTTGGTCGCCGCCGAGGCCGCGCCGCCTATGAACAGGATCGGCAGGATGCCGAAGCGCACGATGAGCAGGCCGCCGGCACCGGCACCGAGCAGGGTCATGATCAGGCCGAAGAGCTTGCTGACGCTGGCGATCTGCTCCTTGGTGAAGCCCTGGTCGATGTAGAAGACGTTGGCCATCACCCCCATCACCGTGTCGGACATGCGGTAGGTAGCGATCAGCCCGAGCAGCAGCAGGGCCTGCCAGCGGTAGCGCTGGACGAATTCGCTGATCGGCGTCACCACCGGGGCCATCAGCAGGCGCCCGGGTGCCGAGAAGCAGGCCATGGCGATCAGCACGAACAGCGTGCCCCGGGGCCAGGCGCCGGAGGCATAGGCCTTGATGGCGGCGGCCGTGGTCACCAGGATCACGATCAGCACGATCATCGAGACGGCCTGGTGGACGAAGTCGAAGTTGGGGATGACCCGGCCCCGCGCGGCTACCAGCAACTGGCGGCGTTGCTGGCTGAGCAGTTCGCGCACCGGGGCGATCTGGCGGCGGCCCCAGGGCGACAGGCAGGCTACGAGGAAGAGGAAGTAGAGCAGGGCACGCGGCCAGGCGCGGTCGAGCATGCCGGTGATCATCGCCGGCAGGGAAATCAGCATCACCAGCAGGATCAGCACCGAGGCCAGCTGGTCCTTGAGCTTGAAGCGCGAGGTATGGGTCTGCACCTGCACATCGATGTGCGGCTCGCGCATCCACAGGCTGGTGATCAGGCCGGGCAGCATCAGCAGGGCGAACAGCAGGTAGGTGCCGGCCCAGGCGCCGTATTCGTAGGTCAGGGTGGTGGAACCGAACCACTCGGCGAAATACAGCGCGCCGGCAGTGGCCAGCAGCGCAGAAACCCGGTAGCCGAGCATGTAGCTCGCTGCGAGGGCGGCCTGGCGGCTGTCATCGGCGATTTCCAGGCGGTAGGCGTCGACGGCGATGTCCTGGGTGGCCGAAGCAAAGGCCACCACCACCGCTACGGCGATCAGCCAGGTCAGGTGTTGCTGCGGGTCGCACAGCGCCATGCCCACCAGGCCGAGGGCGACCAGGCCCTGGGACAGCACCAGCCAGGAGCGGCGACGGCCCAGGCGGCCGAGCAGCGGCAGGCGCCACTGGTCGAGCAGCGGTGACCAGATCCACTTGAAGGCATAGGCCAGGCCGATGAGGCTGGCGAAACCGATGGCCTCGCGAGACACCCCGGCCTCGCGCAACCAGACGGAAAGGGTCGAGAACACCAGCATGTACGGCAGGCCGGCAGCAAAGCCCAGCAGCAGCAGCGCAAGGGTAGCCGGGCTGGCGTAGGCGGCCAGGGCGGCGCGCCAGGTACGGTGGGACATCAGGCGTGTAATCCAGAAATCACGGGGCGGTCCATGACGACGAGCACGCGATGGAACCGCGACAAAGCGCGCACTCTAACCCTTGGGTGGCATGGGAAGCCAGCCGTGCCGACGCATATCCACCCGTTCGTTGTGGATGAAGACCCCCTCCGCCCGCAAACGTGCCCGTTGCTCATCGCCGGAAGGGCTGCCGGCGGGCAGGCTGAGGCGGCCACCAGCGGCGATCACCCGGTGCCAGGGCAGGCGCGTGTCGTCCGGCAACTGGCTCAGGGTGCGTCCCACCCAGCGTGCGGCACGGCCCAGGCCGGCCATTTCGCCGAGCTGGCCGTAGCTCACCACCTTGCCCAGCGGCACCTGGGCAAGGGTCAGGTACAGCGCCTCGCGGCGCATCTCGGGGCTGGCCGTCGGCAGGTCATCGAGGGGATTCGCGTTGGCGCGGGGCTTGCGGGTCGCCATGGCGGAGCGGGGGCCGGTTGCAGGGGTGGTTGCCAGAATAGGATGGCGGCCCCGGGGCGACAACCGCTCTACGGCAGGGGCACGCTGGTCCGTTTTTGCGGAACTTGAGGCTTGTCCGTCGGTCAGTCCTTGCTCAGTCGCCGGGCTTGCGGATAATGCCCGGTTTTTCGCGAACTTGAGCCCGTGTATCCGCCTATGTTGTCCAGAACCCTGCTGTGCCTAGCCATTGCGGCTGCTTCGACCCCCTCGCTCGCCGATACCGTGTGGATGAAGAACGGCGATCGCCTGTCCGGCAAGATCAAGGTCTTCGACGGCGGCAAACTGATGCTGGAAACCGAATACGGCGGCTCCATCCCGCTGGATTGGGCCAAGGTCGCCACCCTGGAAAGTGACCAGGAGCTGATGATCAAGCAGGACGACGTCACCGGCGAGCGCGCCAAGACCCTGCGCCCGGCCGAGCCCGGCAAGGTGATCCTGGCCAACGGCGAGGCACCGAAGACCGTCGAGCTGGCCAGCATCGAGCAGATCATGAAGCCCAAGCCCTTCGTCGAGGACCTGACCTGGTCCGGCAACGTCGACCTGGCCCTGGACTACAAGCGCGCCGAGAAAGACACCGACGACTACGACGTCGACTTCAAGACCAAGGCCCGCCACGGCCGCTGGCGCCACAACGCCACCGGCGAATACAACCGTGAATTCCAGGACGACGTGAAAACCACCGAGAACTGGGAGCTGGAATACGCCCTGGACCGCTTCATCACCGACAAGTTCTTCTGGCAGGGCCGTGCCGAATACAAGCGCGACAAGATCGAAGAGCTGGAGCGCCAGCGCACCCTCGGTACCGGTCCCGGTTACCAGTTCTGGGACGACGAGCTGGGCGCCTTCTCCCTGGCATCCCTGGTCAACCGCACCGACTACGAATACTCCAATGGCGAGAAGGACAACTTCTACGCGCTCAGCATGAAGTGGGACTACAACCGCTACCTGGTGGGCAAGACCGTCGAGTTCTTCACCGTCGGCGAAGTGGGCCGCCCCCTGGGCAACGCTGCCGACTACTCCCTGGATGCCGAAGTGGGCCTGCGCTACAAGGTCACCGACTGGGCTTCGCTCAACCTCAAGGCCGAGAAGGACATGGTCCAGGGCGCCGAAGGCGAGATCGACGAGACCCGCTACACCGTCGGCTTCGGTGTGGGCTGGTAAGCACCCCACCGGCTGTCCCGGGCTGAAGCCCGGGCTACAGGCTGCGAACCGGCAAGAAAAAGCCCCGCATCAGCGGGGCTTTCTCATTGCAGCGGGGCCCTTACAGGCGCAGGCCGCCGTCCAGCTCCAGAACGCGACCGGTGTAGTAGTCGTTTTCCAGGATGTAGGCCACCGAGTGAGCGATCTCCTGGGGCTTGCCCAGGCGCTTCAGCGGAATGCCGGAGGTCATCTTCTCCAGGGCTTCGGGCTTCATGCTGGCGACCATGTCGGTCTCGATGAAGCCGGGGGCCACGCCCGCCACGCGGATGCCGTAGCGCGCCAGTTCCTTCGCCCAGACCACGGTGTCGGCAGCCACGCCGGCCTTGGCGGCGGAGTAGTTGGCCTGGCCCATGTTGCCGGCACGGGAGATGGAGGAGATGTTGATGATCGCGCCTTCGTTCTTCAGCTCGATCATCTTCGCCGCCACTTCGCGGGTGCAAAGGAAGACGCCGGTCAGGTTGACGTCGATCACCGCCTGCCACTGGGCCAGGCTCATCTTGGTCATCTCGCCGTCCTTGACCTTGATGGTCAGACCGTCGCGGAGGATGCCGGCGTTGTTCACCAGGCCGTTGATGGCGCCGAAGTCCTCGGCCACCTGGGCGACCATGTGGGTCACCTGCTCTTCGTTGGCCACGTTGCACAGGTAGGCACGGGCGTCACCGCCGGCGGCCTTGCAGGCGGCCACGGCGTCGTCCAGTTTTTCCTGGTTCAGGTCCACCAGCGCCAGCTTGGCGCCCTTGCCGGCGAGGTATTCGCCCATGGCACGGCCGAGGCCCTGGCAACCGCCGGTGATGATGATGACCTTGTCTTTGAGCTGCATGCTTTTCCCCAAGAATTGGAAATGAGAGGCGGTATCCCCGCTGGCAGCCTGGAACCGCTATTCTGGCTGCCCGTCCGTTTTCGACGGATTCTGTGCAAGGAGTCAAAAGGTGAGCGTGAAAGCCGCAAAGAATGCCCGAGAATTGCTGCTCAAGGAATACCGCGGCGTCCTCTCCACCCTGTCCAAGGCCATGCCGGGCTTCCCTTTCGGATCAGTGGCACCCTATTGCCTGGACGCCGCCGGCCGACCCTTGATCCTTATCAGCCGTATCGCCCAGCACACCCACAACCTGCAAAAAGACCCCAAATGCTCGTTGCTGGTGGGGGAGCGCGGCGCCGATGACATCCAGGCCGTCGGTCGCCTGACCCTGCTCGCCGAAGCCCGCCAGATCACCGACGCGGCCGAGATCGCGGCGGCTAGTGAGCGCTACTACCGCTTCTTCCCCCAGTCCCAGGACTATCACCAGACCCACGACTTCGACTTCTGGGTGCTGGAGCCGGTGCGCGCGCGTTTCATCGGCGGCTTCGGCGCCATCCACTGGATCGACCAGGTGGTGCTGGCCAACCCCTTCGCCGGGGAAGCCGAACGCAGCATGATCGAGCACATGAACAGCGACCATCAGTCGGCCATCGTCCACTACCTGGCGCTGCGCGGGCTGCCGGGAGAGACGGCGGACATGGTCAGCATCGACTCGGAGGGATTCCACCTACGCGTCGGGCAGAACGTGCACTGGCTGCCCTTCCCAACATCCTGTAACAACCCAGGTTCGGTCCGTCAGGCCTTGGTAGCGCTGGCACGCGCGGAGAGCTGGCCGTCCGTCGCCGAACCCGAGGCTTGAATTCGGGGGAGGGCGGCTTCATCTAGATTCCCATCGGAAGCCGTTCTTCCGTCAAGGATCCCTCGATGCGTGTCTTTCTGTTCCTCTTCCTGCTGTTCCCGATCATCGAACTGGCCGTGCTGATCCAGGTCGGCAGTGCCATCGGCGTGTTGCCGACCCTGCTACTGGTCATCGGCACCGGCGTACTCGGCAGCGTGCTGTTGCGCGTCGCCGGCGTCGCCACGGCCTGGCGCGCGCGGGAGAAGCTCGCCCGTGGCGAGATGCCCGAGCAGGAAATGCTCGAAGGCCTGCTGATCGCCGTCGGTGGCGGCCTGCTGCTGCTGCCGGGCTTCATCAGCGACATCTTCGGCGTGCTCTGCCTTATTCCCTTCACCCGCCGCCTGCTGATCGGACGCATGCTCAAACGCGCCCAGGAGCAGGCCCTGCGCCAGCGTGCCTTCGCCGATGATCTCGCCGCCCGCAGCGGGCAGACCCGCCCCAATGTGATCGAAGGCGAGTACGAGCGCCGCGACCGCTGAGCCTCCGGTCGGCTCGCTGGAACTTCCTGCAAATATTTCGGTGGTCGCCCTTGAAATACCTCTGAGCGCCCCTATGTATCGGTCACCGCAAGGTTCCTTGCCCTCAAGGGCAAGGTCAGACTTCAGCGGAGTGCTTCGCACCCCGCAGCCGGCTCCGCCGGATTTCGCTAACCCGCCGGTCAACCGTACCGGCGCCGGAAAACACTAATTGGGAGAGTTACACAATGAAGCTTCGTCCCCTGAATGATCGCGTCGTAATCCGCCGCAGCGAAGAAGAAACCAAGACCGCTGGTGGCATCGTGCTGCCGGGCTCGGCCGCTGAGAAGCCGAACCGCGGTGAAGTGGTTGCCGTCGGCACCGGTCGCGTTCTGGACAACGGCGAAGTCCGTGCCCTGGCAGTAAAAGTGGGCGACCAGGTGGTATTCGGCCCGTACTCCGGCAGCAACGCCATCAAGGTCGACGGCGAAGAACTGCTGGTCATGAGCGAGAACGAAATCCTCGCTGTCATCGAAGCCTGAACCGCCCCCTTTCCCACCTAGAATTCGAGGAAAAAGAACATGGCTGCTAAAGACGTAAAATTCGGCGATGCCGCTCGTAAAAAACTGCTCGTTGGCGTGAACACCCTGGCTGACGCCGTTAAAGCCACCCTCGGCCCGAAAGGCCGTAACGTGGTTCTGGAGCGCAGCTTCGGCGCCCCGCTGATCACCAAGGACGGCGTTTCCGTCGCCAAGGAAATCGAGCTCAAGGACCGCATCGAAAACATCGGCGCCCAGCTGGTGAAAGACGTGGCTTCCAAGGCCAACGACGCTGCCGGTGACGGCACCACCACCGCTACCGTTCTGGCCCAGGCCATCGTCACCGAAGGTCTGAAGTCGGTCGCTGCCGGCCTCAACCCGATGGACCTGAAGCGCGGCATCGACAAGGCCACCGCCGCCGTCGTCGCCGAGCTGAAGAACCTGTCCAAGCCGTGCACCGACACCAAGGCCATCGCCCAGGTCGGCACCATCTCCGCCAACTCCGACGACTCCATCGGCAACATCATTGCCGAAGCCATGGAGAAGGTCGGTAAAGAAGGCGTGATCACCGTTGAAGAAGGCTCGGGCCTGGAAAACGAACTGTCCGTCGTAGAAGGCATGCAGTTCGACCGCGGCTACCTGTCGCCCTACTTCATCAACAAGCCGGACACCATGGTGGCCGAGCTCGACGGCCCGCTGCTGCTGCTGGTCGACAAGAAGATCTCCAACATCCGCGAACTGCTGCCGGTTCTGGAAGCCGTTGCCAAGTCCGGCCGTCCGCTGCTGATCGTGGCTGAAGACGTCGAAGGCGAAGCCCTGGCCACGCTGGTCGTCAACAACATGCGTGGCATCGTCAAGGTCGCGGCCGTCAAGGCTCCGGGCTTCGGCGACCGTCGCAAGGCCATGCTGCAGGACATCGCCATCCTCACCGGCGGTACCGTCATCTCCGAAGAAGTCGGCCTGAGCCTGGAAAGCGCCACCCTGGAGCACCTGGGTAACGCCAAGCGCGTGGTCCTGAGCAAAGAAAACACCACCATCATCGATGGCGCCGGTCAGCAGGCCGACATCGAGGCGCGTGTTGCCCAGATCCGCAAGCAGGTTGAAGAAACCTCTTCCGACTACGACAAGGAAAAACTGCAAGAGCGTCTGGCCAAGCTGGCTGGCGGTGTTGCCGTGATCAAGGTTGGCGCTGCCACCGAAGTCGAGATGAAAGAGAAGAAAGCCCGCGTTGAAGACGCCCTGCACGCGACCCGCGCTGCTGTGGAAGAAGGCGTGGTTCCTGGCGGTGGTGTAGCCCTGGTTCGTGCCCTGGCCGCCATCAAGGACCTGACCGGTGCCAACGAAGAGCAGACCGCTGGTATCAACATCCTGCGTCGCGCTGTCGAAGCTCCGCTGCGCCAGATCGTTGCCAACGCCGGTGACGAAGCCTCCGTGGTTCTGGACAAGGTCAAGCAGGGTTCGGGCAACTACGGCTACGACGCTGCCACCGGCCAGTACGGCGACATGATCGAGTTCGGCATCATCGACCCGGCCAAAGTCACCCGTACCGCGCTGCAAGCCGCTGCTTCCATCGCTGGCCTGATGATCACCACCGAGGCGATCGTTGCCGAGCTGCCGGAAGACAAAGCTGCTCCGGCCATGCCGGACATGGGCGGCATGGGCGGTATGGGCGGCATGATGTAAGCCACCCAGTCCATCCGGTCTGAAAGAAGCCCCGCCTAGTGCGGGGCTTTTTTATGCCTGTGGAAAAGTGGTCGGCGGTGCTTGACCCATGCTGTTGGCTGCCATCAAGGCGCCAATTCCGTGGCCGGCTGTGGCGCCTCCTCTACCTGGGGCGCATAGAGCATGAAGCGGTAGCAGCCCAGGCAGATCAGCCAGTCCAGCAGCGCCGTCCACAGGTTGTGGGAGAGAAAGTGCGCGCCCTGCATCATCCGTCCAATGGAAAACAGCCCGCCCAAGGCCAGGGCACCCGCCAGGGCCAGGCGAGCGAGAAGACGATTGCGGTCGCGCAGCAGGAAGTACAGGGCGAAGAAGGTGAAGCCGCTGCTGGCGTGGCCGCCTGGCCAGCAACGGCCGGGCTTGGCGGTGGGCGCGCGCTCGGCCAGCAGCGGGGTGTAGGTTTCGCTGCCGCCGTAGCGGGTCAGGTCCCAGGGGCAATGCACGGCGGTGAGGGCCTTGAGCGGCGTGACGATGGCCGTGGACAGGCCCATGGCGAGCACCAGGTAACCGAGGCGCCGGCGATAGCCGTGCCAGGGGCGGTACAGGCAACTGCCGGCAAAACCGATCAGCGCCAGCACCGCGACGGCGATCACCGCCTGTTTCGCACGGTCGTGCAGCACGTCTTCGAGAAAGAAGCTGTGGGCGCCGATGAAACCCGTTCCCGGCTGATAGAACAGGTCTGCCAGGGCGAAGTCGAGGCGCGTCGGCTCGATCACCAGCAGCGCGAGGATGATCGCCAGGGGCAGGCCCAGGGCCCAGCCATAGGCGAGCGGGCGGGAGGGGAGGGAAGGGGGCATGCGGTGTCTCCGGAGTACGGGGCGGGGGATTGCCAGGCCAGGGAATGGGCGTAATCTGCCGTGGCCGTCGTGGTGGCTCCGTGAACCGCGGGTGAAAAAACTGTCAAAGGCGCCTGGGGCCCCGAGCGGGCCGGGAAATCGATGAGGCGGGAGAGCTGCAGATGCGGATTTTGCTGGTGGAAGACAATCGCGACATCCTGGCCAACATGGCCGACTACCTGGAGCTCAAGGGCTACAGCGTCGACTGTGCCCAGGATGGCCTTTCCGGGTTGCACCTGGCCGCCACCGAACACTTCGACCTGATCGTCCTCGACATCATGCTGCCCGGGCTGGACGGCTACGCCCTGTGCCGGCGCCTGCGCGACGAGGCGCGGCGCGATACGCCGGTGATCATGCTCACCGCGCGGGACGAGCTGGACGACCGCCTGCAAGGCTTCAAGTCCGGCGCCGATGATTACCTGGTCAAGCCCTTCGCCCTGTCCGAGCTGGCCGCGCGCATCGAAGCGGTGTTGCGGCGTTCCCAGGGCGGCGGCAAGCGCGCCCTGCAGGTGGGTGAGCTGAGCTACGACCTCGACACCCTGGAAGTCAGCCGTGCCGGCAAGCCGCTCAAGCTCAACCCCATCGGCCTCAAGCTGCTGGCCGTGCTGATGCAGAAAAGCCCCCACCTGGTCCGTCGCGAGGCTCTGGAAGAGGCGCTCTGGGGGGACGACTGCCCGGACAGCGACAGCCTGCGCAGCCACATCCACCAACTGCGCCAGGTGATCGACAAGCCCTTCGGCAAACCCCTGCTGCACACCCTGCACGGCCTCGGCTACCGCCTGGCGGAGTCGGCCGATGGAATTTAGGCAGAGCCTCGCCCGGCGCATCGTCATCGCCTTCACCCTGATGACGGCGCTGGTGGGGGGAACCTTCTCGCTGGGCATCATCGAAGTGGTGCACCTGATCGAGGAACAGCTGATCTCCCGCGACCTGAACAACGAGCTGGAGCGCATCCTCTACGAGAACCTCGCCAAGGGCCGGGCGCCGAGCCTGGATAGCGACACCCGTTTCTACTTCGGCGAGGGCACCGGCCCCTACGCCTTGCCCGTCGAATACGCCAAGCTGGCGCCGGGCTTCCACGAACTCTTCGAAGGCCAGCTCTCGTTCCACGCGCTGGTGCGGGACATCGACGGCCACCGCTACGTCCTGCTGCAGGACCAGAGTGATTTCGAGGACCGTGAGCAGGCGCTCTACGGCGTGGTGCTGGTGGGCTTCATCCTCAGCGTGCTGCTCTCGGCGCTGCTGGGCTGGTTGCTGGCGCGCAAGGTGATCGCGCCGGTGGTGCGCCTGGCCGGGCAGGTCCGTCACCGCGACCAGCTGCTGGGCCTGGCTCCGCCGCTGGCGCCGGACTACGCCTCCGATGAGGTGGGCCAATTGGCCCAGGCCTTCGACGACACCCTGGGCCGCCTGCGCGAGGCACTGACCCGCGAGCGCCTGTTCACCAGCGACGTCAGCCATGAGCTGCGCACGCCGCTGATGGTGATCGCCACCTCCTGCGAACTGTTGATGGAGAACAGCGGCCTCGACGAGCGCTCGCGCCAGCAGGTGCGCCGCATCGGCCGGGCCAGCGAGGAGATGCGTGACCTGGTGCAGACCTTCCTCATGCTCGCCCGCGCCCAGCGCGAGGGGGCCGAGGTGGTGCCGCAATCCAGCCTCGGCAACCTGGCGGAAGAGCTGGCCGGTCTCTGGCGCGAACCCATCGAAGCCAAGGGGCTGCGCTTCGACTACCAACCCGGCAACCCGCCAGAGACCCGCTTCAACGCGGCCTTCCTGCGTTCGGTGCTGGGCAACCTGCTGCGCAACGCCCTGCACTACACCGACTCGGGGCATATCGAGCTGCGCCTGGACGCGCGCGGCTTCAGCGTCGAAGACAGTGGAGTCGGCATCCCCGAGGAGCAGCGCGAGGCAATGTTCCTGCCCTTCGTCCGTGGGTTGGAGCAACGCGGCGACGGCCTTGGGCTGGGCCTGTCGCTGGTCAAGCGCATCTGCGAGAGCCAGGGCTGGGTGGTCAGCCTGACACCGTCCGTTTCCGGCGGCTGTCACTTCCGTGTCGACCTGGTCGGGCCTGCGGGCTGACACTTTTTTCACATCGGCATCACGGCAGCATGACGCCCGCCGGCAGAAGCTGGTGGCCCTGTGCAGTCGTGAGGCGCGGCGAAGGTACGGACCTTGCAGTGTTCGGCTCCCATTGCACCGGGGTAGCACCGGCGATGTCCGGGGGGGAGGGCACGCAGGCGTCTGCACCGGGGGTGTCATGAAACCTGGCGACCTATCCGTTGTCCTAGCCGGGCCCCACGAGTGGGCATAAGGGTTACCTCGTGCCTGTTCTGTTACCTCAAGGGGCAGGCGCAGGGAGCTGACCGCTGGGCGGGAATGCCGGCGCCAGCGATGAAATGACCCTGATTTGCAATAAATCGCTGCTAGGCTCGCCCGTCTGCCAACTGACGGTCGTGAAAGCCGGCGATGCCGCACACGACGGCGAACAGGTGGTTGAGAGGTGCGCTGCTGCTTAAGGACAAGAGCCGCGACGGGTGGAAATTACCGCAGGTATGCCATTCGTCACTTCGAAAAAGCGGACTGTGAACTATTGAACTAGTGTGAAGACACAGCGTTTGGCAGCGCTATCAAGGGGTTGCGATCATGAAGTTAGAAATAACGCGAGCTTTGTTCCTCGTCGGAGCTCTGGGCGTCGCTTCCATCGCCGCGGCGGCCTGGCATGAGCCATCGCCGTCGGTCATCAGCGTCAATGGCCTGGGCTACTGTCCCCTGCCGCCTAACGCCCGCCACAAGACCGCCGTGCCCGACAAGCAATTGCTGTTGCTGATGTTCGGCCTGTCCCAGGGCATGGGGCCGCAAGGCTGAGAAGCTGCTCGAAGACGTCAAAGCCCCGCGCATGCGGGGCTTTTTATTGGCCGGCGATCCGCTCTCGCTGCTCTTTCATCCAGGCTCCTCCACGCAACAGGGGAGCCGGATGAACCTCGCCCCGCTTCAGCTTCCCTCCTGCAACGCCCTTCAGCGGTACGGTCCTTGCAGTTTCGCCCGGCACGAGCCGGCGATTACAGAGGGTATTTCGGTGCAACTCCCGGGATAGAGGTTTCGCGGCCCCTTTTAGGGGCGCGCGTGCCCGGGCTTGCCGTTGTGCGCGGGGTTACCCGGTGCACCTTCCTGTTACCGCAAGCGACACAAAAAGGGTGGGAGTCATTCGTCCGTTCGGACGGTCTCGGTCTCTACGAGATGGCGGAACCTACCAGGCGATAACGAAGGAGCGACCGATGGCGGCAGGTGTGATGGCGTTTGCAAGCGACATGGACCACCAGTTCGAACACTTCTGGGACTGGCGTGGCGAGTGGGTCGAGGCGCCGAACCTGAGGCGGGGGGGCGAAAGCGGGGTGGAACGGGTGCGCCGGGATGACGGCGTCCTGCTGTATTGCAAGCGCCAGTGCGGCCACCTCTATCGCAGCCTGCTGCACCCCTTCGGGCGCCCGACGGTGCTCCGTGAACGGGATGCCATCCGCGCGTTTGAGCGCCTCGGCGTGAAGGTGCCACGGCTGGTCTTCTGTGGCGCCCGGCGCGGCGGCGAAGCCGGCTGGCAGGCACTGCTGGTGACCGAGGCGCTGGACGGCTTCACCGACTTCGAACGCTGGTACGCCTCGGTGGAGGGGCGGCCCGAGACCCTGGCGGAGCGCGAGCGGGTGCTCGGACAGGTGGCCGAGGTGCTGGCGCGGCTACACCGGGGTGGCTGGCAGCACGGCTGCCTCTATCCCAAGCATGTGTTCATCCGCCTTGGGGAAGGCAGCGACCCTGCATCGGTGGAGATCGCCCTGCTCGACCTGGAAAAGAGCCGCCGTCGCTTCGCCCACGCCCGGGCGGCCTTCAACGACGTCGGCCAGATCAAGCGTCATTCGGCCATTCGCGAGGATGACTGGGCCTGCCTGCTGGCCGCCTACGAGCGCGCCTTCGGCAGCCGCGTGCAGGCACTGCATCGCCTTTGACGGCCCTTGAATGAAAAAAGGCCCCGCATCTCCGGGGCCTTTTTCGTTCAGCGTGGCTCAATGACTGGTGGCGGGCTCTGCCACCGGCTGGGTGGCGGGCCGTGGGTCCGGCTTGGCCAGCAGGGTGTAGACGCAGGGCAGCACGAACAGGGTGAACAGCGTGCCGATGGACATGCCGGTGGCGATCACCATGCCGATGTCGAAGCGGCTCACCGCACCCGCGCCGCTGGCGAGGATCAGCGGCACCATGCCGAACACCATCGCCGCGGTGGTCATCAGCACCGGGCGCAGGCGGATGGACGCGGCTTCTTCCACCGCCTCCCTGGCGCTCAGGCCCTTGTCGCGGCGCAGCTGGTTGGCGAACTCCACGATCAGGATGCCGTGCTTGCTGATCAGGCCGATCAGCGTCACCAGGCCCACCTGGGTGTAGATGTTCATGCTGGAGATGCCCAGGAACAACGGGATCAACGCACCGCAGATCGACAGCGGCACCGTCACCAGGATCACCAGCGGATCGCGGAAGCTCTCGAACTGCGCGGCCAGCACCAGGAAGATGATCGCCAGGGCCAGGCCGAAGGTCACGTAGAGCGCACTGCCTTCCTGGACGTACTGGCGCGAGGCGCCGGCGTAGTCGAAGGCGAAGCCACGGGGGGCTTCCTCGCGGGCGATCTGCGTCACCGTCTCCACCGCATCACCCATGCTCACCACCGGGAAGCCCTCGATGATCGCCGAGTTCAGCTGCTGGAACTGCTTGAGCTTGGTCGGGCGGGCGGTGTCGTGGACCGAGATCAGCGTGGACAGGGGCACCATGGCGCCGCTTTCACTCTTCACGTAGTAGTTGTTCAGCCAGTCCGGGTTGTCGCGGTAGGCGCGCTCCACCTGGGCGATCACCTTGTAGCTGCGACCGTCGATGGTGAAGCGGTTGATCTCGCCTTCACCCAGCAGCAGCGCCAGGGTGGAGCCGAGGTCTTCCATGGAGACGCCCATCTGCGCGGCCTTCTCCCGGTCGATATCCACCACCACTTCCGGCTTGTCGAAGGCCAGGTCGACGTTGAGGAAGGCGAACTTGCCCGAGGCTTCCGCACGCTGCTTGATGCGCTCGGTCACCTGCAGCAGCGACTCGTAGTCGTTGGGGGTGTTGATCACGAACTGGAAGGGCAGGCCTTCACCGGTGCCTGGCAGCGACGGCAGGTTGAAGCCGAAGATCTGCAGGCCCGGGATGCGGTCCAGCTTGCCCTGCACTTCCTGCAGCAGCTCCATCTGGGTGCGCTCGCGCTCATCCCAGGGCTTGAGCAGGAAGCCGCCGATACCCGCCTGCACTCCGTCGAAGCCGTTGATCTGGAACGACGAGTAGTACTCGGGGAACGATTTGAAGATGTCCACGAACTCGTCGGTGTAGGCGTTCAGGTAGCTCAGGTTGGTCGGCTGCGGCGCCTTGGCCATGAGGAACACGATGCCCTGGTCCTCGTCGGGGGCCAGTTCGCTCTTGGTCATCATCAGCAGGATCGGGATCAGCGCCATGACGATGACCGCGAATACCACCACCACCGGACGGGTGTTGAGGGTGCCGTGCAGAGCGCTCTGGTAGCGACGCTTGAGGCGCTCGAAGATCATGTCCAGCTTGTGGGCCAGGCCGCTCGGGTTCTCTTCGTGGCGCAGCAGCTTGGAGCACATCATCGGCGACAGGGTCAGGGCGACCACGCCGGAGATGATCACCGCGCCCGCCAGGGTCAGGGCGAACTCGCGGAACAGCGCACCGGTGAGGCCGTCGAGGAAGCCGATGGGGGCATACACCGCCGCCAGGGTGATGGTCATGGAAATGACCGGCACGGCGATCTCGCGGGCGCCCTCGATGGCGGCATCGAAGGGGGTCTTGCCCTCTTCGATATGCCGGTGGATGTTTTCCACCACCACGATGGCGTCGTCCACCACCAGGCCGATGGCGAGCACCATCGCCAGCAGCGTCAGCAGGTTGATCGAGTAGCCCATCAGCTGCATGAAAAACAGCACGCCGATCATCGACAGCGGGATGGTGATCACCGGGATCAGCACCGAGCGGAAGGCGCCGAGGAACAGGAACACGACCACGATGACGATCAGCACCGCCTCGCCCAGGGTCTTCACCACCTCGTCGATGGACGCCTGGATGAAGCGCGTGGCGTCGTAGGCGATGGAGACCTTGAGGTTCGGCGGCAGCTGGGATTCCAGCTCCGGCATGATCTCGCGCACATGCTTGATCACGTCCAGTGGGTTGGCGCTGGGGGTGCCCTTGATGCCGATATAGACCGAGGGGATGCCATCGAAGGAGCTGATGGAGTCGTAGTTCTCGGCGCCCATCTCGACCCGGGCGATATCACGCACCAGCACGCGGCTGTCGCCCTGGGTCTTCACCGGGATGGCGGAGAAGGCTTCGGGGGACTTGAGGTCGGTGGTGGCGTTGATGCTGGTCACCACGTACTCGCCCTTCACCTGGCCGGCGGCCGAGAGGAAGTTGTACTTGCGCACGGCATCGCTGACGTCGCCGGCGGTGACGCCGTAGGCGGCCATCCGCACCGGGTCCAGCCACAGGCGCATGGCGAAGACCTGGTTGCCGAGGATTTCCGCTTCCGCCATGCCCGGCAGGGTGGCCAGCTTGGGCTGGATCACCCGCGACAGGTAGTCGGTGATCTGCGGGTTGGACAGCTCGTCGCTGTAGAAGCTGATGTACATCAGCGCCGAAGCGTCGGCCGCTTCCTTGGACAGCACCGGGTCCTCGGCGTCCTGCGGCAGCTGGTTCTTCACCTCGTTGGCCTTGGCCAGCAGTTCGGTGAAGAGGCGGTCGGAGTTCGAGCCGATGCGCGCGTAGATCGAGATGATCGACAGGTTCTGCTGGCTCGACGACGTCATGTAGTCGATGCCTTCGGCACTGGCCAGGCTCTGCTGCAGGGGCTGGGTGATGTAGCCCTGGATGGTCTCGGCGTTGGCACCGGGGTAGGCGGTGGTCACCGTGATCAGGGCGTTTTCCATCTGCGGGTACTGGCGGATCACCAGCTTGCTGAAGGCCTGGAAGCCCAGCAGCACGATCAGCAGGCTGACCACGGTCGCCAGTACCGGGCGACGGATGAAGGGATCTGTAAAAGCCATATCGGTATTCCTTGGCGCCGGGCCTTATTGCCCGGCGCTGGCTTGTTTGTCCGTTTGCGGCTGCAGGGCCTGGTCGTCGGCGATGGCGACATGGGAGCCGTTGTCCAGCTTCAACTGGCCGGCGGTCACCACCTGCTCGCCATTGGCCAGGCCCTTGAGCACTACGACCTTGCCGTCGCGGCGCGGGCCGGTCTCGACGAAGCGGCGCTCGACCACCAGCATCGGCTCGCCCTTGTCGTCCTTCTGCACCTGGCCGTCTTCGCCCTTCTTGGCGTCGATCACGTAGACCGAGTTGCCGTAGAGGGTGTAGGTGATGGCGGTTTCCGGCACGACGATGCGCGCGGTATCGCCCGGCAGCAGCACTTCGAGGTTGGCGAACATGCCCGGCAGCAGCTTGTTGTCGGGGTTCTGCAGCATGGCGCGGACCTGCAGGTTGCGGGTGCTGTCCTCGACCTTGGGGTTGATCGCCGCGACCGTGCCTTCGAAGAACTCGCCCGGGTAGGCGGCCACGTTGATGCGTACACGCTGGCCGATGGCGAGCTTGGGCACCGCCTGTTCGGGCAGGTAGAAGTCGACGAACAGGGTGCCGAGGTCCTGCAGGGTGGCGATGGTGGTGCCCGAGGAGAGGAGGTCACCCACGTCCACCTGGCGGATGCCGATGGTGCCGGAGAAGGGCGCGACGATGCGCTTCTTCGCCAGCATGGCTTTCAGCTGGGCAACGCTGGCGGTGGATTTCTGCAGCTCCGAGGAGAGGCGGTCGAACTCGCTCTTGGAGATGTTCTGCCGGTTCACCAGGCTGCGGCCGCGCTCGAACTCCACGCGGGCCAGGGCCAGGGTCGCTTCGGCGGTGGCCAGGCTGGCCTTCTCCACGTCGCTGTCCATCTGGATCAGCGGCTGGCCGAGGGTGACCTTCTCTCCGGAGAGGAACAGCACGTCCTGCACGGTGCCACCGACTTCCACGGTCAGGTCGACGCCCTGGAAGGCCTTGAGCGAGCCGATGGCCGGCAGGCGCTCCTGCCAGGGTTGCTCCAAGGCCTTGGCCGCCGAGACGCTGATGGCCGGTTTCGGCGCCGTGAACATGGCGATCTGCTGTTTGATGGAGAAGACTTTATAAACGGCAAGCGCAGCCACCACGAGGATGACCACGCCGAGCATGATGAGCATGCGGCGGAGCAACATATTCCGGTTCCTTGGCAAGGCAGATTGAGGCCTGGGAATAGGCAAGGGGTGCACCTTAGTACCACTGGCGGGGGCAAGTCAAAGGCGCGGAATTGCAAAAGTTTACATGCTGGCACGATGCCCATTCAGGGCCTTGCAGATCGCCGGAGATCGCCACGGATCGCCTCATTTCACTCGGCTGAAAGCGGATGCCGGAATGGGGGGCGGATCGTGGTGGAAAGTGCTGTGGAAAACCGGGGGGCGGGGGAGCGGGCGGGGTGGGGGTGCAACCCTGTCGTGCCGTTGGGGCGGCAGGTGCTACCGGGTTAGGCGGGTAAGGCACATCCCTGTGCCGGGAGACGCGTCAGGCGCTGAAACGGCGGGTGACCCCGTTGAGCTCGCCGGAGAGCTCGTGCAGGCGGGTGCTGGCCGCCTCGGTGCGTTGCACGTTTTCGTTGTTGGTCACGGCGATGGCGGTGATTTCGGTGAGGTTGCGCGAGATGTCCTCGGCCACCGAGGTCTGCTCCTCGGCCGCCGTGGCGATCTGCCGGTTCATGTCGCGGATGGCCTCCACCGCACCGGTGATGCGCTGCAGCATGGCGCCGGCCTCGGTGACCTGGGTGACGCTCTGCTCGCTGCGGTTCTGGCCGTTCTCGATGGCGCGCACCGCGTTGACCGCACCGGTCTGCACCGTGTCGATGATCTGGTGGATCTCGGCGGTGGATTCAGCGGTGCGCTGGGCGAGGGTGCGTACCTCGTCGGCGACCACGGCGAAACCACGGCCCTGCTCACCCGCACGAGCGGCTTCGATGGCGGCGTTGAGCGCCAGCAGGTTGGTCTGCTCGGCGATGCCACGGATCACTTCCAGCACCTTGCTGATGCGGCCGCTGTCGTTCTCCAGGCGGCGGATCACCTCGGCCGTGGAGTCGATCTCGCCGCGCATGCCGGTGATGCTCTGGATGGTCGCCTGCATCACCCGCTCGCCCTGCTGGGCGGAGCTGTCGGCATCGTCGGCGGCGCGGGCGGCGTCGGCGGCGTGGCGCGCCACTTCCTGGGCGGTGGCGGACATCTCGTGCATCGCCGTGGCCACCTGGTCGGTGCGCGAGAACTGCTCGCGGGTGCCGCCGGCCATCAGCGTGGCGATGGCATTCAGCTCGCCGCTGGCGCTGTCCAGCTCGGCGGTGCTGTGCTTGAGGCGGTTGAAGGTGTCGGCGAGGAAATCGCGGAGGACGTTCGCCGAATTGGCCAGGCGCCCCAGTTCGTCGCGGCGGCTGGTGTCGACGCGTTCGCCGAAGTTGCCCTGGCTGAGGCGGACGATATGGTCGATCAGCCCACGGATCGGGTCGATCAGACGGCGGTTGATCAGCCAGATCGCCAGCAGGCCCACCAGCACGCTGGACACCAGCATCACCACCAGGCCGGTGGTCACGGTGTTCGCGGCGCTGGCGCTGATCTCGGCGGATTGCTTCGTACCGCGATCATGCAGTTGGGTGACCAGGGCGGTCATCTGCTCGCTGGCGGCGCGGTCGATGCCCTGCACGGCCTTGTCGCCGGCTGCCGGGTCGGCACCGGCGGCGATGAAGGCCTCGCGGCCCTTGCGGTAGGCCGCGCCCAGGTTCTGGTGTTCGTTGCGCAGGCGCTCCACCTGGCTCTGCAGGCTGGAGTCGCCCTGCTCGCGGGCCTCGTTGACCAGCTTGCCGAGGATGTCCTGGACCTTGCGCTCCTGGTCCTCGAACTGGCCCCAGTACTTGGACAGGGCGGCCGAATCCTTGCCGCGCAGCAGGACGTTCTTCCATTCCTGCACCTGGCCCTTGAACTCGACGTTGGCGCCGTCGACGAGGCTCGACGCCTCCAGCGTGCCGCCTACCAGGTTGCGGTAGGACTGGATCCCTCCAGATAGAAAGTTGAAGCAGGTCAAGGCTATGACCAGGATCAGCAGCAGGCTGCCGCCCAACAACGCGAGAAGCTGGCCTCGCAGGGAAGTTTGCAGGGACATGGGATTACGCCTCGGGGACGTGGGAGGGATGGGTTGCAGATGGAGTATAGGTCGGCCGCCGCGACCGTTCGTTTAGGCCGCGGCGACGAAGTGCAGGGGTCAGGCCAGGTGCAGGTGGTTGTCCCAGAGCCCGGCGGGCAGTTGCAGCGGAGCGGCGGCTATCTCGGTCTTGCGGCAGTCGTAGAAGCGGCAGCGGCCCTGGCCGGAGGTGACCACGAAGCCATCCTTCACCGCGCCGACGCCGGCGCAGTCGGGCAGGGGCGCGTCCAGGCGCACGGCGCCGCTGTCCAGGTCCCAGATGAAGAAGCGGTTGCCGCGCGGAGCGGTCAGGGCCACCAGGCGCAGCTCGTCGTGGATGGCGACGCTGGCGGTGTACTGGGTCATCGATAGGCGCTGCTCGTCCGCCAGGGGGAAGGGCTGGAAGGGCTGGCCCGGGCGCTTGATCGCCAGCAGGTCGGCGTGGTCGTTGGCGTCGCCCATGTACTGCTGGCCGGCGACTATGGTGCCGTCGGCGGCGATGGCCAGGTGGCGCACGCTGTTCATCTGCTGGGGCAGGGTTTCGCGGGAGATCAGGCTGCCGTCGCGCTGCATCAGCACCAGGCTCGGCTCCATGGCGTGGAGGTTCATCTCCACGCGGCTCTCGGCCTCGGTGCGGATGCCGCCGTTGGCGACCACGAAGGTTTCTCCGTCGGGCATCCAGGACACCTGGTGCGGGCCCAGGCCATGGGTGGACAGCTCGCCCTGGTGGACCAGCCGGCGGTCGGCGTAGGCATAGACGCCGAGCAGGCCGCGGCCCGGGTCGCTGGTGTCGTTGTCGGTGGTGTACAGCCACTCGCCGCTCTTGTGAAACACGCCGTGCCCATAGAAGTGGCGGTTGGGCAGGGACTTCACCGTCTGCAGCAGGCTGCCGTCGGTGAGGTCGATCAGGTAGCTCTCGGTGCCCGGGCGACGGGCGACGAACAGGGCCACCGCTTCGCTCGGGTGCTCGACGATGTCGTGGCAGCGCTGCGCCACGCGGGTGGCGAACACCTGGGTGCCGTCGAGCCGGTAGCCGACGGCATAGTGGCCGCCGTCGGCATCGTCACGGGCGGAGAGCAGCAGCGGGTCGCGGCCCTTGCGGCTCAGGGTCCAGCCGCCGAGCGTTACGGCGCCGAGCAGCAGGCTGCCGAGGGCGAGTACCTGGCGGCGGAACATATCAGTCACCATCGTTGGCGTTGAAGCCGAGTTGCACGTTGAGGACGCGGGCCAGCTCGTTGGAGTGCAGGCGGTGCACCACGTCGAGGCTGTCGTAGAAGACGTTGAGCTGCTTCAGGCCTTCCGGGCTCTGCAGCAGTTTGCTCAGCGGCGGGTCCAGGGCTTCGAGCTTGGCGCGGGCGTCGGCGTAGGCGGCGTCGATCTTCTCCGCCAGGGCCTTCTGGTCATCGCCCAGCAGGCTGCGAATGCCCTTGCCGTCGGCGCCCTGCCACAGCTGCTCGGCGCTGAGCAGGCTGGCGCCCAGACTGGCCAGGGAGGTGTCGCTGCGCCAGCCATCGGCCTGGTACGGCTGCGGCTGGCTCTTGGTCTGGCGGCCCATGGGCGTGCCGAGCTTCTTCTTCAGGGTGTCCAGGGCGGTGACCTGGACCCGCAGCAGCTCGGAGACGGCCTCGTGGGAGTCCGCGTAGCGCTGGTTGGGGAACTTGCTCAGTTGCTCGAGCATGCCGTCCTTGCTGTTCCAGGAAGCGAGGATTTCCTCGGCGAGGCTCTGCTGGCGCTGGCCGATGGCTTCCAGCAGCGGGCAGTAGCGGGCCTTCTGCTCCTGGTCGGCCATGTCCAGGTTGCTGTCGAAGAGGATGTATTCGTAGGCGGAGAGGCCCTGCACCACGACGCTGGACTTGGCCAGGCCGGCGGCGTCGATGTCGGGCTTGGCCTTGACCAACTGCTCGACCTGGCGACCCACCAGGTTCTTCTTGTCCGGCCAGAACTGCACCTGCCAGGCGCGGTTGCCTTCGGCTATCGGGCCGACCATCAGCGGCTGCAGCTCGGCCCAGGCTTTCTGTGCCACGAGGAAATCGGCGCGGGCCTTGTCCAGGTCTTCCTTGCCGGAGCAGAACGCCAGGGCGCTGGCGGCCAGGGCGCGGTCGGCTTCCACCCAGCGGCTGTAGGTGGGCAGGATCACCTGCTTGGCCAGCGCAGCGGTGGCCTGGGCTTGCGGGTCCTGCGGGGCGCAGGCGCCGAGGGCCAGGGCAGCGAGGCTGGTGAAGAGCAGTTTGGGTCTGAACATGCAGGGCTCCTTAAAGGGAATTCAGGAATGCCAGCAGCGCGGCTCGCTGTCCAGCGTCATAGCGCATGACGATCTGTTTCGCCGTCTCGGCCTCGCCGCCGTGCCAGAGGATGGCCTCGAGCAGGTTGCGGGCGCGCCCATCGTGGAGGAAACGGGTGTGGCCATTGACCGCTTCGGTCAGGCCGATGCCCCAGAGGGGCGCGGTGCGCCAGTCGCGGCCGCTGGCCTGGAACTCGGGACGGCCGTCGGCCAGTCCCTCGCCCATGTCGTGCAGCAGCAGGTCGCTGTAGGGGCGGATCACCTGGTTGGCCAGCTCCGGCTCGGCGGCATCGCTGCCGGTGGTGAAGCTCGGTACATGGCAGCCCTGGCAGCCGGCCTGGTGGAACAGGCCCTTGCCGTCGAGCACCAGCGGGTCGTTCACCTGGCGCCGCGCGGGCACGGCGAGGTTGCGGGCGTAGAACAGCACCAGGCGCAGGATGTTGTCGCTGACCTCGGGCACGCCACCGTTGACCGCGGCCAGGCAGTCGACCTGGGCGGGCATGCAGTCGTCGCGGGGCAGCAGGCTGGTGGTCAGGCCCATGTCGCCGGAGAAGGCGTGGGCGTTCTGCTGGTTGAGGCTGGGTTGGCCGGCCTTCCAGCCGAAGCGGCCGAGCACGGTCTTGCCGGCGGCGTCATCCCAGACCTGGTTGGCGCGGCCGACGATGCCGGCGGGCTTGTCCCTGGAGGCGCCCACGTTGGCGAGGATGGCGGATTCGGGAATGGCCTCCAGCAGGCCCAGGCCGATCATCGGCGGGGCGACGCGGGCGGAGAACATGGTCTGCGGGTGCATGGGGCCGTAGCCGAGCTGGGTGATTTCCAGGGTCGGCTTCTGCAGCTCCACGCGGGTGCCGTCGGCGAGGGTCACCGGCACCGTCTCATAGCTCATGCGCACCTTGCCTTCCGGAGCGACGCCGGGGATGGCGACGTCCTGCAACTGGCCGCCGTACACCGGTTCGGGCACCACGCCCAGGCGCTCCAGGGTGCGCTGGTGCTCGGCCTTGGCTTCGGCCGGGATGGACAGGCGCACCAGCATGGACACGGCATTGATCGCGCCCGGCTCGGGCGGATGGCCGCGGCCGTCCTTGATGTGGCAGTTCTGGCAGGCGTTGGTGTTGAACAGCGGGCCCAGGCCATCACGGGCGGTGGTGGAGGAGGGCGCGATCACCCAGGGATTGCGGAAGAAGCTGTTGCCGACGCTGAAGTCCAGGCGCCGGCTCGGCGGCAGGTTGGCCGAGGGCAGCGAGAAGGCGTTGCGGTCACTCTGGTCGACCGTGGTGGCGCCGCCGGAAAGGTGCTCACCCGGCTCTGCCTGGGTGAAGCGTGGCGCGTCGTCGCAAGCGCCCAGGCCAAGTACTAGCAGCAGGGGAAATGCGCGGCGAAAGGCCGATGAAGCGGGCATTGGCGGGGTCCGGTCGGCTGAAAACAGGCGGGCAATGTTAGCAGGCGAAGGATCATTAAATAAGAGGGATTTGCGTTTGCCCACGAGGGCGATCCGCTGCTGGGGCGGGTGCGTCAAAAAGGCCAGGGAAGAAGCCGAAGCCCGCATGGGGAGCGGTGGTGCGGTGCTCTTATACGGGCTGGCGAGCGCCCACAAAAAAGCGGATGCGGCGTTGCGCCGCATCCGCTTCGCTTGTTACCGGGTCGATCAGAATTCGTGATCGGCGTTGTCCGGTTTCAGGTCGCTGATGCCCAGCTTGCCAGCGGCTTGCTCGATGGCACCGGTCTGCTTGACCAGGGCGGCGATGGCGTCCCGGACGATCTGGTTGCCTTCGGCGTTGTCCGGAGCGATCAGCTGGTCGAAGTGCACGCCCTTGTTGGCGCTGTCCACCAGGACCTGCAGCTTGGCTTCGGTGGCTTCCAGGTCGGCCTTCAGGGTGGCGTCGGTCGCGGCGTCGGTCTTGGCGACCAGGGACGACAGGCTCGGGCCGGTCAGGGTGGTGCCGTCGACCTTCTTGTACTCGCCCAGGTAGACGTTGCGGATGCCCTTGCCGTTGTAGAAGTGCGAGTTGTGGGTGTTGTCGCTGAAGCAGTCGTGCTCGTCTTCAGGGGAGTTGGCTTCCAGCGCGACCTTCATGCGCTCGCCGGCCAGTTCGCCCAGGGACAGGCTACCCATGCCGAAGAGCATCTTGCGCAGGCCGGATTCGGCCGGTTCGGCTTCCAGCTTGGCGCGGTAGTTGTCGGCAACGCCGGCTTTCCACTGGCCGACCATGTATTCCAGGTCGCTCACCAGCAGGTCGGTGGCGGCTTTCAGGTAGGCGGCGCGGCGGTCGCAGTTGCCGCCGGTGCAGTCCTTGCCCTGGGCGTAGTCGGTGGCCGGGCGGTTGCCGGCGCCCGGGCCGGTGCCGTTCAGGTCCTGGCCCCAGAGGAGGAATTCGATGGCGTGGTAGCCGGTGGCGACGTTGGCTTCGGAACCGCCCAGCTCGTTCAGGCTGGAGAGCTTCTCACCGGTGATCTCGGTGACGTCGATCTTGTCTTCGCCGACCTGGATTTCCTTGTTGGCGATGATGTTGGCGGTGGCGCCCGGGTTGCCCAGCGCGTGCTGGTAGTCCTTGGCGACGTAGTCGATCAGGCCTTCGTCCAGCGGCCAGGCGTTGAGGCCGCCTTCCCAATCGTCGACAACGGCGTTGCCGAAGCGGAAGACTTCGCTCTGCATGTACGGGGTGCGCGCGGCCAGCCAGGCTTCGCGGGCGGCTTTCAGGGTGTCGTCGCCGGGCTTGGCGATGAAGGCGTCGACGGCTTTCTGCAGGTTCACGGCGGTGCTGTGGGCATCGCTGAACACGGCCAGGGCCAGGTCGGCGTAGTGGTTGACCACGGCCTTGGCGGCGGCTTCGTCGACTTTCGCTACGGTCGCGGCAGGAGTGCTGCTGGCGGCTGCTGGAGCGGCGGCTTGCGGTGCGGCGGCCTTGTCCTTGTCGTCGCCGCAACCGGCGAGAGTGATGGCAATGGCAAGCAGGCTGGCAGTAGCCAGGGGCATACGACTCATGGCGAATTCCTTTGCGTGTGGTGGGGCGGCGCAAGTGCGCCAGAAAGAAAACCGCAACATAATGCGAAAGATTTGCATTTTTGAAAAGGCCCGATGCGATGCACCCGGATGCGGGATGTGCCCGCCGTCTCTATGCGCCAGCCGTGCTGACGTTAGAATGCCAGCAGTCATGTTCCACCGAAGCCAAGGAGTTGCTCGCATGTCCCTGACCAGTGTCGCCCTGATCGTCGCCGCCCTGTTGATTGCCGCCTACGCGGTGACCCTCTATAACGCCCTGGTGCGCCTCAAGCACGGCGTGACCAAGGCCTGGTCGAACATCGAGGTGCTGCTCAAGCAGCGCCATGACGAGCTGCCCAAGCTGGTGGAGACCTGCAAGCAGTACATGCAGCACGAGCGCACCACCCTGGAAAACGTCATCGCCGCGCGCAACGCCGTGGCCAGTGCCCGCGAGCGTGGCGACGTCGGTGCCCTGGGCCAGGCCGAGAGCGGCCTGCGTGCCGGCCTCGGCCAGCTGTTCGCCCTGGCGGAGAACTACCCGCAGCTGAAGGCCAACGAAAGCTTCCAGTTCCTCCAGCAGCGCATCAGCGGCCTGGAGAACGGCATCGCCGACCGGCGCGAGCTGTACAACGAAGCGGTCAACCTCAACAACGTACGCATCGAGCAGTTCCCCGATGTGCTGCTGGCCCGCATGTTCGGCTTCAAGCCCGCCGAGCTGCTGGTGTTCAGCGAGGCCGAGAAGGCCGACGTCGACCTCAAGTCGCTGTTCAACTGATGGTCAGTGGTGATGCCGCCGGGCTCGCGATGAGCCTGGCCTTCAGCCTCGGCGCCTTCTTCGGCGGCGGCTGGTGGTGCCTCAAGCGCCTGTCCGAGGCGCGCTTCCTGCTGGACACGCCGACCTCGAAGATCCGCTCCGCCGCCCAGGGTTACGTCGAGCTCTATGGTGTCCTCCAGGAGTCCACCCTTGGCCAGCTGCAGGCGCCGCTCACCGGCAAGCCTTGCCTGTGGTGGCGCTTCCGTATCGAGGAGTACCAGGAGAGCGGCAAGAACAAGAGCTGGCGGGTGATCGAGAGCGGTACCAGCGACCAGTGGCTGCAGCTGGGCGATGGCACCGGCGATTGCCTGATCGACCCGCGCGGCGCCGAAGTGCGCCCCTCCACCCGCGAGGTGTGGAAGGGCAACCAGCGCCACCCGCGCAATGTCGAGGCGCAGCCCGGTTTCCTCGGCATGCTGCTGGGCGGCCGTGAATACCGTTACACCGAGGAGCGCCTGCACCTCGGCGGCCCGCTCTATGCCATCGGTGATTTCCGCACCGCCGGCGCCGGCCACCAGGGCTTCGACGGCACGGCGGCCCAGGGCGCGGTGATCCGTGAATGGAAGAGCGACTTCAGCGGCCTGCTACGGCGCTTCGACAGCAACGGCGATGGCCAGTTGGATGAGGCCGAGTGGAACCGCGTGCGCCTCGCCGCCCAGTTGGAAGCCGAGGACCGTCACCGTTCCACCAGCGCCGCGCCCGCGGTGAACCACCTGGGCAAACCGGGTGAATCGCGACCCTTCCTGCTCTCCAGCCATGGTGAGGACGTGCTCGCGCGCTCCTTCTACTGGCAGGCCCTGGGTGGCGCTGCCGTGTGCATCATCGGCGCGGTGGCCACCGTGTACCTGCTGCAGGTGACGGGGCTGGTGTGATGCCTGGCGCCTCTGCGTTGGGCCTCGCTGCGCTCGGCGCCAACCTACGAGTTCCTTAGCCCGGGCTTCAGCCCGGGAAGGGCACACACGGACTCGCAAGGACTCGTACGACAACCAAGAAAAAGCCCGCCATAAAGGCGGGCTTTTTCGTGTCCGGGTTCAGAGTGTCGCGGGGTTGGAGGCGGCGTTGGTCAGGCGGCGGGCCTGCTTGAGGTAGCCGGTGAGTTCGCGGGCCGGGAGGGGTTTGCTGTAGAGGTAGCCCTGCCCCTCGTTGCAGCCCTGGGAAATGATGTACGCCTCCTGCTCCTGGGTTTCCACGCCCTCGGCGATCACCTGCATGCCCAGGCTGCGGGCGAGCTGGATGATGGCGCGCACGATGGTGGCGTCGTCCTCGTCCTCGAGCACGTCCTGGACGAAGCTCTTGTCGATCTTGATCTTGTCCAGCGGCAGGCTCTTCAGGTAGCTCAGGGACGAGTAGCCGGTCCCGAAGTCGTCGATCGCGATCAGCGCGCCGGAGCGGCGCAGGCTCAGCAGGTGCTGGGCGGCGGTGGAGATGTCCTCCATCAGGCCGGTCTCGGTGACTTCCACTTCCAGGCTGCGCGGCGGCAGGCGGTAGACCTGCAGCAGGTTGTTCACCACCCGTGGCAGCTCGGCGTGGTGCAGTTGCACGGTGGACAGGTTGATGGCCATGCGCAGTTCGCTGAAGCCCTGGTCATGCCATTCGCGCAGCTGGCGGCAGGCCTGGTCCAGCACCCATTCGCCGATGGGGATGATCATGCCGTTCTGCTCGGCCAGGGGGATGAACAGGTCCGGCGGCACGAAACCGTGCTGCGGGTGCTGCCAGCGCAGCAGCGCCTCGACGCCCACCACACGGTGATCGCGATAGTCGACCTGGGGCTGGTAGACCAGGTGCAGTTCGTTGCGGTTGAGGGCTTCGCGCAGATCCTTCTCCAGCTCGCGGCGCCGGCGCATCTCGCTGTCCACGCTGGCGATGTAGAACTGGTAGCGGTTGCGCGAACGGCTCTTGGCCAGGGTCATGGTCTGTTCGGCTTTCTGCAGCAGCTTCTCGGTGCTGTCGCCGTCTTCCGGGAACAGGGTGATGCCGATGGTGGCGCGCAGGCGCACTTCCTGCTGTTCCAGGGCGAAGGGCGCCTCGAGGTCGTCGAGCACGCTCTGGGCCAGTTCGGCCGCTTCGTAGGGTTGTTCGATATCGGCCTGGACCAGGGCGAACTGGTCGCCACCCAGGCGGGCCAGGGCGCCGAGGCGGCCGCTGTGGCCACGCAGGCGGTCGGCGAGGGCGATCAGCAACTGGTCGCCGGTCTGGTAGCTGAACTGCTCGTTGACGCCCTTGAAGTCGTCCAGGCCGACGCAGAGCACGGCGACGCGGCGCTGCAGGCGGCCGGCGTCATCGAGGATCTGGTCCAGCTGCTGCTGCAGTTGCTGGCGGTTGGGCAGCCCGGTGAGGAAGTCGTACTGGGCCATGCGCAGCAGGCTGTTCTCCGCCTCCCGGCGCAGGTGGGTATTGCGCTCGATGGAGGCCAGCAGCTCGTTGGCGGTGTTTATCCACAACCCCAGTTCGTTCTTCTCGTTGCCCTTGAGCATGGGCAGCTTGTGCTCGCTGGGGCGGTCGGGATTGATGTTGGTGAGGTGCTCGATGATCTTCGACAGCGGCTTGGTCAGCAGCCAGTGGTAGACCGAGTAGAGCACCAGGCCCATGGCCAGGGCGCGCAGCACCCCGGAGACGAAGATGATCACCGAGCTGATGACGAAGTCCTCGCCATAGGGCGCGGTGTCCAGGGTGATGTTGAGGTCGCCGTAGTACTCGCTGTACGGGCCGCGGCCCACCAGCTGGGTGGTGAAGTTCTGTTCCTTGCCGAGGATGGCATCGGTGAGCCAGCGGGTCGGCAGCTCCATCAGCGGGCGCGACTTCTCGGCGAGCATGGGCTCGTTGGGGTGGCCGATGGCGGCGAAGCGGACCGACTCGTGCTGGAACAGGCCCTCGATCACCTGCATGCCCATCTCCCGATCGAGGCTGTAGACGGCCTGGGTCGAGGGATCGCGGAACATGCCGAGAATGCGGTGGGCATCGTTGGCCACCGCCTGCCGTGTCTTGTAGACGTCGAACACAATCTGCGCGCAGCTCAGCACTACACCGACTACCAGCGCGGACATCAGCACCACGCGGAGCAACTTCAGTGACAAGCTGTGTTTGAGATCCAGCTTCAAGTAGGGATTCCTTGTTCGATGCCGGTAGGCGTCAGACCGCTTGAGTATTGGCAAACACGAGATAGCCGTCAAAGGGCCATTACGCAAATGCGCGGATTTTCACCTTGTCCGGTTCCAGGCCGGCACATTCTTCGGACGAACCTTGTCCCATCCCGCACTGTGTCGGTGCGCTGGCTCCCCGCTTTAATGCCGTTCGACGGATTTCATTCTGGCACAGCCTGGGCGAATGCCCCGGCGATCCGGCGGACGGCGTCTCCCGGGGTCTCCAGCCGTTCGTCGTCTGCCGGCAGGAGCCCTGCAAGCTTCGCTCCGGCGGGTGTTCATTTCGTCTGCGCAAATGAAAAGACCCAGCGCTAGGGCCGGGTCTTTCCGTGGAGCTGGAGCGGATCTCAGGCAGCGTAGTTCTTGGCTACGAAGTCCCAGTTGACCAGGTTCCAGAACGCCTCGACGTACTTCGGACGCAGGTTGCGGTAGTCGATGTAGTAGGCGTGTTCCCAGACGTCGCAGGTCAGCAGCGGGGTGTCGCCGCTGGTCAGCGGGCAGCCGGCACCGATGGTGCTGGCCAGGGCCAGGGAGCCGTCGGCCTTCTTCACCAGCCAGCCCCAGCCGGAGCCGAAGGTGCCGATGGAGGTCTTGCTGAACTCTTCCTTGAACTTGTCGAAGGAACCGAAGGCCGCGTTGATGGCGTCAGCCAGGGCGCCGGTGGGCTGGCCACCGCCGTTGGGGCTCAGGCAGTTCCAGTAGAAGGTGTGGTTCCACACCTGGGCTGCGTTGTTGAAGATGCCGCCCGAAGAGGTCTTGACGATCTCTTCCAGGCTCTTGCCTTCGAATTCGGTGCCCGGAACCAGGTTGTTCAGGTTCACGACGTAGGTGTTGTGGTGCTTGTCGTGGTGGAATTCCAGGGTCTCGGCGGAAATGTGCGGCTCGAGGGCGTTCTTCTCGTACGGCAGCGGCGGCAATTCAAAAGCCATGTCTATCTCCTTCATCAGGTCTGGATTTGTGCGCAAGGCGCGAGGCCGTTCACGGGCGGCCGGTAGGCGGCTGCGAGTTTGTACTCTTCTTTCGCCGCGAAGCCCGGATCATAGCATCGGCCCTGCGGCATAACCACGCAGCAAACGTGTGGAAATCCCGGCGCCAGGGCCTTTGAACCGTGCCTGAAGGGTTCGACAAGGGTTGCTCAGAGGCCGTTCAGCAATTGTGCCGCCATGGCGAACATCATCACTGCCACGGCCAGGTCCAGAAGGCGCCAGGTGGCCGGGCGCGCCAGCCAGGGCGCCAACCAGGCGGCGCCGATCGCCAGGGCGAAGAACCAGATCAGCGATGCGCTCGCAGCGCCCAGGGCGTAGGCCCCGGGCACCGGTTGCTGAGCGCCGAGGGAGCCGATCAGCAGCACCGTGTCCAGGTACACGTGGGGGTTGAGCAGGGTCACCGCCAGGGCCGCCAGCAGCACCGCCTTGCGCGAGCGCGGGCCGGTGTTCGCGGCCTGGTCCAGCGTCTGCGGGCGCAGCGCCCGAAGCAGGGCCTTGGCCCCGTACCAGCTGAGGAAGACGATGCCGCCCCAGCGGGCAATGGCCAGCAGCGTCGGGTTCTGCGCCAGCAGCGTGGCCAGGCCGAAGACCCCGGCGCACACCAGCACCGCGTCGCACAGCACGCAGAGCGCGGCCACCGGCAGGTGGTGCTCGCGGCGCAGGCTCTGGGCCAGGACGAAGGCGTTCTGCGCGCCGATGGCGATGATCAGCCCCGCCGCCACCAGCATCCCGTTGAGGTAGCTCTGCCACATGGCTCAGGCCTCCCCGGCGCTGGCGGCCAGGGCGCGCAGTGTGGAGAGGGCGCGCTCGGCGTCGTCGCGGGCAACGAACAGGTGGTCGTGGTAGTAGCCAGCGATGACGTTGCAACTGATGTTCGCCTGGGCCAGGGCGCCGGCGAAGGCTGCGGTAAGGCCCACAGCCGCCAGGGAGGAATGCACCTCCAGGGTGATCCAGGCGGCTACGTAGTCGTAAGCCAGGGCCAGGCGGTCGGCGTCCTCGCGGCGCAGGATGACGGTCAGCCCCTCGCGCTCGCGGAAGCTGCCCAGGGTTTCGCACCCCTGCAGCGCGGTGGCGTCGGCCAGGGTGCAGAACACGTAGTCGCCCGGGTTCAGTTCGGGGGACATGCTGCGGATCAGCAGCGCGAGGGAGGTTTCGCCAGCCATGGGGGCGGTCCTGTGCGGAGGGGAGATGTGGCGAGTCTGGGGGGCAGGCGTGTATAAGAAAAACAAATCATGCTGATCCCCTATTAGGAAAATCGATTTGTTCGACTACAAGTTGCTGGCCGCCCTCGCGGCAGTGGTGGAGCAGGGCGGTTTCGAGCGTGCGGCGCAGGTGCTCGGCCTGTCGCAATCGGCGGTGTCCCAGCGCATCAAGCTGCTGGAGGCGCGGGTCGGCCAGCCGGTGCTGGTGCGCGCCGCGCCGCCCACGCCCACGGATGTCGGCACCCGCCTGCTCAACCATGTGCAGCAGGTGCGCCTGCTGGAGCGCGACCTGCAGTCCCAGGTGCCGGCCCTGGACGAAGGCGGCCCCCGTGAGCGGCTGCGCATCGCCCTTAACGCCGACACCCTGGCCACCTGGTGGGCGCGGGCGGTGGGCGACTTCTGTTCGCGCCACGACGTGTTGATGGATTTGGTGGTGGAAGACCAGGACGTGGGCCTTAAGCGCATGCGCGCCGGCGAGGTGGCGGGCTGCGTGTGCGGCGCCGAGCGCCCGGTGGCCGGAGCCCGCAGCATCCCCCTGGGCGCCATGCGCTACCGCGCCCTGGCCAGCCCGGCCTTCATCGCCCGGCATTTCGCCGGTGGCGTGACGCCGGCGGCGCTGGCCCGCTCGCCCTCCATCGTCTACGGCCCGGACGACTTGCTGCAGCACCGCTATATGGAGTCCCTGGGGATCGCTGGCAGCTTCCCCCATCACCTTTGCCCCTCGTCCGAGGGCTTCGTGCGCCTCACCGAAGGCGGCCTCGGCTGGGGCCTGGTGCCCGAGCATCAGGTCCAGGGCCAACTGGCGCGGGGCGAGTTGCTGGAGCTGATCCCCGACCGCCCCATCGACGTGCCGCTCTACTGGCACCACTGGCGCCATGGCGGTGAGCTGCTCGGCCAGCTCACCGAGCATCTGGCCCGTGCCGCTGACCGCTGGCTGGTGCAGGACTGAATCAGGCGATACGGATCGCCCCGCTGCCCGGCAGCCGCTCCACGCAGCGCTCGCCGAACAGCCGCGACGGCGTGCCGTAGCCGCCGGGGCCGTCATGGGCCAACAGGTGATTCACCGCGAGCAGCACGCCGTGGACGGTCACCTCGTAGCCGTTGGCAGTCTCCAGGTGAGCAGTGCGCACCTCGCCGGCGGCGTTGCGCGCTTCGCCCCAGACCCAGGTGCGCAGCCGCTCGCGGGTTGTCTGGTCGGGGCCGCGCACGCGCTTGTCCACCTGGGCCTTGAGCCATTTCTGCGCCGCCGCCCCGCCCAGCAGACCGCGCAGGGGATGGATCAGGCGCATGCCCAGGGCCGCCGCCGGTGGCGCCGGCAGGTACACCTCGATGTTGGGGATGCCGGTGGAGTAGTAGGCGGTGGCGACATCGCCCCAGGGGATGGTTACGGCGTTCTTCGCGCCACGGCCGAAATCGATGCGGCGCTGGCGGTAGCCCAGGGGCACGCCCACCCGTTCGCCATCGCGGCGCACCTGGCCGCCAAGGCGCAGGCCCTCCACCGAAGTCTTGGCGGTGCCCGGCGACAGGCCGCTGCCGGTATCGAAGCCCAGGGCCAGGTGGCTGGCATCCGGCAGCGCGTGCTTCAGGCAGGCGGCCACGCAATCGGTGGGAATCACGTCGAAGCCAACGCCGGGGCAGATCACCCGGCCGGCCTTGCGGGCCAGCAGGTCATAGGCGCGGGCCTGTTCGAACACGGCGATCTCGCCGGTGATGTCCACGTAGTGACAGCCGCTGGCCAGGCAGGCTTCGATCATCGGCGCACTGGTGGCGGAGAAGGGGCCGGCGCAGTGGGCCACCACGCTGACCCCGGCCAGTGCCGCGCGGCTCGCCGCCGGGTCGGCCAGGTCGAAGGGGCGGGCGGGCAGCGACAGCTCGTCGGCGATGCGCTGCACCTCCTTCGCGTTGCGCCCGGCCAGTATGGGCGTCAGGCCCTGACGCACCGCTTCGGCGGCCACCAACTGGCCGGTGTAGCCATTGGCGCCGTAGATCATCCAGGCTGTATCGCCCATGCCGCATCTCCCTCGTTGTTGTGGCCGACAAGACTAGCCGGGTCCGCGCGAGGTGATGCCGGACCAAGGTTGGGCGTCTTGGCTTTCAAGGTCGGGCGGCTGGCTCGCGACGCCACGGCACCATCCGGCGCACGCTGCTAGAGTCGCAGGCATAACGAGAACAGGGGATAGGCAATGAAGATTCTAGTAACCGGGGCGAGCGGCTTCATCGGTGGGCGCTTCGCCCGCTTCGCGCTGGAGCAGGGCATGTCGGTGCGCATCAACGGCCGGCGCCCGGAAGCCGTGGAGCACCTGGTCAAGCGTGGTGCCGAGTTCGTCCAGGGCGACCTGGCCGACCCCGACCTGGCCCGCGAGCTCTGCCGCGATGTCGAGGCCGTGGTGCATTGCGCCGGCGCGGTGGGCGTCTGGGGCAGCTACCAGCACTTCTACCAGGCCAATGTCGAGGTCACCGAGAACATCGTCGAAGCCTGCCTCAAGCAGAAGGTGCGCCGCCTGGTGCACCTGTCCTCACCCTCCATCTACTTCGATGGCCGCTCCCATGTGGGCATCCGCGAGGAGCAGGTGCCCAAGCGCTTCTCCGATCATTACGGCGCCACCAAGTACCTGGCCGAGCAGAAGGTCTTCGCCGCCGAGGAATTCGGCCTGGAAGTGATCGCCTTCCGCCCGCGCTTCGTCACCGGTGCCGGCGACACCAGCATCTTCCCGCGGCTCATCGCCATGCAGCGCAAGGGCCGCCTGGCGATCATCGGCAACGGCCTGAACAAGGTGGACTTCACCAGCGTGCACAACCTCAACGAGGTCCTGCTCAGCGGCCTGCTGGCGGCGGGCCCGGCGCTGGGCAAGGTGTACAACATCAGCAACGGCCAGCCGGTGCCGCTGTGGGACGTGGTCAACTACGTGCTGCGCCGCCTCGACCTGCCACCGGTGACCCGGCACATGCCCTTCGGCCTGGCCTATGGCGCGGCCACCCTCAACGAGACGGTCTGCAAGGTGCTGCCCGGGCGCCCGGAGCCTTCGCTGTTCCGCCTCGGCGTGGCGGTGATGGCGCGGGACTTCTCCCTCGACATCAGCCGTGCGCGGCACTACCTGGAATACGAGCCCACGGCCAGCGTCTGGTCGGCACTGGACGAGTTCTGCACCTGGTGGAAGGCCCAGCAGCCCTGAGGCGCGGCTCAGCCGCGCAGCGGGCCGGCGTATTGGGTGTACTTGCGGATCAGCTCTTCCTCGCTCAGCACCTTCTGCACGCGGATGCCGGTGAGTTCGCTGAGGCGTTCGCCCAGGCTGATGATGTTCGCCTGCCGGGAATCGGCGCAGGCCTTGAGCATCGACTGGATGGCGTCGGGCTGGCTGAGACGGATATCCAGGGCCTGCTCGTCGCGAATCTGCCGACGCAGGGTTTGCATGCAGTCCAGTACGGCTTTGGTCAGTTCCACGCGTAATCCCCCCATGAATCAGAAGAGAGCTCCGTCCCTGTCTTCCCCGACCGGCGGAGCGTCGGGCCCCTACTGCATGGACCCGCCTGGCTGAGGTGCCCCCAAGACACCTCACTGCAGTGATAGCAAAGTGCGTACCAGTTCACGCCCCCAGGAACCCTGGGGCCTGCAGCGGGTCGATCGACCGTGCGTCGCCCCGCGGCAGTGCGGATTCGCACCAGCTTGGCGCGACGCTGATGCCGCCCCAACGAAGCGGTATACTCGCGCACTTGTGGCCAGCCACGGCCCTTAGCGCTCTCTTCCGAAGGTCTACCATGCGTAACGATGCTCTCGATGAACTGGACGATGTTCCCAGCCTGACTACCGATGCCCGGGATCGCGACGAGTACGGCCAGCAGGGCCATGCCCACCACGCTCACCCTGCCCAGCCGGCCCGTGGGGCCAGCCACGGCCATGCACCGGCGGTCAAGGTGCCCAGCACCGGCCCGTTGTGGGCCCTGATCGGCGCGCTGCTGATCGCCTTCTGCGGCCTCGGCTGGTGGAGCTTCCAGCAGATTTCCCTGATGGAGCAGCAACTGGTCGCCACCCAGGAAAGTTTCGCCCGCATCAGCGAGGAAGCCGCCGGTCGCATCCAGGACATCAGCGGCAAGGTGGTCGCCACCGAATCCAACGTCACCACCGGCAGCGAATCCCTCAAGCTCGAACTCAAGCAGCTGCAGGCCAAGGTCGCCGAGATGGGCAAGCAGCAGCAGAGCCTCAACACCCAGATCAGCGGGCAGGGCAAGCGTGTCGACCAGCTCGCCGCCGACATCAAGTCCCAGGAAGGCGCCGCCGGCCAGCTCGATGGCCGCCTCAAGGGCCTGGCCGACGAACAGGGCAAGCTCAAGGCCGCCCAGGGTGATTCCGCCAAGCTCGACGAGCGCCTCAAGAGCCTCACCGCCGAGATCGACAGCCTGAAGAAGCAGGGCAACCCCAACCAGGCGATCAAGAGCCTGGAGCAGGACCTGCTGGTGCTGCGCAGCGAACTCGACAACCGCCCGGCTCCGGCGCAGAACGCCGGCGGCAACACCGCCGAGTTCGACGCCTTCCGCGCGCAGATGACCCGCAACATCAGCACCCTGCAAAGCCAGGTGCAGAACCTGCAGCAGCAGATCAACGCCCGCTGATCCGCGCTGTAGCGAAAAGCCCCGCTCCGCAAGGACCGGGGCTTTTTTGTGCCCAAGCGAATCGCGATGCCGCCGGGGGCACCCTGTTGGGGCGAATTCATTCGCCCGCTCTTTCTGCCATCGCGCTCCGTTGTCACCGGCAAAGGTGGTGATGGGTTTCGCTGCGCTCTACGCCATCCTACGGCTCGTGTTGGCCGGCGGTGCTTGCGTTTGGCTCAACCTCTGGGCTGACCGGGATGTGGGTGGATGACGCTCTTTTCATCCACCAAGCGATGCTGCCGGGAGCACCCTGTGGACCGGATGCACCCCGGCGTTTGCTGGTGGGCTGAAGCGGAACGCCGCCCGGCCCACCCTACGTCGCCCCGCATGGGTTTGTGGGGCCTGTAGGTCGGGTGCAACCCGACGTTTGCGGCGCACGATTCTCGCGGGTTGCACCCGCCCTACGGATTTGCACCTGTAGGGGCGAATTCATTCGCCCGCTCTTATCCACAGCCACGAAAAAGCCCCGGCTTTATGGGCCGGGGCTTTGCTTTATCGCCAGCGTTGCCGCTTACAGGCGCGGGTAGTCGATGTAGCCGACCGGGCCCTTGGCGTAGAAGGTTTCCGGGTGCGGTTCGTTCAGCGGGGCGTCCTGCTCCAGGCGGGCCGGCAGGTCGGGGTTGGCGATGAAGGGGATGCCGAAGGCCACGGCGTCGGCCTTGCCTTCCGCCAGCCAGGCGTTGGCCTGCTCCTTGGTGAAGCGTTCGTTGGCGATGAACACGCCGCCGAAGGCTTCCTTCAGGCTCGGGGTCAGGCTGTCGTCGGCGACCTTCTCGCGGGCGCAGATGAAGGCCACGCCACGCTTGCCCAGTTCGCGGGCCACGTAGCCGAAGGTCTCGGCGCGGTTGGAGTCGCCCATGTCATGGGAGTCGGCGCGCGGTGCCAGGTGCACGCCCACGCGGCCGGCGCCCCAGACCTTGATCAGCTCGTCGGTCACCTGCAGCAGCAGGCGTGCGCGGTTCTCCAGGGAGCCGCCGTAGATGTCGCTGCGCTTGTTGGTGCTGTCCTGCAGGAACTGGTCGATCAGGTAGCCGTTGGCGGCATGCAGTTCCACGCCGTCGAAACCGGCGGCCTGGGCGTTCTCGGCGCCCACGCGGTAGGCCTCGATGATGTCGCCGATCTCTTCGGTTTCCAGGGCGCGGGGCACCGGGTAGTCACGCAGCGGGCGCAGCAGGCTGACGTGGCCCTTGGCGGCGATGGCGCTCGGCGCCACCGGGGTTTCGCCGTCCAGGTAGCTGGGGTCGGAGATGCGGCCCACGTGCCACAGCTGCAGGACGATCTTGCCGCCGTTGGCGTGCACGGCCTTGGTGATGTTGCTCCAGCCCTTGACCTGCTCGTCGCTCCAGATGCCGGGGGTGTCGGGGTAGCCGACGCCCAGCGGGGTCACGGAGGTGGCCTCGCTGATGATCAGGCCGGCGGAGGCGCGCTGGGTGTAGTACTCGGCCATCAGCGCGTTGGGCACGCGGCCTTCGTCGGCGCGGCAGCGGGTCAGCGGGGCCATGATGATGCGGTTGGCGAGTTCCAGTTCGCCGATCTTGATGGGATCGAAAAGCGTTGCCATGGGATACACCTCGGATTAATCGAGAGCGGTTTCCAGCTCGGGTTTGCGTTGACTGAAGGTAAGGACGGTCGCGACCAGAGCGAGGATCGCCAGCACGGCTGCGGCCAGTGGGACACGGGTCAGGCCCAGGCCCTGGTCGATGACCAGACCGCCGACCCAGGCGCCGAGGGCGTTGCCCACGTTGAAGGCGCCGATGTTCAGGGTGGAGACCAGGTTCGGCGCACCGGCGCCGAAGGCCACCACGTTGACTTGCAGGGCGGGCACGGCGGCGAAGGCGGCCGTGGCCCAGAGGAACAGGGTGATCTCGGTGGGGATCAGCGCCACGCTGGTCCAGCTCAGCGCCGTGGAGGCGACGGCCAGGGCGACGAACACGCCCATCAGGGTCTGCGCCAGCTTCCAGTCGGCCAGGCGGCCGCCGATGACATTGCCCAGGGTCAGGCCCAGGCCGATCAGCAGCAGGCTCAGGGTCACGCCACGGGGCGAGACGCCGGTGACTTCGCCCAGCAGCGGCGCCACGTAGGTGAAGATGCAGAACACGGCAGCGGAGAACAGCACAGTGGTCGACAACGCCAGCCACAGCCCCGCGCCGTTGAGCGCGGCCAGTTCGCTGCGCATATCGGCCTTCTCTTCGTCATGCCGGTTGGGCAGCACGCGCCACAGGCCGATCAGCGCGACGACGCCGATCAGGGTCACGGCCCAGAAGGTCGAGCGCCAGCCGGCGGCCTGGCCCAGCGCGGTGCCCAGGGGCACGCCGAGCACGTTGGCCAGGGTCAGCCCGGTGAACATCAGCGCCACGGCCGAGGCCTTGCGGTTCTCCGGCACCAGGCTGGCGGCCACCACCGAACCGATACCGAAGAAGGCGCCGTGGCAGAGGGCGGTGATCACCCGCGCCAGCATCAGCAGTTCGTAGTTGGCGGCCACCGCGCACAGCAGGTTGCCGAGGATGAAGATGCCCATCAGTGCCAGCAGCGCGGCCTTGCGCGGGAAACGCGCGGTGGCCATGGCCATGAACGGCGCGCCGACGGCCACGCCCAGGGCGTAGCCGGTGACCAGCCAGCCGGCGCCGGGAATGGACACGCCCAGGTCGGCGGCGACGTCGGGCAGCAGGCCCATGATCACGAATTCCGTGGTGCCGATGGCAAACGCGGACAAAGCAAGGACGAGAAGCGAAGTCGGCATGAGCCTGCTCCTGGAAGATTGTGGGTGGCGGCAGGTAATCGAAGGCCTAGAGCTCGTCGCTCATCTGGCGAAGGAATTCACCGATCACGGCTTCATTGCGTTTGAAGAAGTTCCACTGCCCGACCTTGCGGCTGGTGACCAGGCCGGCGCGTTGCAGGGTCGCCAGGTGCACCGAAACGGTGGACTGCGAGAGCCCGGTGCGCTGGTCGAACTTGCCGGCGCAGACGCCGATCTCGAACGGGTGGTCCTGCTCGACGAAATGCTTGTGCGGGTCTTTCAGCCACTGCAGCATCTCGCGCCGTACCGGGTGGGCGAGGGCCTTGATGATTTCGTCGATGTCGATGGGCGTGGTCATTGCTCCGGGGTTCCGGGTGAAGCCATATCGGGAATGGACGAACTATATATCGGCTAAAAACGATACGGGATCGTTTGTGCCGATAGTCTTCATCACGCCGGCTGATGGAAGCGCCCTCGGGTAGAGGCGTAAGCTTGGCCGATGAATTACCTCGCCCACCTGCACCTCGGCGGTGACCAACCCGCCCAACTGCTCGGCAGCCTCTACGGCGATTTCGTCAAAGGGCCGCTGGACGGGCGCTGGCCTGCACAGATCGAGGCCGGCATCCGCCTGCACCGGCGCATCGACGTGTTCACCGACGCCCACCCGCTCACCGCCGAGGCCAAGGCGCTGTTCCCGGCCTCGCGCCGCCGCGTCGCCAGCATCCTCCTCGACCTGTTCTTCGACCACTGCCTGGCGCGGGACTGGCAGCGCTACGCCGAGCAGCCGCTGCCGGCCTTCACCGATCACGTCTACCGGGTGCTGGCCGAGGAGCCGGCGCTGCCCGAGCGCCTGGCCTTCATCGCCCCGCGCATGGCCGCCCAGGACTGGCTCGGCAGCTACCGCGACTTCGAGATACTCGAACAGGTGCTGGCCGGCATGGCCCGGCGTTTCTCCCGGCCCGGCCTGCTGGATGGCGCCTATGAGGAGATCGAACAGCTGTACCAGCCCCTCAGCGAGACCTTCCGTCGCTTCTACCCCGAGCTGCAGGGCTTCGCCCGCGAGGCATCCCGCCCGGCTTGACCTGCATCAAGCGCTGCAACCCCGTACCGGCGTGCAATACCCGTAGCTATCTGCCTACGGAGGTGCCCCCATGAAATCCCTGCTGCTGGCGACCGACCTGTCCTCGCGCTCCGAGCGTGCCCTGCTGCGCGCCGCGAGCCTGGTGCGGCAGTTCGATTGCCCCTGGTTCATCCTCCATGTGGTGGACAGCGACCAGCCGCAACTGCGCGTCGAACTGGAGGTGGAGCAGATCTGCCGGTACCTCGAAGCGCGCCGCGATGAGTTCACCGAGCTGGCCGGCCGCGCCCCGGAAATCTGGGTGGAGACCGGTGACCCCGCGCCGCGCATCGCCGAGTGCGCGCGCTGGGGCGAGATCGACCTGCTGGTGATGGGCGTGCACCGCCGCAACGCCCTGCGCGATGTCTTCGTCGGCACCACCCTGGAGCGCGTGGTGCGCACCTGCGAAACGCCGGTGCTGGTGGTCAACCGCGAACCCGAATCCTCCTACCGCGACCTGGTGCTGGCCCTCGACCTCTCGCCCACCTCGGCCCGTGCCGTGCGTGCGGCCAAGGCGCTGGGCCTGATGGACGGCGCGCGCAGCCGGGCGGTCCACGCCTACGAACCCTTCGCCAAGGTGATGCTGATGAACGCCGGCATCACCACCCCGATGCTCGACGATCACCTCTCCAGCGAAGAGCGCAATGCGCGGCTCAACCTGGCCGGCTTCCTCGAAGAGCAGGGCCTGCTGGGCGTGGTGGGGGAGCAACGGGTAGAAGAGGGGTTGCCGATGACCATCCTGCGCCGGGTCATGGCCGACTCGCCACCGGACCTGCTGGTGCTCGGCACTCGGGGCATGGGCGGGATCAAGCGGGTGCTGATCGGCAGCGTCGCCGATGCGGCGCTGCGCGAATTCGAGTGCGACATCCTCGCCGTCCCGCCGATGCGGGACTGAGGCTCAGGCCGCCAGCTCCTCGGCGGCCTCTTCACCGAACAGCACCGTCTGGATCGCGCGGTGGGCCTGGCGGCTCAACAGCGTGCGGCTCAGGTCGGCACTGGGGATGGGTTGCAGCAGGTGGATCTCCACCTCGGCGACCTCGCTGCCCAGCAGGCGCAGCAGGTGGGAGAGCAGGTCGTCATCACCGATGAAGGGCGCGATCTCGTCACGCTGGCCGTTGCGCAGGTAACGGATCGCCACCGGCTGCACCGGCACGCCGGTCTCGCAGGCGCTGGTCAACAGGCGGCTGTGGAAGGTGCGCAGCAGGCTGCCGTCGGTGGTGGTGCCCTCGGGGAAGATCGCCAGTTGCCGCCCCAGCCCCAGGTGGCGGGCGAGTTGCTGGCCCACCAGGTTGCTGTCGCCCGCGCCACGGCGGATGAACAGCGTGCCGGCCTTGTGCGCCAGCCAGCCGGCGATGGGCCAGGCGCGTACTTCGGCCTTGGACAGGAACGACAGCGGCGCGAGCATGCCCAGCAGCGGGATATCGGTCCAGGACACATGGTTGGACACCCACAGCATCGGCTGGCGCGGTACGTCGCCCGTCACCTTCACGCGGAAGGGCAGGGCACCGGCCAGGCGGGCTAGGAACCAGCGGGTCAGGCGTTGGCGCCGCACCATCAGGTCACGGCCACGGAACAGGCGTTCCAGCACCACCACCCAGCAGGCTAGCAGCAGGCCGAAGCCCACCACCATCAGCAGGCGCGTGATGCGCAGGTACAGGCGCAGTTTGCTCATGCCGTCGCCTCCGCTCAGACCGCCGCCTTGAAGTGACGGGCGTAGCGCGGGCACAGCTCGTCGCGCTTGAGCAGGATGAACACGTCAGCGACCTGGAAGTCCTGGTCCCAGCAGGGTTCGCCGCAGATCTTCGCCCCCAGGCGCATGTAGGCCTTGAGCAGCGGCGGCATCTCGGCGATGACGTTGCCGGGCAGCTCCAGCGCCGGCAGCGGGGTGCGCGGCTCGGCGCGCAGGTGTTCGGTGCACAGGTAGCGTTCGCGCAGGCGCTGCATGATGGCCTGGGCCTGGATGCCGCCGTCCTGCATGGGGATGCTGGCGCAGCCCATCAGGTAGCGGTAGCCGCCTTCGTTGAGCACTTCGGCCAGTTCGCTCCAGAGCACGGCGATGGTGCCGCCGTTGCGGTAGGCCGGGTCGACGCAGGTGCGGCCGATCTCCAGCACCGGGCCCTGCAACTCGCCGAGGCCCACCAGCTGGAATTCTTCCTCGCTGTAGAAGCGGCCGATATCGTTGGCGGCGCGGTGGTCCAGCAGGCGGGTGGTGGCCACCAGGCAATCGCTGTCCAGGTCGCGCACGCCGATGTGCATGCAGTGCGGGTCGTAGTCGTCCATGTCGAGGCCGAACTCGGCGCCCTTGAGCTTGGCATCGAACTCCGCGCTGAACACGCGGTAGCGCAGGGCCTGGGCTTCACGCAGGGCGGCGACGCCGGTCAGGCGCTCGGCCTGCAGGCGACGTGGGCTTTTTTCGCCGCGGGCGGCGTTGTCGCGGGTCATTGCGATCTGGGTCATGAATAAAGCCTCCGTTAGCCGGCTAGATCCCGGTTGCAGCCGGTCGATCTTGTTGTGCAAAGTCAGGCTAGGGAGACCCGGTGTCACCACCATGACGTTTCCGTGATGCTTGAATGACAGCGACCAAAGGAGCCTGAAATGACCTGGCAACGCCTGCTGGAGATCAACGACCGCCTGCCCGCAGCCCCCCTGGAGGACTGGCACGGCGCACTGCTGGAGCGCCTGGGCGAGGCCTCGCCCTTCGAACTGGCGGTGCTCGGCGGCCGGCTCGCGGCGACCCCGGGGCTGGCTTTCCTCGCCGGCTACCAGGGCGCTTTGCGCCTGCTTTGGCCTTCTGCGCCGCAGAGTCTCGGTGCCTTGTGCGTGACCGAAAGTCGCAGCACCCGCCCGGCGGACATGCACACCCGCCTGGCCGGGCTGAGCCTGTCCGGGCGCAAGGATTTCGTCACCGCCGCCGATGCCGCCGACTGGTTGCTGGTGGCCGCCCGCGAGGAGGCCGAGGGCCAGCCGCCGCGCCTGGCCCTGGTGGTGGTGCGCAATGGCGCCCCGGGCGTGCGCATCGAGACCCTGCCGTCGCTGCCGCTGATGCCGGACATCCCCCACGCCCGCCTGCACCTGGACGCCGCCCACTGCGAGCGCCTGGCCGGCGATGGCTGGGACGCCTACGTGAAGCCCTTCCGCAGCATTGAAGACCTGCACGTGCTCGCCGCCATGGGCGGCTGGCTGCTCGGCGTCGGCCGTGACAGCGGCTGGCCGGAGCCCCTGCAACTGCGCCTGCTGGGGCTGCTCGGCAGCGCCGCCGAGGTTTCGCGCCTGTGCGCCACCAGCCCGACGATGCACCTGATGCTGGCCGGCCTGTTCGCCCAGTTCGACGGCTTGCGCCCCGAGCTGGAAAGTGCCCTCGCCAACGGCCCGCAGGAATGGGCCACGCTGTGGCAACGGGACCAGGGCGTGCTCAGCCTCGCCGTCGGCCCCCGCGCCAAACGCCTGGAAAAAGCCCGCGCCAGCCTCGGCCTGGGCTGAACCGCAGAACTCCGTAGGTTGGGCTTGTTTCGTAGGATGGGTAGAGCTACGCGAAACCCATCATCGGGGGCCCAACCGGACCTCGCCTGGTGGAGGAAAAAAGCGTCCTCCACCCTACGCCTGCCCCATCTCCGTGCAGGGCGGCTCATCGCCCGCCGCACATCGCTCCACGCCAATCGCGACGCAGCGCCCGCCCCTGCGACGTTTTCGCCCTTGACGCCGGGTTCGCTTGATTCAGGTCAGTACGGGAAAAATCCACAACCACGATGCTGGCCGCAGCAACCAATTCGAGGTTTCCATGCGGCGTGAACCCATAGTGCTGTTCGATAACGGCACCCACCAATGCCTGATGTTCGATGACCTGGTCAGTGGCGATGGCGTGCAATCCAACCAGTTCCTGATCACCGACCACGAGCAATACCTGCTGCTCGACCCGGGCGGCGACCTGACCTACACCCCCCTGTCCCTGGAGCTGTCCAAGCACATCCCGCTGCAGGAGCTGACCTACATCTTCGCCTCCCACCAGGACCCGGACATCATCGCCTCCCTGGACAAGTGGCTGCTGCACACCCGCGCCAAGGTCATCTGTTCCAAGCTCTGGGCGCGCTTCCTGCCGCACCTGACGGCCAACTACCTGGCCATCAGCCACGGCATCTCCACCTACGACCGCATCATCGCGCTGCCGGACCGTGGCCAGTCGATCCCCCTGGGGCGTTGCAACCTCAAGGCGGTGCCGGCGCACTTCCTGCACTCGGTGGGCAACTTCCAGGTCTACGACCCGATCAGCAAGATCCTCTTCTCCGGCGACATGGGCGCGTCCATGGTCGATGACGCCAACCCGGTGCGCGACTTCGTCAACCACGTGCCCGAGATGGAGGGCTTCCACCGCCGCTACATGGCCGGCAACAAGGCCTGTCGCCTGTGGGCCGCCATGGTCCGCGAGATGGATGTGGAAATGATCGTGCCGCAACACGGCCGCCCCTTCGTGGGCAAGGAAATGATCAGCGCCTTCCTCTACTGGATCGAGAACCTGCAATGCGGCCTCGACCTGATGGGCCCGGACGATTACCGCCTGCCGCGCTGAGCACTGACCTTTCGCGCCGAATGTCCCTTGAAGCGGCACGTTCGGCGCTTTTTAGCGTCATCTTCCCCGTGCTAGGGTTCCGCCTCCGCTGACAACAAGAGGCTGACCAATGCCCGTCCCGCTGCTGCGAACCCTGAGCCTGACGCTCGGCCTCTGCGCCGCCACGTTCGCCCATGGCGAAACCTGGCCCGGCGCCGAATGGGCCCAGGGCGCCAAACCGTCCGGCGCCGCCCTCGACGCCTTCGAAGCCTATGCCTTCCCCACCCGTGACGATGCCGAACGCAAGGGCGTGCGCACCGACGCCGTGGTGGTGATCCGCGATGGCGAACTCATCTACGAACGCTACGCCGGCCCCACCCGCGCCGAGACGCCGCACCTCACCTGGTCGGTGAGCAAGAGCCTGCTCGCCGCCACCCTGGGCGTGGCCTACGGCGAAGGCCGCTTCAAGCTCGACGACCCGGTCGCCCGCCACTACCCGGCCTTCGCCGGCCATGGCGCGGTGCAGATGAACCACCTGCTGCACTGGGCCTCGGGCCTGGCCTGGCAGGAAGACTACGAATACGCGCCGCTGAAATCCTCGGTGGTGGCCATGCTCTACACCCGGGGCCGTGGCGACATGGCCGCCTTCGCCGCGGAACACCCGCTGGATGCCGTGCCCGGCAAGCGTTTCCGCTACTCCAGCGGCGACAGCAACGTGCTCTCCGCCGCGCTCAAGGGCATGGTCGGCGCGGCCTACAAGGATTACCCCTGGACCGCGCTGTTCGACCCGCTGGGCATTCGCTCGGCGGTGTGGGAAACCGATGCCGCCGGCACCTTCGTCGGCTCCTCCTACGCCTATATGAGCGCCCGTGACCTCGCCCGCGTCGGCCTGCTGATGCAGCGCGACGGGCGCTGGGGCGAGCGCCAGCTGCTGCCCAAGGAATGGGTGGCGTTCAACCGCAAGCCCTTCGCCGAATTCCGCACCGACCCCAAGCACCCCGACGATGCCGTGCCCGGCGGGCACTGGTGGCTCAACGCGGTGGTGGCCGGCAGCGCCAAGCCCTGGCCGGACGCGCCCGAAGACGCCTTCGCCGCCCTCGGCCACTGGGGCCAGGCGCTCTACGTGCTGCCGGCGCAGAAGCTGGTGATCGTTCGCTACGCTGATGACCGCGACAAGAGCTACCAGCACAACCAGTTCCTCAAGCTGGCCCAGGCGGCCTTCGCCCAGGAGGTGCAGCCATGATCCGCCGCCACCCGATCCTCGCCATCCTGGTGCTGCTGCTCCTGGTGCTGCTGCTCCTGGTGCTGGCCGGCCTCGCCTGGCAGAACCGCGTCCATATCCAGGCCTTCCCCGGCATCATCAGCGCCTACACCGCCAAGGAGTACTGCTCCTGCCGCTACGTCATGGACAACCCGGCGGACTACTGCGTGGGCTACGTGAAGCAATACGTGCCCACCAGCGCCTTCCTCGATGACGCCGCCAGCAAGCGCGTGACCTCCCGTGGCCTCGGCGCCACCTCCACCGCCGCCTGGCTCGGCCCGCGCCAGGGCTGCCAGCTGCTGCCCGAGGCCGACCGCCTGCCCTGACAGCGGCGCCCCACCGGGGCGGGCCACGCGCCCGCGCCCGGTGTTCCACCCTGTGGAACCGTCTTCGATTGTTCTCCTCGCCCCGTGGCGCTTGACTGGGGCCGGGTCGCCTTCCCGGGTGGCCACGACGAGGAGAACAACAACAATGACCCGTTACGCACACATCCCTGCCTGGCTGCATGGCATCGACGACGAGCTGCGTCGCCTGCGCCAGGACATCCACGCCCACCCCGAACTGGGCTTCGAGGAAACCCGCACCGCCGAGCTGGTGGCCCGCGCCCTGGAGGGTTGGGGCTACGAGGTGCACCGGGGCGTCGGTCGCACCGGCGTGGTCGGCGTGCTGCGCCGGGGCGATGGCACGCGGCGCCTGGGGCTGCGCGCCGACATGGATGCGCTGCCCATCACCGAAGCCACCGGGGTTGCCCACAGCAGCCGCCACGCCGGCTGCATGCACGCCTGCGGCCACGACGGCCACACCGCGATGCTGCTGGGGGCCGCGCGCTACCTGGCCGAGGCCGGGCGCTTCGAGGGCACCCTCAACCTGATCTTCCAGCCGGCTGAAGAGGGCCAGGGCGGCGCCGAGGCGATGCTCGCCGACGGCCTGCTGGAACGCTTCCCCTGCGATGCACTGTTCGCCATGCACAACATGCCGGGGCTGGAGGCGGGGCGCATGGCCTTCCGCGCCGGACCGGTGATGGCCTCCCAGGACCTTTTGGAAGTGGTCGTCACCGGCGTCGGCGGCCACGGTTCCATGCCGCACCTGTGCGTCGACCCGCTGGTGGCCGCCGCCGATATCGTCATGGCCCTGCAGACGGTGGTGGCGCGCAACATCGATGCGCAACGCGCCGCCGTGGTCACGGTGGGGGCGCTGCAGGCGGGGGAGGCGGCCAACGTGGTGCCGCAGAGCGCGCTGCTGCGCCTGAGCCTGCGGGCGCTGGACCCGGACGTGCGCGAGCTGCAGCTGCAGCGGGTCACCGCCATCATCCGCGGGCATGCCGCGAGCCACGGTTGCCAGGTGGCCATCGAGCACCGCCCGGCCTACCCGGTCACGGTCAACCACGCGGCCGAAACCGCCTTCGCCCGTGATGTGGCCAGCGCCTTGCTGGGGGAGGGCGCCGTGCAGGAGGCGCAAACCCTGATGGGCAGCGAGGACTTCGGCTGGATGCTGCAGCGTTGCCCCGGCAGCTACCTGGTGATCGGCAACGGCGAGGGGCCGATGGTCCACAACCCCGGCTACGACTTCAACGACGACATCCTCGGCCGTGGCGCCGCCTACTGGGCCGCGCTGGCGGAAGCCTGGCTCCAGGCCGCCCGCAGCCAACAGCCCAGCCGCGCGACCCGCGCCCACGCCTAAGCCCCGGAGGCTCACCATGCACACGCCAACCCGCGGCGCCTCGCGCGGCCGCCAGGTGACCGCTGCCGTCATCGGCAACGCCCTCGAGTGGTACGACTTCATCGTCTATGGCTTCCTGGCCAGCATCATCGCCAGGTTGTTCTTCCCGTCCGACAACGAATACACCTCGTTGCTGATGGCCCTGGCCACCTTCGGTGTCGGCTTCTTCATGCGCCCGGTGGGGGGCGTGCTGCTGGGGCTGTATGCCGACCGCAAGGGACGCAAGGCGGCCATGCAGCTGATCATCCTGCTGATGACCCTCTCCATCGCCCTGATCGCCTTCGCCCCGGATTACGCCGCCATCGGCCTGGGTGCGCCGCTGCTGATCGTGGTCGCGCGGATGATCCAGGGCTTCGCCACCGGCGGCGAGTACGCCAGCGCCACGGCCTTCCTGGTGGAGTGCGCACCGGCCAATCGCCGTGGCCTCTATGGCTCCTGGCAGCTGTTCGGCCAGTGCCTGGCGGTGTTCGCCGGCTCCGGCATGGGCGCCCTGGTCACCCACACCCTCTCGCCGGAGGCGCTGGACAGCTGGGGTTGGCGCCTGCCCTTCGTCATCGGCCTGCTGATCGGCCCGGTGGGGCTGTGGATGCGCCGACACATGGAGGAGACCGAAGCCTTCCTCGAAAGCCGCGCCAGCCAGGGTGGGGAGAACCTCAGCCTGGGGCGGATGCTGCGGGACAACCGGCGTGCCGTGCTGGTGACCCTGGGCAACACCATCAGCGGCACCGTGGCCTTCTATGTGGTGCTGGTGAACATGCCCACCTTCGCCCACAAGCAGCTCGGCCTGCCCCTGGACCAGGTGTTCATGGTGCAGATGGCAGCGGTGGCGCTGATGACCCTGGTGATCCCCATCGCCGGCGCACTCTCCGACCTCTACGGCCGACGGCCGGTGCTGCTGGCGGGCACCTTCGCCTTCCTCGTGCTGGTCTACCCGCTGTTCAACTGGGTCGCGGCGGCGCCGGGCCTGGAGCGCCTGCTGGTGATGCAACTGCTGCTGTGCGCCTCCATCGGCACCCTTTACGGGCCGGGCCCCACCGCCGGCGCCGAGCAGTTCCCCACCGGCGTGCGTTCCACCGGGCTGGCGCTGTCCAACAACCTGGGGGTGATGCTCTTCGGCGGCTTCGCGCCCTTCATCGTCACCTGGCTGACCCAGGTCACCGCCGACCCGGTGGCCCCGGCCTACTACGTGCTGTTCGCCGCCAGCATCGGGCTGGTCTCGGCCTGGTACCTGCGCGAAGGTGCACCCGCTGCACTGGAGCGCCGCGAGCGCCGTCGGCTGCTCGCTCAATCCACCCGGAGCCTCGTCGAATGAGCCGTTTCGAATACTCCCTCGCCGAGTTGGCCCGGGGTGGCGAGACAATCGTCCAGGGCGCTTGGCCCGGCTGGAGACTGGGCATGCACCTGGCGCCCATGGTCCTGGGTGGTGGACAACGGGTGGGGCCGTATCGTGCTGTTGTCGGCCGGTGCCTCGGTTGGCGGGGTGGTGGAGGCGGGTATGCAAAGCAGAGAAGCAGGCGGCACCGTACGGTCGGTGGAGCGCGCCCTGGCCATCGTCGAGCTGCTGGGGGAACACGATTCGCTCGGGCTGGAGGAGCTGCACTACCTGACCGGGCTGCCCAAGGCCACGGTCTCGCGCCTGCTGCACACCCTGCTGGACCGGGGCTGGCTCTACCGGGGGCTGTGCGACCGGCGTTACCGGCTCAGTGCACAGCGCCTGTTCGGTGACCCGGACCAGCGCCTCGCCCGCCAGCTGGTGGAGCTGGCGTCGCCCCTGCTCAGCGAGCTGGCCGAGCGCACCGGGCTGGTGGCCGACCTGTCGTTCTTCGATGGCGACGACCTGCATGTGGTGGAAAGCGCGGTGCCCGAGGTGCTGCGCCGCCGCTACCCCGCCAACCGCCTGGTGGTGGGGCTGAAGGCCAGCCTGGCCGATTCGGCCATGGGCCGCGCCTGCCTGGCCGCCCTGGACGATGAACAGCTGCAACGCCTCGCCGAACGCCATGCGCTGCCGGGCGAGGCGCTGCTGCTCGCCCATCGGCAGACCCACGACCAGGGCTTCGGCGAGCGCATCGAGGGCTCCTGGGAGTACTCGGTGCGCCTGCCCTTCCTGATCCGCGCCATGGCCTTGCCGGTGCACCGCCAGGGGCGCCTGGTGGGCAGCGTGGCCCTGCATTGGCCACGGGACCAGGACAGCGTCGAGTGCGTCAGCCGGCGCCACCTGGACGACCTCGCCGACGCCGTCGACGACCTGCAACGCAGCCTCGGCTGAAGCCACTGGCTTCCCTCCGCCGCCCCGTTCCGTGGGGCGGAACCCAATTCGATTGCCCTTCCTGGTCCCGGATCGACAATGGAGCCTGCCCGTCCGGACGGCATCCACCTCATCCAGAACAACAAGAAGGACATGAGATGAACATGCTCGAAAAGGGCCTGGCGGGTCTCGCCTGCCTCACGCTCGCCGGCCTGTGCCAGGGCGGCACCTTCCTCGAAGACAGCAAGCTCGCCGTGCGCTACAGCCAGTACTACTGGAAGGAGAGCAACGGCGGTGAGGTCGGCCCCGTGCGGGACGAATGGGTGCAGGCCACGCTGCTCAGCTTCAACTCCGGCTGGTACCGCGAGGTGCTCGGCTTCGACTACGCCTACGGCCTGGCCAACGACCTGCACGTGGGCCGCGATGCCACCAGCATCAGCAACCTGGAGGCGGGCCATTCGGTGCAATCGCCCCACGGCATCGCCAAGCCGATCGAGGCCTACCTGCGCGCCCGCCTGGAGGGCGAACCGGGTGAGCTGCAACTGGGCGTCGGCAAGAAGAGCCGGCGCTACGGCCAGTACCAGGACGAACTCTTCAGCCGCATCCTGCCGCCCTCCACCCTGGGCGCGGATGTGGAGTTCCGCCGCCCCGGCCTGGAGCTGCGCTACAGCCGCATCAACGGCTTCAGCGCGCGAAACGAGTCGGGCTGGGCGGACGACCTGAGCAACTTCCGCGGGCAGAAGATCGACGCCCTGCACCTGTTCGCCCTGGGTATGGAGCTGCCCGGGCTCGGCGCGTTGAAGCTGGAGTACAGCGAGTCGGAGGACTACCTGCGGGTGGGCTCGGCGAAGGTCGAGCGCAGCTTCGGCCTGGGCGGCGAGCGCTTTCTCGATCTCTACGCCACCCTCGGTGCCCAGCAGGACGCCGGGCGCCTGTTCGAGCGCGAGGGCGTGCGTGGGCTGTACGACGCGGACGCCTCGCACCGGGCGCGCTACCTGGATCTCTCCGCGCGCATGCGCTGGCCGCACCACTACCTGGGCATGACCTGGAACAAGGTGCGTGGCGACGACTTCGACCGCTTCTTCTTCAGCCAGGACCACGGCACCTGGAACAGCAGCGCCAAGCTGTTCTACCTGTTCGGTGTCGAAGACGAGGAGATGTTCAAGCTGGTGGCCGGCACCGACTTCTCGGCCCTTGGCCTGCCACGCCTGCGCCTGGACAGCCACTACGCCTTCTCCGACCACGCCGCCGGCTACGACGGCTTCTCCCGGCGGGAATTCCAGAGCGTGCTGCAATACCGCTTCGCCGGGTTGCTGGATGGCCTGAGCCTGATCTGGCTGCACAACGAGTTCCACACCAAGGGGCGTGCCGACGGGGTGACCCGCTTCACCACCTCGCGGGGGCCCGCCGGGATCATCACCCACAATGCGGAACGCCTGTATCTGAACTACGTCTATAGCTTCTGATCGGTTGGCCGGGGTCTTCCCGGCCGCCTCCCACCCTGAGCGCCAGCCGCCCCGGCGCTCGCGGTTTGCAGGCGCAACGGCTGCCGGTTAAGGTGGCGCGATTGTGCGACAGGAGCCTGCATGTCCAAGTTAATTCCCCTGATTCCCGCCCTGCTCGGCGCCCTTGCGCTGCCGGTGCAGGCCGACTGGTACCTGGACAACGAGTCCTCGCGCCTGTCCTTCATCTCCACCAAGGGCGGCAACCTTTCCGAGGTGCATCGCTTCCTCACCCTGCACGGCACCATCGCAGACAGCGGCAAGGCGCACCTGCGCGTGGAGCTGGAGTCGGTGAGCACCGGCATCCCGCTGCGGGACCAGCGCCTGCGCGACCTGTTCTTCGAGATCGAGCGCAACCCCGAGGCGGAAGTCTTCGCCCAGCTCGACCTGCGCCCCATCACCGACCTGGCCCCCGGCGCCCAGCTGGAGCTGCGCCTGCCGCTGAAGGTGAAGCTGCACGGCCGCGAGCACGATTACACCACCGAGCTGCTGGCCACGCGCCTGGATGACCGCCGCTTCCAGGTGGTGACCCTGGCGCCGCTGGTGCTGCAGGTGGAGGACTTCGGCCTCACCGACTCCCTCGGCATGCTGCGTGAAATGGCCGGCCTGCCTTCCATCAGCCTCTCGGTGCCGGTAGGGGCCGTGCTGATCTTCACCGCGCGCTGATGGGCCACATCTTCCCCTGGAAGGCCGGCAACCGCTTCGAGCTGCTGATCGACGGGCCGCAGTTCTTCCCGGCGATGCTCACCGACATCGCCCGGGCCGAGCACCATGTGTCCCTGGAGCTCTATCTGGTGGAAGACGGGGGCTGCAGCGAGGCGCTGGCCGAGGCGCTGTGCCTGGCGGCGCAGCGCGGGGTGAAGGTGCGTTGCCTGTTCGACGGCTTCGGCAGCAAGAAACTCGGTTCGGCCCTGCGCGAGCGCATGGTGCTGGCCGGCGTGCAGCTGCAGTTCTACAACCCGGTGCGCTGGCGGCGCGGGGTGCGCAACTTCTACCGCGACCACCGCAAGATCCTGGTGGTGGACGACCGTGTCGCCTATGTGGGCGGCACCGGTTCCACCGACGAGTTCTGGCAGCCCCAGGAGCCCGAGAGCCGCTGGCACGAAGCGATGGTCGCCATCGAAGGGCCGCTGGTGGTGCACTGGAAGCTGATCTTCGACTACCAATGGCTGGCCAACCTGCACCGGCGGCCCTGGCGCCCCGACGAGGCACCGGGCCTGGCGCGCCTGCCACCGCAACCCTCGGCCGGCATCGGCATGGGCCGGGTGGCCTACGCCGACGCCCGCCAGCACCTGGATATCGTGCAATCGCTGGTGCGCAGCATCCGCAACGCCAAGACGCGCATCTGGCTGGCCACGCCCTATTTCCTGCCCAGCTGGAAGGTGCGCCGGGCGCTGCTCAAGGCCGCGCGGCGGGGCGTCGACGTGCGCCTGCTGCTCACCAGCCGCAACACCGACCACCCGCCGGTGCGCTTCGCCGGCCAGCGCTACTACCCGCGCCTGCTGCGTGCCGGGCTGCGCATCTTCGAGTACCAACCGCGCTTCCTGCACCTGAAGATGGTGCTGGTGGACGATTGGGTCAGCGTCGGTTCCTGCAACTTCGACCACTGGAACCTGCGCTTCAACCTGGAAGCCAACCTGGAAGCGCTGGACCGCCACTTCACCGCCCAGGTGGTCGCCAGCCTGAGCCGCGACTTCGACGACAGCCGCGAAATCACCCTCGACGCCTGGCACGCGCGGCCGCTGATCAAGCGCTTCTACCAGCGGCTCTGGGGCTGGCTCGACCGCCTCGCCGTCAACCTGCTGGACCGCCGCCGCTAGCCGAACCTTTGTCGGGTGTCGGCGTGCCCCGCGCGCCGGCTACTCTGCTGTGCATAACCACAACAAGAGATGCGCCCATGCGCCGTCCGCTGCCCGCCCTGTCACTCCTCGCCTTGCTGCTGTCCGGCTGCTCCACCCCCGGGGCCTTCTTCGGTGCCAGCGATGGGCCGGCCTTCGCCGCGCGCACGCCCAGCGATGCCGACCATGCGCTGGTCTACCTCTACCGGCCGCAAAGCGACTGGGCCGACCAGGAGCTGGAGGCGCCGGGCCTGTTCCTCAATGGCGAGCTGATCGGCGCGCTGCCGAGCAACGCCTACCTGCCCCTGGAGTTCGAGACCGCCAGCTACCGCCTGGAGATGCGCCGACCGCTGCTGGGCAGCTACTGGACCTTCTTCGCCGGCGGCCCGCTGGACTTCACCGAGATCACCAGCTTCGCCCTCGACGCCGAGGCCGGCGCCACCTATTACCTGCGCTACGACGAACTGAACCCGCCGCCGCGCAACGCCGAGCTGCCGCCCCAGGGCGACGGCCCGCTGCAGCTGGTGGGCACGGAACTGGGCGCCAGCGAGATCGCCGCCACCCACGAGGTGCAGCCGCTGCAGCGCTTCGGTTCCGCCGGCGAGCCGCTGGACGATCTGTAGTAGCCGCCTGTTACCCGGCGCGGGGAGGGCGGGCGGATACTTCGTCTACCCTTTGAATCCTCGAAGGCCCTACACGGAGGAACCCGCCATGGCGGCGAAGAAGATCCTGATGCTGGTTGGCGACTACGTCGAAGACTACGAAACCATGGTGCCCTTCCAGGCCCTGTCGATGGTCGGCCACACCGTGCACGCGGTATGCCCGGACAAGCGCGCCGGCCAGAGCGTGCGCACCGCCATCCACGACTTCGAAGGCGACCAGACCTACAGCGAGAAACCGGGGCACAACTTCGCCCTCAACTTCGACTTCGACAAGGTCCGCGCCGAGGACTACGACGCCCTGGTGGTACCCGGTGGCCGCTCCCCCGAGTACCTGCGCCTGAACGCCCGGGTGATCGAACTGGTGAAAGCCTTCGACGCCGCGAAGAAACCCATCGCCGCCGTCTGCCACGGCGCCCAGCTGCTGGCCGCCGCCGGCGTGCTCAAGGGCCGTGCCTGCAGCGCCTACCCGGCCTGCGGCCCGGAAGTGACCCTGGCCGGTGGCGAATACGTGGACATCCCCGTGGACCAGGCCCACGTCGACGGCCACCTGGTCACCGCCCCCGCCTGGCCCGCCCACCCGGCCTGGCTGGCGAAGTTCCTCGAAGTGCTGGGCACCCGTATCACCCTGTAAGGGGCGAGCCTGCGTTGCCCGTGGTTCCGGGGATCAGTGGGTTCCCGGGGCCGCCTGTGGCTCCGTTTGATGGGTTTCGCTTCGCTCTACGCCATCCTACGAAGTGCCACCCCGTAAGTGCGGCGCCATGTGAGTGTTCGATGCAGAATGGCGCTGCTGCGCACCGCTTGTTTTCAGGGCACACCCGAGAAAGGAACCCGCTCCATGTGCGAACTCTATGTAAAGGCCGACCCGATCCTCTACGAGTCCCGCTCGCGTTCGCTGCGCATCCGTGGCGTGGTGACCACGCTGCGCCTGGAGAACCAGTTCTGGGACATCCTGCGGGAGATCGCCGAGGTGGACGGCATGACCACCAACCAGCTGATCGCCAAGCTCTACGAGGAAGTCATGGACTACCGCGGCGAGGTGGTGAACTTCGCCTCCTTCCTGCGGGTGAGCTGCACCCGCTACCTGGCCCAGCGCAGCGCGCCGGTCAACCTGGCGGTCTTGCCGCGACGGGCTGGCTGAAACTTGCGGCGGTCGGCGGAATTCCCTGACTGGTCGGTCTAGGCTGTTCGCGCGCGTGGCAGGGATGCCTTGGCCGCGCGTCTACCAGTCGCCGTCGTGGCTGGAGTCCAGATCCCAGGAGTTTTCTTCATGGCTGCCAAACGCCTCATCTCCGCTTCCCTTCTCGCTGCCAGCCTGCTGGCCGGCACCAGCGCTTTCGCTGACCCGTCCCTGGCCGAGCGCCGTGCCATCACCGCCTACCAGGAAGGCCCCTACGTCGAGCAACTGAAGGCCATCCAGACCGCCGCCGGTTTCGACGTGCCGGTGGACGTGCAGTGGAACAGCATCGCGCTGCCCGACCAGTCGCAGAACTACACCCAGGACGGCTTCTGGAAACAGGTCTACTTCACCCCGCTGGAGAAAGCCTTCGCCTCCGTGGCCGTGGACGACATGGGCAAGCAGGCGCTCAAGGCCAAGCTGAGCAAGGTGGTGGTGCGTTATGACGAAGCCACCGCGCCCTCCAGCAACTACCCCGAAGGCGTGGCCTTCGATGGCGGCGTGCTGAGCCTGAACTTCAAGCCCTACACCAACGTCGACGACGTCGATGCCCGCGCCGAAGCCATCCAGAAGGCGCTGGAAGCCAAGCTCTGATCCCGCCGGGTCGGCCCCTGCCAGGGCCGACCCACTCCCACGCGAGTGGGCTTTTGCGCAGAGCGTCGCGGCGTTTAAGCTGCGTCATCCCCTCCGCTCGGCGCGCCCCCGATGTACAAGCTGCCCACCACGGCCACCGCGCCGTTCTGCCCCTCCGCCGTCAGCCACAGCGTGGCGGTGCCGGCCAATGCGTCCCTGGGGCGCAAGCTCATGCTCTTCGTCGGCCCCGGCCTGCTGGTGTCGGTGGGCTACATGGACCCGGGCAACTGGGCGACGGCCATCGAGGCGGGCTCGCGCTTCGGCTATGCGCTGCTGTTCGTGGTGGTGCTGGCGAGCCTCTCGGGCATGCTGCTGCAAAGCCTCTGCTCGCGCCTGGGCATCGCCACCGGGCGTGACCTGGCGCAGCTCTCGCGGGAGCGCTACCGCCCCGGCGTGGCACGTGGGCAGTGGGTGCTCGCCGAGCTGTCGATCATCGCCACCGACCTGGCCGAGGTGCTGGGTGCGGCGCTGGCCTTCCACCTGCTGCTGGGCGTCTCCATCACCACCGGCGTGGTGCTGACCGCCTTCGACACGCTGATCGTGCTGGCCCTGCAGGGCGCCAACTTCCGCCGCCTGGAAGCCATCGTGCTGGGGCTGATCACCACCATCGGCGCCTGCTTCTTCGTCGAGCTGATGCTGATCAAACCCTACTGGCCGGACGTCGCCGCCGGGCTGCGGCCGTCCTGGGACGTGCTCTCCAGCCAGGAGCCGCTGTACCTGGCGATCGGCATCCTCGGGGCCACGGTGATGCCGCATAACCTCTACCTGCACTCCTCGGTGGTGCAGACCCGGGTCAACGGCGACGACGAGGCGAGCAAGCGCAGCGCCATCCGCTTCGCCCGTTTCGACACCATCGGCTCGCTGTCCCTGGCGCTGCTGGTCAACGCGGCGATCATGATCCTCGCGGCGGCGGCCTTCCACGGCAGCGGCCACACCGAGGTGGTGGAAATCCAGGACGCCTACCACCTGCTCGACCCGCTGGTGGGCGGTGCGCTGGCCAGCTTCCTGTTCGGCTTCGCCCTGCTGGCGGCGGGGCAGAGCTCCACCTTCACCGGCACCATCGCCGGCCAGGTGGTGATGGAGGGCTTCCTGCGGGCGAAGATCCCCTGCTGGCAGCGCCGCCTGATCACCCGCGCCCTGGCGCTGGTGCCGGCGCTGATCGGCGTGGTCTGGCTGGGGGACAGCGCGGTGGGCAAGCTGCTGGTGCTGAGCCAGGTGGTGTTGAGCCTGCAGCTGCCCTTCGCCCTGTGGCCGCTGATCCGCTTCACCAGCGACCCGGCGCTGATGGGCCCCTTCGCCAACAGCCGCCTGGTGGCCACTGTCGCCTGGAGCCTGTTCGGGCTGATTTCCCTGGCCAACCTGACGTTGCTGTATTTCTGGATGGCCTGAAAACCGCCAGCAGCTAGGGGGCGTTCACCTGGGGGCAGCCTCCCAGGGCCTGCAGCTCATCCAGGGGCACACCCGCCTGGGCGAAGGATTCGCATCCGGCCGGCAGCGTGGGCAGGACCGGCGCCCGTTCGGCGACGACGGGGCCTGGGGACAGCTCCGCACCCCGGGACGCGCGCCCCTGGATCACCAGCTCGCCCACCTCGGTGCCTCGTCGCAGCAGCAAGCGATCCCGCTGCACTTCAAGCACTTCGATGCCACCGGGCAGCCGGACGCCGGCCTGCACGGTCAGCAGGGTGGCGTCGTCGAGGCTGAGGGAGGCCGTGCCCTGGCCGTCGCCCCGGCTGAAGACGCTGTATAGGCGCCAGCCGTCGAGGCCGACCAGGGGGCGCAGCGGGGGAGGGGGTTGCAGCGACAGCGGGGCGGGCTTGGCGAGCAATGCTCCTGGCAGTTGCACCGCCAGGGCGGGGGCGCTCGCCAACAGGGCCGCCAGCAGCGCCAGGCTGCGGCGACCCGGGTGCGGGCTAGGGCGCGGTGCTGCTGGCACGTTGCTCGGCATAGGCGCTGAACAGGTTGAGGTTGCGGCTCTGCAACAGCGGGAACAGCCCGTTGTCGTTGAGCGTCAGCCCGTACCACTTCTGGTTGGCGCCGCCGGTGCAGCCGTAGGTGATCAGCTTGCCGCGGCCGTCGGTGAGGTAGCCCCCGGAGAGGTCCATGCAGCGGCTGCCGTACTTGAGTTGCGGCAGGGCGGAGAGGTCCCAGGCCTGGGCGTCCACCTGGCTGTCGCAGGGGCTGAGGCCGATGTCGCCGCTGGCGGTCAGGCACTGCGCCGGCTGGGCGGCGCTGTGGATGCGGCCGCTGGCATCGACCCGCCATTTCTCCTCGAGCCCCCCGGTGCACTGGGCCTTGGCGGCGACGTAGGGCTTCCAGGCGCCGTCGGCCAGCTCGATGCGCACGCAGTTGCCGTTGTTCATCGTCATCAGCTGGGCCGCTGGCAGCAGCGGGGTGGGGTCGAGCTGCAGGGTGGCCAGCAGGGTGTCGAGGGCCTTGGCGGCCTCGGCGTCACTGGCCAGGCGGCTGCCGTAGGCATCCAGCCAGCGGTTCAGGCGCAGGGCCTTGGCCTGCTGTTCGTTGAGGCGCTGCAGCACCTGCTGGGCTGTGCCGGAGAGTCCGTCGGGGCTGTCGCTGTAGCTGTCGTAGAGCACGCGGGCCTCGCCCTTGAGGGCCGGCACCGCCTGCCCGGCGAGGGCGGCCAGGGCGTTGTCGAGCTTGGGCAGCTCTTCATTGCGCAGGGCGTCGAAGCGCGCGTCACGGCCGACGATGACGGCCGGCGCCATGGCCGGCAGCCCCTGGGGAATGATCAGGCTGGCCAGCTCGGTGGTGGCGGCTCCGGCCGTGTCGCGGCATTGCAGGGCCGCTGCGGTGGGCTGCTCGGCCTGCGCCAGGTTGACGTGCAGCTTGTTGGCGTTGCTGCCCAGGCGGGTCGGGGCGACGGCGATGCGCTGGGTCGCGCCGCTGGCGAAGCTGACCTCCAGCCAGCATTGCTGGCTGGTGGCCGCGGCGTTTGGCGCGGGCAGGTCGTAGACCTGGCCCCAGTTGCCGCGCAGTGCCGGGTAGAGCACGGCGTCGTGGGTGACCGGGTCGTAGCCGCCGAGCAGGGTGATGACCGGGACGCCGAACAGGCGCGGCTTGCGGTAGTTGCCGTCGGCGCTGTTGTACCAGACGTTGCTGGAGGTCGGCGTCTTCGGCTGGAACACCTCCATCTTGCGGGTGCTGGCGTCCCACTTGCGGTAGCCGGTGGCGGAATCCGCCGCCCAGACCGCGCGGTTCAGCGCCGGCTGGATCTTCTGCCGGGTGCTGTAGCCGGTGTAGTGGGTGTAGTGCGACAGGCCGCTGGCGTAGTTGCCGCCAGCCATGGCGTCGGTGGCGAAGCTGTAGGCATCGGCGTAGATCGGCATGCCGTTGAGGCCGCCGGTCTTGGCGCGGGTCCAGTGCAGGTTGGCGCGCATGCGCTTGCGGTAGGCGATGTAGCCCCAGCCGCTGTCGTGGTGATGGCCGGACCAGAAGTAGTTGTCGCCGCTCTGCCCCGGGTAGTGGCCCAGGCCGTAGTGGTGGCCGATCTCGTGGCTGAATTCGTTACCCACCGAGTCGATCAGCGTGAGGATGCCGTTGCCGCCGCTGAGACCGTGGTTGACGGGGCCGTTGGCGTACTGGCCGCGGGCGTGGTGGATGACCGCCGAGTTGGTCAGCTGCGGCTGCTCCTGGCTGGCCATGCCGGCGCTGGTGATGCCCCAGTTGGCCAGGTTGATGCCGGTGCTGAAGGTGGACTTGGCGGTGTTCTCGCGCATGTCGCCGCTGTAGACGTCACCGGTGGTGGCGCTGACCTGGCCGAGGTCGGCGTCGTAGATCGTGCCGTTGGCCACCATCACCTTGCGCAGCAGCACGTCCTCGTACTGGCTGGCCACCAGGCGGGCGATGGGCACGGTCTGGAAGTAGTCGGTGGCGGCCTGTGCCGGTTGGCTGTTGAACCAGTGCTGGCCGCCCGGAACCTCGTTGCTCAGCATGCCGATGCGGATGGCCTGGACCAGCAGTTCGGCGGGCGGGGCGAAGTCGAAGGCTTCGGCGTTGCGCTGGCCGGTGCGGCCCTGGTCATCGCTGACCTGCAGGCTCATGCCGGGCACCACCCAGTTCCACGGCAGCACGGCGGACCAGGCGCGGCGCGAATAGACCACGTCGGGGCGGGCGTCGCTGCCGGTGCGGTCGGCACGGTAGAGCTCGTCGGGGTGGCGCAGGGCGAGTTCACCCTTGAGGGCGCCGTCCACCAGCACCTGCACGCGCATGGACCTGGGCAGCGGTTGCTCCGGGGCCGGGGTGACCAGCAGCAGGGCTTCGCGCTCGCTGGTCAGGCGCGGCATGTTCTTCGCTTCGTTGTCCTGCGGGTCCACCGAATGGCTCTGCACGAACTGCAGCATGGCGGCGAGGGTGCCGCTCAGGTCGTTGCGCACGGGGCGGGTCTGGCCATCGGCGGTCTGGTCGTAGAAGCCCAGGGCGTTCACCTCGTCGACCACGGCTGCGCTCGGCTCGGGGAAGCGGTCGCCCGGTGGCGTGACCGGTGGGGTCACAGGTGGGGTCACAGGTGGGGTGACGGGGGGCGTGACCGGTTCTTCGGGGCTACCGGTATCGGGCGGGGTGCCCGGTTGGGTGGGCGGGGTGGTGACGGCGTTGGAGCCGCCCGAGCCGGCGCTGCTGCCCCCGCTACCTCCGCCGCCGCCCAGGTCCAGGCAGCCGGCCAGGCTCAGCAATCCGTAGATAAGAACGATCTTGCGCAACATGTTCCCTCGCTTGTTCCGGTTCGGCGTTGTTGTGGTTATTCGGTCGTCGGACTACAGGGCGGTCACCTGGCCACGGTGGCTGGGCAGGCTGGCCGGCAGGTTGTGCAGGGCGCGTTCGGCCAGCTCCGCCTGGGGGTAGTCGCCGTAGAACATGCGGTACCAGTCCCGGCCATCGCGCTGCGAACGCTGGATGCGCAGGGGCTCCCCGGGGTGACGGGCCATCAGCGCGCGCATGTATTGCTCGCTGCTGCCCTCGATGAGGTTGATGCTGAAACGCTGTGCCACCGCCGGTGCGGGGGCGGGGGCGGGTTTGGGGGCGAGTGCCGCCGCTGGTTCCGGCGCCTTGGCCGGTGGCGCGACGCTCGCTGCGACGGGTTGGATGGGGCTCTCGGTGGGCGCGGCATAGGCGCGCACGGCCGCTGCCTCGGGGGCGGCTGCTGGCGTGGGCGCTGGAGCGGGCGCCGGGCGGGGCGGCGGAGTGGCCGCCGGGCCTTGCTGCGCAGCCGGCTGGAACAGTTGCAGCGGCTGTTGGGGCAGGGCGCGCTGGCTGTCCTGGCCCGCCAGTTGCCGCAGGTCCTGGTACTTCTCCTGGCTCAGGTCGGCCAGGCGCGGGCCGTCGCGCACCACCCGGGGGCGCAGGAAGACCATGAGGTTGCGCTTGACGTTGACGTCCTTGCTGGAGCGGAACAGCCCGCCGAGCAGCGGTATGTCGCCCAGCAGCGGCACCTTGCTTTCGCTGCGGGTGACGTCGTCCTGGATCAGGCCGCCGAGCACGATCACCTGGCCGTTGTCGGCCAGCACCGTGCTCTTGATCATGCGTTTGTTGGTGACCAGGTCCACCGCCCGCGAGGCCGCACCGGTGCTGGGGGCGATGGAGGAGATTTCCTGCTCGATCACCAGGCGCAGGGTGCCGCCTTCGTTGATGTGCGGGGTGACCTTGAGGGTGACGCCGACATCCTTGCGCTCGATGGTGGTGAAGGGGTTGTTGGAGCCGGCGGCGTCGGTGGTGTAGGAGCCGGTCTGGAAGGGCACGTTCTGGCCGACGAGGATTTCCGCCTGCTGGTTGTCGAGGGTGAGCAGGCTCGGGGTGGACAGCAGGTTGCTGTGGCCGCTGGCCGAGAGGGCGGTGATCAGGGCGCCGAAGTTGTCGTTGCCGATGCCGACGATGGCGCCGTCGGGCAGGCTGATCGGCGTCTTGGCTTCGATGGCGCCGAGCAGGGTGCCCACCGACAGCCCGGTGTTGCTGAAGTTGGTGCCGCCGATGGGGCTGCCGTCGGAGCGGCCGTCGATGGCCCACTGCACGCCGAGGGCCTCGCTGACATCGCCGGACATCTCGACGATGGCCGCTTCCACCAGCACCTGGGCCCGGGGCACGTCGAGCTGCTGCACGAGCTCTTCCAACTGCCCGACCATGTCCGGCTCGGCCATCAGGATGAGGGCGTTGAGCCCCTCGTCGGCGCGGATCAGCACCGGCGCCTGGGTGGTGGTGGGCGAGGTGGCGCCGCGCAGCTGTTCGGAAAGCTCGCCGAGGGTCTTGGCCAGGTCCTTGGCGTCGCCGTGGCGCAGGCGCACCACCCGGGTATTGGCCGCGCGGATGGGCGCGGTGTCCAGTTGCTTGGCCATGCGCAGCAGGCGTTCGCGGGCTTCGGGCGGGCCGAGCAGCAGCAGGCGGTTGGTGCGCGGGTCGGCGATCACCTGGGCGTTGCCGTTGCCGGCGGCCTGGCCCCGGCGCAGGCTTTCCTGGAGCATCGCGGCCACGTCCTTGGCCCAGGCGTGCTGGAGGTCGTAGAACACGCTGTCTTCGGCGCCGGCACGGTCGAGCTGGGCGATCAGGGCCATCAGCCGTTCGATGTTGGCGCGCTTGTCGCTGACGATCAGCGCGTTGCTGGAGGGGATGGCCGCCAGGTGGCCGTTCTGCGGCACCAGCGGGCGGATCATCGGCAGCAGCTCGTTGACCGGGGTCTGCTGCACCTGGATCAGGCGGGTCTCGAAGGTTTCCGGCCCGCTTCCGGTGGGGCTGTTGGCAACGCTGCGGCCTTCGATGTCGGGCACCACGCGGGCCTGGTTACCCTGGGCCACCACCGTGTAGCCGTGGGTGCTCATCACCGACAGGAACAGCTGGTAGACCTCGCTGAGGGTCAGCGGCGACTCGGAAATGACGGTGACCCGGCCCTTGACGCGCGGGTCCAGCACCAGCGTCTGGCCGCTGATGCTGGCGACCTGCTCGGTGAAGTCGGCGATGTCGGCATCGCGCATGTTGATGGTCCAGCGCGCTTCGCTGGCGCTCTCGGCCGACGGCGCTGCAGCGGCCGTCGGTGCCGCCTCGCAGTGCAGCGATGGAAGGGCGAGGCAGGCGCATATCGCCAGCAGCGGGCCGCAGGCCGCCAGGCGCCGGGGCAGGGATACGGGGGTGATCCGAAGCATGTGGAAAGCTCGACAGACATCCGCGCATCCGTGCGCCTTGCTGGTTTTTCTATGGAGGGCCCTACCCTGGGCCGAGCGACTGGCGAGGATATGTAAAGTTGCACGCCTGTACTAAAAATCAGCGAGCAACTGTGTACAGTTTCACAGTATTAATCCTGACCAGTCGGGCATGTGCGACTGGTCCGCATATTTCAGAAAATCCCTGCATCTTTCCCGTCGTTGGCGGCTTTTCCCTTCGGGCACTGTGCTGCCCGCCGAGCACCTGTGGATTTCCTGCGCCCATGAAAAAGCCCGGCACGGGGCCGGGCTTCTGGTGCAGCGGGGGAAGGCTTACTTCACCTCCACCGCCAGGCTTTCGACGATCTTCTTGTTCCAGATCGCCGGGCCGGTGATGTGCACCGACTCGCCGTTGGTGTCGACGGCGACGGTGACCGGCATGTCCTTCACTTCGAACTCGTAGATCGCTTCCATGCCCAGTTCGGCGAAGGCCAGGACCTTGGACTTGCGGATCGCCTGGGCCACCAGGTAGGCGGCGCCGCCGACGGCCATCAGGTACACGGCCTTGTTGTCCTTGATCGCCTCGATGGCGATGGGGCCGCGCTCGGATTTGCCGATCATGCCCAGCAGGCCGGTCTGTTCGAGGATCTGGCGGGTGAACTTGTCCATGCGCGTGGCGGTGGTGGGGCCGGCAGGGCCAACCACCTCGTCACCCACCGGGTCGACCGGGCCGACGTAATAGATGAAGCGGCCCTTGAGGTCCACCGGCAGCTGTTCACCCTTGTTGAGCATGTCGACCATGCGCTTGTGGGCGGCGTCGCGGCCGGTGAGCATCTTGCCGTTGAGCAGGACGGTTTCGCCCGGCTTCCAGCTCTGCACGTCTTCCGGGGTCAGGGTGTCGAGGTCGACACGGCGCGCGGACGGGCCGGCTTCCCAGACGATCTCCGGGTAGGCGTCCAGCGGCGGCGCTTGCAGTTCGGCCGGGCCGGAGCCGTCGAGCACGAAGTGGGCGTGACGGGTGGCGGCGCAGTTGGGGATCATGCACACCGGCAGGGAGGCGGCGTGGGTCGGGTAGTCCATGATCTTCACGTCGAGCACGGTGGTCAGGCCGCCCAGGCCCTGGGCACCGATGCCCAGCTGGTTGACCTTCTCGAACAGCTCCAGGCGCATCTCTTCGAGCTTGTTCTGCGGGCCGCGGGCTTTCAGCTCATGGATGTCGATGGACTCCATCAGCACTTCCTTGGCCATCACCGCGGCTTTCTCGGCGGTACCGCCGATGCCGATGCCGAGCATGCCCGGCGGGCACCAGCCGGCGCCCATGGTGGGGACGGTCTTCAGCACCCAGTCGACGATGGAGTCGGAGGGGTTGAGCATGGCCATCTTCGACTTGTTCTCGGAGCCGCCGCCCTTGGCCGCCACGTCCACTTCCACGGTGTTGCCGGGAACGATGGAGTAGTGGATGACCGCCGGGGTGTTGTCCTTGGTGTTCTTACGCGCACCGGCCGGGTCGGCCAGGATGGAGGCGCGCAGGACGTTCTCCGGCAGGTTGTAGGCGCGACGTACGCCTTCGTTGATCATGTCGTCGACGCTCAGGGTGGCGCCATCCCAGCGCACGTCCATGCCCACGCGCACGAAAACGGTGACGATGCCGGTGTCCTGGCAGATCGGGCGGTGGCCGGTGGCGCACATGCGCGAGTTGATCAGGATCTGCGCCATCGAGTCGCGCGCGGCGGGCGACTCCTCGCGCAGGTATGCCTCGTGCATGGCCTGGATGAAGTCGACGGGGTGGTAATAGGAGATGAACTGCAGGGCGTCGGCGACGCTCTGAATCAGGTCGTCCTGTTTGATCACGGTCATGGGGCGCGCTCCTCTTGAATTCGGGAACATCGGGAAGCGCCGGACCACGACCCGGCGCGCATTCTGATTGGGGGTGAAAATGGCGCGGAAGTATACCGCGTGCTCAAGCGCGGGCACACCCGCCGACAGTCGACCTTGGTCGCTGATCACCCTCACGCGTCCCCTAGGTTTTTTGTGATCACGGGCGTAGAGTGGCGGCATGGTGCCACTACGGGATGGAGCCCATGAGCACAGCGAGTCAACGGGTTACCCATAGAGCGCTGCAAAGCCTGCTGCTGAAACGCTTCGGCATGGCGGCGGCTACCTATGCGCTTGCCCTGGCGCTGTTCTGGATCGCCGTGCTGGGGGACCTGTACCAGGCCTCCATGACCACTGCCCTGGCCGCCTGCGGGCTGATCGTGCTGTCGCAGGTGTGCTTCCTGTTCATTTTCCTCAGCGGCCGCAACCTGGAATTCCGTGATCCCAGCCTGACCGAAGCGCAGGTGCTGGTGGCCCTGGCCTGGCACACATTGTTGCTGTCCGACCTGGAGGGCGCCCGGGGCGCACTGCTGGTGGTCTATGTGCTGATCATGCTGTTCGGCGTGTTCCAGTTGCAGCCCAGGGTTTTCGTACGCTGTGCGGCCATCGGCTTCTTTGCCTTCACCGGGCTCAACCTCTGGGAGGCGTACCAGATGCGCCTCGCCGACCCGGCCCTGGCGGTATTGCAGGTGTGCGCGCTGTTCGTGGTGCTGTCCTGGCTGACCCTGTTCGCCAGCTATGTGCAGGCCCTGCGCCAGCGCATGCGCCAACGCCGCTTCGCCCTGCAGGCGCACCAGGACACCCTGCGCGGCATGATGCGCCAGCTGGAAGACCTGGTGGCCACCGACGAACTGACCGGGCTGTTCAACCGCCGGCATTTCCTGCGCCTGGCCACTCGTGAGCTGGACGGCCTGGCCCCCGGTCGCCAGCACGGCCTGGCACTGATCGACCTCGACCACTTCAAGCGCATCAACGACGTCCACGGCCACGCCGCCGGCGACCGCGTGCTGCAGACCTTCGCCGCCGTGGCACGGGCCTGCCTGCGCGATGGCGACACCCTGGCGCGCTACGGTGGCGAGGAGTTCGTCCTGCTGCTGCCCAACTGCGATGCCGACCGCCTCACCGCCTGCTGCGAGCGCCTGCGCGAAGCCTTCGCCAGTGCCGAGCCGGTGGGCGTCGAGGTGGATGGGCTGAGCCTCTCCGCCGGCATGACGCTGCTGGGCATCCAGGACGATCTGGATGATGCGCTGCAGCGGGCCGATCAGGCACTCTATCGGGCCAAACGTGGCGGACGTAACCGCTGCGATGCTGCGTGGGAGGAGCAGGGTGCCTGAAATAGAGGTCGCGGGTAGACGCTGGACCGTACCACCGTCCAGCAACCTGCTGGACCAGCTCAACGCCGCTGGATGCAAGGTGCCCTTCAGTTGCCGGGCCGGCAGTTGCCATGCCTGCCTGGTGCGCTGCCTGGCCGGCGAGCCGCTCGATGCCCGCCCCGAAGCGCTGGACCCCGAGCGCCGTGCCGAAGGCTGGCGCCTGGCCTGCCAGTGCCAGGTGGTGGCCGACCTGGTGGTGGAAGCCTTCGACCCGCAGCGTGATGGCATCCCCGCCGAGGTGGTGGCGCTGGACTGGCTGGGCGATGTCGCGCGGCTGCGCCTGCGCCCCCAGCGGCCGTTGCGCTACAGCGCCGGCCAGCACCTGCTGCTGTGGAGCGCCGAGGGCATCGCCCGGCCCTATTCCCTGGCCAGCGTGCCGGGGGAGGAACCCTGGCTGGAATTCCATATCGACTGCCGCCAGCCCGGCGCCTTCGCCGATGCGCTGCGCCAATTGGGTGTCGGCGGCACGCTGCGTCTGGGCGAGCTGCGTGGCGGCGCGTTGCACTATGACCCGGACTGGGCCGGCCGCCCGCTGCTGATCCTCGCTTCGGGCACCGGCCTGGCGCCGCTCTGGGGCATTCTCCGCGAGGCCTTGCGCCAGCATCACCAGGGCGCGATACGCCTCATTCACCTGGCCCATGACCCGGCCGCGCATTACCTCGCCGAGCCCCTGCAGGCCCTGGCCGCGCGCCACGACAGCCTGCGCGTCGAACTGACGACCCCGGCGCAGCTGCAAGGTGTTTTGGCCGATCTCCGGCTTGTTTCGCGCCAGACCGTCGCCTTACTCTGCGGCAGCCCCGCCAGCGTCGAAGACTTCGCGCGCCGCCTCTATCTGGCCGGCGTGCCACGCAACCAACTGCTGGCCGACGTATTCCTGAGCCGCTCCTTCTAAGGCGGCCACCGCCGAGGAGCCACCATGAGCGAGCACATCCACCTGGAACGTGACCAGGGCCTGCTGACCATCCGCATGCAACGCGCGGACAAGATGAACGCCCTGACCCGCGCCATGTACGGCGCCATGGCCGACGCCCTGGACGCGGCCGGCGAAGACCGCAGCGTGCGCGCGGTGCTGATCACCGGCAGCGAGACCTGCTTCACCAGCGGCAACGACGTCGCCGACTTCATCCAGGCGCCACCTTCCGGGCTGGACAGCGAAGTGTTCCGCTTCATGAAGTCGCTGTTCGATTTCGCCAAGCCGGTGGTAGCGGCGGTGAATGGCCCGGCGGTGGGCATCGGCACCACGCTGCTGCTGCATTGCGACCTGGTCTACGTGGCCCGCGACGCCAAGCTGAAGATGCCCTTCGTCAACCTCGGGCTGTGCCCGGAGTTCGGCTCCAGCCTGATCCTCCCGCGCATGCTCGGCCACGCCCGTGCCGCCCAGCTGCTGCTGCTCGGCGAAGCCTTCACCGGCGAGCAGGCGGCGACCTGGGGCATCGCCAACGAGGCGCTGGACAGCGGCGCCGCGACCCTGGCCCGCGCCCGTGAAATGGCCCAGCGCTTCGAGCAACTGGCACCTTCTGCCGTGGCGGTGAGCAAGCGCCTGATGCGCGAACCGGGCCGCGAGGAACTGCGCCAGGTGATCATGGAAGAGGGCGAGCTGTTCGGTCAGCGCCTGCGCACCCCCGAAGCCATCGAAGCGCTCTCGGCGTTCATGCAGCGCCGCAAGCCGGACTTCTCCAGGTTCGCCTGAGCTTCAACCTTCCCGGACATCGCTGTGTTGGGCCTCGCTGCGCTCGGCGCCAACCTACGGCACCGTACGCAACTGTTACGCCCACCTGGCTGATGGGAAATGTTGTAGGGGCGAATTCATTGGCTCTGTGTGCGTTAGCTGTTGTGGTTTTAATGCAGGAGCTCAAGCACGGTGCTTTCCGGGCACCAAAGTATTTCTGCCACCTCCACCGCATGGGTTTCGCTCCACTCGCGGAACGCCGCCCGACCCATCCTACGAAAGTCCGTGCGCACCACATGGTGATGCGTTGGACAAAGAAAGTTGGGGCAGCCGCCAACGCCCCTCCAGGAGGCCGAACGCAGTCGTTGCGCCGGGGGACGAGCGGCATGGATGCCGCGAGAGGCGCGCCAGGCCATGGATGGCCCATCGCGCCGGCCCCCAGAGCGGCGATGGAGTGAGGGAACCCGACGCAGTCGGGCCGGATGATGGGGCAAGTTTTTTGGTTCCTTTTCAACGATTGGAAAAGGGACTCGCCCGGGAGGGCGAAACCAGAAACATCACCAGAACTCAGCAATCAGCTGAGCTCAAATCCTCTAGCAACACTTAACGCAGACAGAGCCAATTCATTCGCCAAGCGGTGCGCAGCGCCGCCGTTTCCAAGCCGTTGAATGAAAAAAGGCCGCTCATCGAGCGGCCTTTTCTTTACTGCGGATACCTCACACCAGCGGGTCGCCGACGTGGAGGATCTTCATGGTGTTGGTGCCGCCGACGGTGTGGTAGCTGTCGCCCTTGGTGAGGATGACCCAGTCGCCCTGCTGCACGATGCCGCGCTTGAGCAGTTCGTCCACGGCGGCCTGGCTGACCTTGTCGGCCGGCAGCGCGGCCGGGTCGAAGGGCACGGTCTGCACGCCACGGAACAGGGCGACGCGGGCCTGGGTGGCGCGGTGGGGGGAGAAGGCGAAGATCGGCACCGAGGAGCGGATGCGCGACATGATCAGCGGGCTGTAGCCGCTCTCGGTGAGGCAGATGATCGCCTTCACGCCCGGGAAGTGGTTGGCGGTGTACATGGTCGCCAGGGCCACGCTCTCGTCGCAGCGGCTGAAGGTGTGCCCCAGGCGGTGGCTGGATTTCTGGCTGGTGGGGTGCTTCTCGGCACCGACGCAGACACGGGCCATGGCCTGCACCGCTTCCACCGGGTATTCGCCGGCGGCGCTCTCGGCGGAGAGCATCACGGCGTCCGTGTAGTCCAGCGCAGCGTTGGCTACGTCGGAGACTTCGGCGCGGGTCGGCATGGGGCTGTGGATCATCGACTCCATCATCTGGGTCGCGGTGATCACGGCCTTGTTGTAGCGGCGGGCGTGCAGGATGATCTTCTTCTGGATGCCCACCAGCTCGGCGTCGCCGATCTCCACGCCCAGGTCGCCACGGGCCACCATCACGGCGTCGCTGGCGCGGATCAGGCCGTCCAGGGCTTCGTCGTCGGCCACGGCTTCGGCACGTTCGATCTTGGCTACCAGCCAGGCGCTGCCACCGGCTTCGTCGCGCAGGCGGCGGGCCAGTTCCATGTCGGCGGCGTCACGGGGGAAGGACACGGCCAGGTAGTCCAGTTCCATCTCGGCGGCCAGTTTGATGTCGGCCTTGTCCTTGGCGGTCAGGGCCGGGGCAGTGAGGCCGCCGCCACGACGGTTGATACCCTTGTGGTCCGACAGTGGGCCACCGATGAGCACGGTGCAGTGCAGTTCGTCGGCGGTGGTGGCGTCGACGCGCATCACCACGCGGCCGTCGTCCAGCAGCAGTTCGTCGCCGACGCCGCAGTCCTTGATCAGGTCCGGGTAGTCGATGCCGACCACGTCCTGGTTGCCGGCTTCACGCGGGTGGGTGACGGAGAAGCGGAATTTGTCGCCGGCTTCCAGCTCGATGCGCTTGCCTTCGAACTTGGCGATACGGATCTTCGGGCCTTGCAGGTCGCCCAGCAGCGCCACGAAGCGGCCGTGCTTGGCCGCCAGCTCGCGGACCAGGCGGGCGCGCGCCTTGTGCTCGTCGGGGGTGCCGTGGGAGAAGTTCAGGCGGGCGACATCGATACCGGCGAGGATCAGCTGTTCCAGCACCTCGGGCGAGTTGCTGGCTGGGCCGAGGGTGGCGACTATCTTGGTGCGGCGAAGGGACATGCGAAGGCTCCATTTTTCAAGCAGAGCCCGAGGCTACACCGCTCGCAACCTGTAGTCATTGTTCCTCTTCACTACCCTTTGCCGGGGTCATTTCACGCCGGGATTCAGGGCCTGGTCCAGGTGCCGGGCGGCATTCTCGGCCTGCTCGGCATCGGGGAACTCGGCGAGCAGGCGGCGCAGGTAGCCGATGGCGCGGCCACGGTCGGCGCGGGGGTTGGCCGGGGCCAGGTTCATCAGTGCCATCTGGTACAGCGAGCGCGCCTTGATATCGGGCTGTACATGGGCGTCGCCCAGGGCCAGGGAATACAGCTGCTCGGCTTCGTCGACGCGGTCCTTGAGCACGGCGCGGCGCGACAGCAGGGTCATGTCCGGGTCGAGGTCGCTGCGGTAGAGGTCGAGGTTCTGGCTGGGCTTCCAGTCGGCCAGCAGCTCGCGGGCGGTCTTGTGCACCGGCTCGTCGGCGCGCTGGCGGATCACCAGGATGCGCGCCTCGGCGCGTTCGGCGGCGCGGGTGCCGGGGAACTCGTTGGTGATCTGGTAGAAGCGGTTGAGCGCCTTGGTGTCGTCGCGCTGGTCGTTGTAGCGGCTCATGTAGATCAGGCCGATCTGGTAGAGCGAGATGGCACGCACCTCGTCGCTGAACTGGCGATCCTGGTAGCCGGTGAGGTAGAGCCTCTCGGCCTCGGCGCTGGTGCCATCGCGGATGGCCATGGCGCTGTAGGTGAGCAGGTCGCCATCTTCTTCCACCGCCGCGGCCATGCGGTTGTTCTTCAGCACCTTGTATTCCACCGCTTCGTTGGTGGTGATCTGGGCGATGAACAGCGGGGTGGTGGGGGCGCAGGCGCCAAGCAGCAGGAGGGTGCACAGCAGGGCAGGGCGGATGGGCTGCATGGAGGCTCCGAGGGCGGGGTTTGGGCGAGTCTAGCAGCCGCTTCGCCTGGGCCGGGGCGACGGGCTGCAAGTCCCATCGGAGGTTGTGCCCGCACTCCGCCGGATGGCGCTGCAGAAATTTCCGTGAGCGCCGATATACTCGCCAACGGAGGACTTACCCATGCGCACGCTGATCATCCTGGCCCTGCTCGCCGGCCTCGCCGGTTGCACCCGCTGGTCGCTGGACCATCACCTGAACAACGCCTACCTCGCCTATGACGAGGGCGACTGCGACAAGGCCATGCTCGAGCTGTCCCAGGCCGAGCGCAAGAGCCGCTCGCGGGCCTATATGCAGCCGGAGATCTCCCTGCTGCGCGGCCAGTGCCTGGAGCGCCAGAGCCTGTTCGTGGATGCCCAGCAGACCTACAACTTCATCATCGGCCGCTACCCCACCAGCGAGTACGCCTACCGCGCCCGTGCGCGCCTTGAGACCCTGGAGAAGCTCGGCCAGATCAACACGGGCTCACCCGCCAAGGCTTCCCCTGCGTCGCTCTGACCGGCGTTTCGACCGTCGGTCGTGGCTCGCTTGAGCGGCGACCGGCCAGCGCTAAGCTTGGCCTTTGTTTCCGGGAGGGGCTCCATGCGTCACCTGCTTTTCGCGGTCATCCTGCTGCCAGGGCTGGCGAGCGCGGAGATCTACCGCTGGACGGACGCCAGCGGCCAGGTGCATTTCAGCGAGCGACCCCAGGCCGGCGCGCAGCAGGTGGAGGTCAAGCCGCAGGTGGTGGAGCGTGACGAGGCCACCCGCGAGCGCGAGCAACGTGCCGAGCAGTTCTTCGATGCCCGCCGCCAGGAACAGGCGCAGGCCGAGCGCAAGGCGGCGGATGCCCGCGGCGAGCGCCAGAAGCAATGCAACACGTTACGCGGTAACCTTGCCCAGCTTCGCGACGGCGCTAAGTTCTATCGTGTAGATGGGAAGGGTGAGCGCCAGTATTACAGCGACGGCGAGATCGACGCCGCCCGTCGTAAATTGACCGCGGAAATCAGTGAGCACTGCGGTTAATTACTTGGTTCGAGTGCAGTAGTGAGGCCATACTGAACGGCCATCAATAGCGATTCGCCATCATGCGTAGCCAACGCCGAATAGAACGCCACCAGCTGCCCTATTACCTGAAGGTCTTCAATCGCATCACCGACAAGCCCATGGGCTATCTGGGCAACGTGTCCCTCGAAGGCCTGATGCTGATCAGCCAGCTGCCGATGCTGGTGGGGGCCCGTTTCGACATGCGCCTGAAGATTCCGGGGCATGACGGCCAGCAGCACTTCATCGACTTCTACGCGACCTGCCAATGGAGCCGGGAAGACGTCAACCCCGGTAACTTCGACTCGGGCTTCGCCCTGGTGGCACCGCCGCCGGAGTATGTGGAGATGGTCGAGGCGTTGCGCCACTACTTCAGCTTTCGTCCCCTCGCCGCGTCGGCGTAGCCGTATCCGGCGTTAGCCGCTGCGCTTCAGGCGTGGCGGCTGGCGTTTGAATTGGTGCTGGAGGATTTGAGCTCAGCTGATTGCCGAGTTCTGCTGATGCTTTTGGTTTCGCCCACCCGGGCGAGTCCCTTTTCCAATCGTTGAAAAGGAACCAAAAAACTCGCCCCCGACATACGGGTCTGGCTGGCGCCAGACTCCCCTCGCTCCATCATCGTTCCAGGGGCACGCGCTGACGGGCCATCCCTGGCCCGACATCGCTCTCGCGACATCCATGTCGCTCAACCCCTTCCACAACGATTGCGCTCGGCCTCCTGAAAGGGGGCATTTGGCGGCTGCTCCAACATCGGCGCACGTCGGCCCAGATGTTGTGCGCATCAGTACGTAGGATGGGTAGAGCGAAGCGAAACCCATCATGGCGGCCAAGCCGCCACGTGGTTCCGGTTTCTTGCTCGAGCATTGACTCCCGTAGCCTGGGCTTCAGCCCGGGAATCAAGCGTACGGGTACGGTTATGCCCCGATGGGGTTAGAGCACGCCGGCCTTTTTCCAGGCCAGGTAGCGGCCGACCAGTTCGGGGCCGAGTTCGCCGGGGCGGCAGTCGAGCACCGGGACGTCGTGGGCCGCCAGGCGTTCGTGCAGGCTGGCTCGGGCGTTGAGGTAGTCCACCGTGCCGCAGTAGGACAGCGCCTGCTCGAAGCCTTGCACCGGCTCCTGGCGCAGGGCGTCCAGCACTTCTTCCCGCAGGCTGGCGATCAGCACCCGGTGATGGCGGCCGAGGCGCTTGACCGCGGCCAGCAGTTCATCGTCGTCTTCATCGCGCAGGTTGGTCACCAGCACCACCAGGGCGCGGCGGCGCTGGCGTGCCAGCAGGGCGTCGATGGCGGCGCCGAAGTCGGCCGGGCGCTGGGTGCTGTTGAGGTCGTAGACGGCATTGAGCAGCACGCTCAACTGGGCCGGGCCCTTGACCGGCGCGAGGTAGCGCTGCTGGTCGCCGGCGAAGGTGCTGAGGCCCACCGCGTCGCCCTGGCGCAGGGCCACGTAGCTGAGCAGCAGGCTGGCGTTGAGGGCGTGGTCGAAGTGCGAGAGATCGCCGTCCTGGCTGCGCATGCGGCGGCCGCAGTCGAGCATGAAGACGATCTGTTGGTCGCGCTCGTCCTGGTATTCACGGGCGATGGGCGTGCGCTTGCGTGCGGTGGCCTTCCAGTCGATCTGCCGCAGGGTGTCGCCGTCGCGGAATTCACGCAGCTGGTGGAATTCCAGGCCCAGGCCGCGACGCGGACGCTGGCGCACGCCGAGCTGGCTGAGCCAGTCGTCCACCGCCATCAGCTGGGCGCCGTAGAGGCGGGCGAAGTCCGGGTAGACGCGGGTCTCGCCCGGCAGGTCGAGGTAGCGGCGCTGGCCCCACAGGCCCAGGGGGCTGGGCAGCTCCACCTCGCACAGGGGGAAGGCGAAGCGGCCGCGTTGCAGCGGGCGTACGCGGTAGCCGAACTCGGTGACCTCGCCCGGATGCAGGGCCACGGATTGCGGCAGGAACTCGGTGTCCATCCCCGCCGGCACATGGTCGTAGACCTTGAGCTGCAGGGCGCGGGTGAAGGCGTGGTGCACGCGCAGGCGCACCTCGCCCCAGCGGCCCAGGGACAGGTTGCCCGGCAGCTGGCGTTCCATCGCGGGCGAAGGCAGGCGGCGCAGCCACAGCGCATCGAGCACGGCGAGCAGGGCGAGGGCGCAGAGCAGCCCCCACCAGAGCAGGCGCAGCTGTTCCGGCAGCTTGGTGCCGAGGGCGTGCAGGGTGCCCAGGACCAGCGCCACGGCCAGCAGTCCGGCGATCAGGCCGAGCAGGATGCGCGATGGTTTCATAGGCGCGGCGCCGGCACCTGTTCCAGCAGTTGTTGCAGGACCTGGTCCACGGACTGGCCTTCGATATCCAGCTCCGGCGACAGGCGCACGCGGTGGCGCAGCACCGCCAGGGCGCAGCTCTTCACGTCATCGGGCAGCACAAAGTCGCCGCCGCGCAGCAGGGCGCGGGCGCGACCGCCACGGACCAGGGCGATGGAGGCGCGCGGGCCGGCACCCAGGGCCAGGCCCGGCCAGGTGCGGGTGGCACGGGCCAGGCGCACGGCGTAATCGAGCACCTGGTCGTCCATGGGCAGTTCGCTGGCGATACGTTGCAGGGCCTGCACGTCCTTGGCCTGCAGCAGGGTGCGCAGGGGCGCCACCTCCAGCATGTCGGCACGGGCGGAGCGGGTCACCTGGCGCACCAGGGCGAGCTCTTCGTTGGCCTCGGGGTAGTCCATGCGCAGCTTGAGCATGAAGCGGTCGAGCTCGGCTTCCGGCAGCGGGTAGGTGCCTTCCTGCTCGATGGGGTTCTGGGTGGCCATGACCAGGAAGGGCAGGGGCACCGGCAGGGCGCGGCCTTCGAGGGTGACCTGGCGTTCCTGCATCACTTCCAGCAGTGCGGCCTGGGTCTTGGCCGGGGCGCGGTTGATTTCGTCCGCCAGCAGCAGGTTGGTGAACACCGGGCCCTTGCGCAGCTTGAACTGCTCGCTCTGCATGTCGTACACGGCGTGGCCGGTGACGTCGCTGGGCATCAGGTCCGGGGTGAACTGGATACGCGAGAACTCGCCGCCGAAGCAGCGTGCCAGGGCGCGGACCAGCAGGGTCTTGCCCAGGCCCGGCACGCCTTCCACCAGCACGTGGCCGGCGCCGATCAGGGCGGTGAGCACGTCGTCGATGACGGCGGTCTGGCCGACCACGGCCTTTTGCAGTTCCTGGCGCAGGGCCTGGGCCAGCTGGCTGGCGCGCTGGCGCTGGCTGCTGGCTGCCGAGGGCGCGGCAGGGGCGGCCGGTGCCGGGGCGGGCTCGCTGGGCTGCACGGCAGCGGTCACGGGGGCCGGGGCTTCGGGGGTGACGTCGGAAAGGTCCAGGTTCAGGCCTTCGGCTTCATCGTTGATCGGCTGATCGGGCGTCTGTTCGCTCATAGGGCATTCCTGAGGCTTTGCAGGTGGGCGACCTGGCGGGTGAATTCGGAGGCGCTGAGGCGCTGCTTGGGCAGCGGCCGCATGGCCTGGCTGATGGCGGCGGTGGGCATGCGTGTCAGGCGGCTGAGCACCTGCCATTGCTCGGCCACGGCGAGTCGTTCGAAACCGGGGTGACGGCGCCGCGCGCGACGCAGGATGTCGCGCTGCAGGCCTTGCAGCAGCACCTGTTTGCCGCTGCGCCGCATAAGGAAGTCGGCGCTGGCGCGCAGGTGTTCTTCCAGCTGGCGGCGCGAGCGGCTGGCCGGTGCCAGTTGCGGCCCCTGGCGACGGCCGACGTGCCAGAGCACCAGGGCGATGAGCAGGGCCAGGGCCGCCAGCGCTTCGGGGAAGTTGCGCAGCAGCAGGGCGGGCAGGTCATCGCGCTCGGCGCGGTACAACAGGGTCACGCCGGTGTCCTGGGTGAGGTACCAGAGCAGCCAGGCGTTGTCGTGGCTGGCGATATTGTTGTTCTGCCAGATCCAGCTGTCGGTGAGCACGGTGACCAGGCCGTCGCCGTGGTTCATCTGCAGCATGTGGGTGGCGTTGCCGCTGTTGGCCCAGGCGTGGGCGCGGTCTTCGCTGTCGTAGAGGTGGAAGCTGGTATCGAAGTCGATGTAGGCCGGCGCGTCCTCGTTTTCCAGGTAGAGCTTGGTCAGCTCGGGGTAACGGTCTTCGTCCTCGGGCTCGGCTTCGCCGTCGGCCGGCGCTTCTTCCTCGCCTTCGGCCTGCTGCTCGCTGTCGTCGGTGGCGTCGGACTCGGCTTCGTCCTGGGTGTCTTCGGCGCTGTCGGTGGCTTCGCTCTGCTCGGCGTCCTCGCTGTCCTCTTCGTCGAGGTCCTCGCTTTCGTACTGCTGCACGCCGAGGCGGTCCAGCAGCAGGTCACCGCTCTTGCCGTCGTCCTCGTCGTAGAGGGCTTCGGCGACGAACAACAGGTGGCCGCCCTTGGCCGCCCAGTCCAGCACGCGGTCGGCCTGGCGCGGGGTCATGCGGCTGCGGTCGGCCAGCAGCAACAGGGTGTGGCCGGCGGCGGGCAGGTCGTTGAGCACTTCCAGGCCATCGGCGTGCGCCACCGTCAGGCCCTGCTTGCGCAGGTAGCTCTCGGCGGCGAGGTAGATGTTGGTGCGCGCTTCGGGCGAGGCGCCGTGGGCGATGGTTTCCTGATAGGGCTCGATCTTGTTGAGCAGCCAGATGAGGAACAGGCCCAGCAGCAGGAAGAGCAGGGCACCGAAGATGAAACCTCCACGACGGCTCATGCGCTGGCCCCCGTGGCAACCAGGCGGCGCCAGCCTTCACAGAGGCCACGTTTGAGGCTCTCCGGTGGCAGCTGGTGGCCGTAGGCGAGGTTCTGCCAGTGGCGGGTGAGGACCTGGGCGAAGCGCCCCAGCTCTTCACGCTGCAGGTTCTGCACCATGCGCAGCACTTCGCCTTCGGTGTGGGAGCCCTTGAGCGGCAGGCGGAAATCGTGGAGCAGGTGGCTGAGCAGGGCGCGGTAGAGCAGGCCGAGGGCCTCGCGCGGGTGCTCGGCCCAGAGCCGTTCGGCTTCGCTGGCGACGTCGTCGGGCAGGGTCTCGGGTGCCACTTCCAGGCCGAACAGCTGCAGCGGTGCCTCGCGGCGCCGGCGTTTCGGCAGGCCGATGTTGCCGGCGAAGGTGGCGAGCCATTCGCGGTAGCGCCAGATGATCAGGGCGATGAGGCTGAACAGCAGGCCCCACAGCAGCACCTTGATCACCAGCGCCAGCCAGCTGGTGCTGTCCCACAGCTCGGCCAGCTTGAACAGGCCCTTGATGAAATCGGTGAGGCTCTCCGCGTCTTCCTTGGAGAGCTCTTCCTTCTTCTTGTCCTTGGCCTCGGCATCCGGGAAGCGCCAGCGGGTCACCGTCTCGCGGTTCTCGAAGGGCGGCTCGTCCAGCAGCTTGGCGATGCTTTCGCTGGAGGCCTGGCTGGTCAGCTCCTGGTGGAGAAGACGCGGAGCGTCGGGACCGTTGGGGTCTTCCACCGGGATCGGGCAGCTGCTGGCGGTTTCGTCGGCCAGCACCGGCTTGGCGGGCAGGGCGGTGACCAGGAGCACGCCCATGCCCAGTACCAGGGCGTAGGCGAGGCCGGTGAGGCGCTGGCGCAGGCGGCGGAACACCAGCTCGATGTCCCAGGCTTCCAGGGCAGTGCGGCGGTTCAGGTAGAGGGTGAAGCCGCAGGCGACGTAGACCGGCTCCCAGATCATCAGCACGAAGAAGTACAGGCTGTTGGACAGGTGCTCCAGCCACACCCAGTCGCCTTCGGCCTGTTGCAGCAGTTTCTGCCAGTCCCAGTCGGCCACCACCTGCTGCGGCAGCATCAGGTAGAGCAGGGTGATCAGGCCCATCCACAGCGCCGTTTCCAGGTGCATGCCGATGATGGTGAGCCAGGTGGCGCCACCGGCATCGCGCTGGCCGAGCACCACCAGGCGCTGGCTGCGCGCCGCGCCGGAGAGGCCTTCCAGTTGCATCACCGGCATGTCGAAGCTGCGCGTGGGGCTGAAGCGGCGCCAGGTGAGGCTGGCGATCAGCTGCGGCTTGAGCAGGCGCGGGAAGGCCTTGAGCGCTTCCTTGAGCGTCGGCGTGTCGCCGAACAGCGCGCGGGAAAGGATGTACAGCGGCAGGCGCTCGAAGGCGGGCTTGAGCAGCCAGAAGATGAAGATCGCCCAGCCGGAGTAGTTCCACAGCACCAGGCACAGCAGCAGGAACACCGGCAGGGTGACCAGCGCCCAGCTGGCCATGAGCAGGCCCATGTGGCGCCGGGCGAGCAGCACGCCGAGGTCCATGGCTTCCCAGGCGCTGCGCGGGCGAATGGCGACGCTGGCATCAGTCAGGCGCATGTCGACTCCGACCGGCGAAGCAGAAATAGCTGCCGAGCAGCAGCCACAGGCAGGCACCCACGATGTACTTCACCTTGGGTGTGGTGAAGGTCATGGACGACCAGTAGGCCTCGACGAAGGCGGCGATCAGGAGCATCAGCATGGCGCCGGCAATGAGTTTGACGCTGTGGGTGGCGGCCAGGCGCAGGGATTCGGCGCGGGTCATCCGCCCGGGGGCGAGTAGCGCCCAGCCCAGCTGCAGGCCGGCGGCACCGGCGAAGGTGATGGCGGTGAGCTCGAAGGAGCCGTGGCCGATGACGAAGGACCAGAAGGTCTCGCCGTAGCCGACCTGGGTCAGGTGCCCGGCCACGGCGCCGATCATCAGGCCGTTGAAGAACAGGAAGAACAGGCTGCCGAGGCCGAAGAGCAGGCCGCTGGCGTAGGTCTGAAAGGCGATGCCGATGTTGTTCATGATGTAGTGGCCGAACATCATCCAGTCGTCGCCGGAGTCGCGCTCGCTGGCGCCGATGCGGTGGGCGTCGGGCTCGTACATGGATTCCATCTCGGCCACCTGGTCCGGCGGCACCACGCTGTAGACCAGGTCGGGGAACTGGTGCACCAGCACGCCCATCACCGCCAGGCTCACGTAGAACAGCAGGCTGGCGATGAGGATGCTGCGCCACTGCTCGCGCACCAGGCGCGGGAAGCCGCCGAGCACGAAGCCGACGATCTGCGCGCCGAGGTGGCTGCGGTGGCGGTAGAACTGCTGGTGGCCGCGCATGGCCAGTTGCTGCAGCTGGTCGATCAGGTGGCTGCTGTAGCCGCGCTCCTGGGCCAGCGCCAGCTGCTGGCAGAGGTGGCGGTAGTCGGCGGCGAAGCCCTCGCAGGACTTGGCGTCGGCCTTGCCGCGCTCCAGGGCGTCGAGCTGGGCGCCGAAGCGTTCCCAGTCGGCCTGGTGGCGACGTTCGAAAAGGCTTTGTTTCATGGGCTTCCCAGTAGGCTCCTGGCGATGCCGTTGAGGCGGGCCTCGGCCTGCTCGGCCGGGACTTCCAGCGGCTCGGCGAGGATGCCCGCCAGCTCGGCGCGGCGACCGCTGGAGAGGCCGCCCTGGCGCTCGGCGTAGCCGAGGATGGCGCGTTGCTCGGCGAGGCTCAGGATGAAGGGCGCGCGCTGGGGCTCGGCGTCCGGCAGTTGCGGGCGCGAGGGTTTGTCTTCGCGGTAGACCACCAGGGTGCCGGCGGCGAGGTCGCCGAGGCGCTTGAAGGCGGGGTGCGTCAGGGTGCTGATGATGCCCAGGGCGTAGCCGAAGGGCAGGATGTCGACGAAGCGCAGCAGGTTGCGCACCAGGGACGAGGACCAGCCCACCGGCGTGCCGTCGTCGTGGACCACGCGCAGCCCCATCAGCTGCTTGCCGGGGGAGCGACCCTGGTTGAGCACCTCGAACAGCACCATGTACCACCAGGTGACGAGGAAGGTGACGATCAGGCCCAGGCCCATGCCGAACTGCCCGAGCAGGAGGAATACCGAGTAGAGCACCAGCAGCAGGATGCCGCGGATCAGCAGGTCCACGGTATAGGCCAGGGCGCGGGGCAGGAGGCTGGCGGGGCGCAGCACGAGGTCGATGCCCTCGGGCGTTTCCACCTGGTAGCGGGTGTCCAGGGGAGCGGACTGACCCTGCTCATTTCCGTATGGGCTGGTGCTGCGGGACGTCGATGTCATGGGTCGACTGCGTTGGGGAAAGCACGATGCTAGCGGAGCATCACTTGGCGAGGCAACCGACCCGCCGCTGGGCGGGTCGGCAAGGCGGGATCACTGCGGCGGCGGCAGCACACCGAAGATGGTGCGGTAGAGGATGCCCACGGCGATGATGAACATCGGGAAGGTCCAGACCAGGCCGATGCCCAGCGGGATCGCGCTGACCATCATGATCAGCGACAGCACCAGCATCAGGCCGAAGACCTTGAACCAGCGCTGGCTGATGGCTTTGCGCGAGGCTTCCAGGGCCTGCCACGGCGACAGCTTGCGCTCTACGGCCAGGGGCAGGGCGAGCAGGTAGGCGACGCCCAGGTAGATGCCGGGGAGCAGCAGCAGGAAGAAGCCGACGTAGATCAGTACGGCCATCAGGATGCTGAGGATGAACAGCGGCACGAACAGGCCGAAGTTGGCGAACACTTCGTTGAAGTTCAGCGGCTGGCCGGCGGCCTGGCGGATGCCCAGCAGGTAGATGCCACCCAGCAGCGAGGCGCAGAGGCCGGAGGCGATCAGGCCACCGACGATCGGCAGCACGGCGGCCATCACTTCACCGCCCAGGGCGCCGATGAGGCCGAAGACGAAGCCGAACAGCAGGCCCAGGGTCTGGCTGGCCACGCCGTACACCAGCATGGCGCCGATGATCATGCCCTTGGAGCCTTTGACCCGCTGCCAGGATTCGTTGACGACGTCGCCGATGTTGAAATCGTAGCCACGGGCCAGGGCGGCCTCGATGCTCAGGGCCTGGGTGTCGGTGGACTCGACCAGGGCGCTCTGGGGCGCGGAATAGGGGTTTTCGGGGATGCCTTGCATGGTCGCTTCCTTGTGAGTCGGTGCAGGAGGCGCGGGCCCGGGTCGGGCATGGCGCGAGCGCAATATTTTCGGGCGTCGGCGCGACGAATTCAATCGGCTGCGTCACTGTTTCGCGTATTGGTGGTCGGTGGCCGCTCGCCTTCGGGTGATAGACTCCGGCCCCTTGGCCATAGGAGGCAACGTGACTTCCAGCATCTTCTGGTACGACTACGAAACCACCGGCATCAACCCCCGCAGCGACCGCGCCATCCAGGTGGCGGGCATCCGCACGGACGAGGCGCTCAACGAAATCGAGCAGCCGTTGAACATCTATTGCCGGCCCAGCGACGACATCCTTCCCCACCCGGCGGCCTGCCTGGTCACCGGCATCCTGCCGCAGACCCTGCGCGAGAAGGGGCTGGACGAAGGCGAGTTCATCACCCGCGTGCACGCCGAGCTGTCCCGCCCGGGCACCTGCGGCGCCGGCTACAACACCCTGCGCTTCGACGACGAAGTGACCCGATACAGCTTCTACCGCAACTTCCACGACCCCTATGCGCGGGAGTGGCAGGGCGGTAACAGCCGCTGGGACCTCATCGACACCATGCGCACCGCCTACGCGCTGCGCCCGGAAGGCATCGAGTGGCCCACCGAGGAGGGGCGGGTGTCGCTGCGCCTGGAGCGCCTGACCGCCGCCAACGGCATCGACCACGGCCAGGCCCACGAGGCGCTGGCCGACGTGCGCGCGACCATCGCCCTGGCGCGGCTGGTGCGTGATCGCCAGCCACGGTTGTATGACTTCCTCTTCCAGTTGCGCAGCAAGCACAAGGTGCAGGAACAGATTCGCCTGTTGCAGCCGCTGGTACATATATCGGGTCGCTTTTCGGCGGCGCGGCATTATTTCTCCGTGGTATTGCCACTGGCCTGGCATCCGAAAAACCGCAATGCACTGATCGTCTGCGACTTGTTATCCGATGTATCGCCGTTGCTGGATCAGGATGCTGAAACTCTGCGCCGTCGCCTCTATACACGGCGTGATGAGCTGGCCGAAGGGGAAATACCGGTCCCGTTGAAACTCCTGCATATCAATCGCTGCCCGGTAGTGGCGCCCCTTAGTGTGCTGCGGCCGGCCGACCAGCAACGCCTGCAAGTGGACTTGGCCGCCGTCCAGGAAAGCGCCCGGCAACTTGCCGAATTGCGTGGGCAATGGCAGGACAAGTTGCCTGCCATCTATGCAGAGGAAGCCTTCCCCGGAACCGAAGATCCGGAGCAGCAACTCTATGATGGTTTTATCGGTGACCGTGACCGGCGGCTGTGCGAACAAGTACGGAATGCCGAGCCGCTTCGTTTAGCCCAGGAACCCTGGCCGTTCGATGATGTGCGGTTGCCGGAGTTGCTGTTCCGTTACCGCGCGAGAAACTTCCCGGACACGTTATCCCCCGCCGAGCGGGATAAATGGATCGCTTTCTGCCGTGGTCGCCTGAGTGACCCGGCCCTGGGGGCGCCCAATACACTGGCGGGCTTCGAGCAGGCGATGGCGGAGCTCAGCGCCACGGCTACGCCGGCCCAGCTGGCCATCCTCCAGGCCTGGTCCGAACATGCCACGGAGTTGCGTCAGCGTTATGGCCTTTGAGTTTCTCCGGGCAATAAAAAACGCCAGCTGATGCTGGCGTTTTTTTAACCCGTGGCAATTAGCCCAGCAGGGTGGCCCAACCTTCAACGGTGTCGGCGCCCCACTTGGCTTTCCACTCTTTCAGCGTCTTGTGGTTGCCACCTTTGGTTTCGATAACTTCACCGGTGTGCGGGTTCTTGTATTGCTTGACCTTGCGAGCACGCTTGCTGCCAGTAGTCTTGGCGGCGGCACGCGGGGCCTTGGAAGTTTTGGAGTCCGGATCGAGCAGGGCGATGATATCGCGCAGGGACTTCTGGTATTCACCCATCAGGGCGCGCAGTTTGCCTTCGAACTCCAGCTCTTTTTTCAGCTTGTCGTCTTGCGACAGGTTCTTCAGGCGTTCTTGCAGTTCTTTGATGGCTTCTTCGGTAGCGCGGTATTCGTTGATCAGCGACATGTCTGAGTCCCTTGTGAAAATGGTGATGGCTGGCGATGGCTGAGTGTCAGGGATAATAGTCAGCGCGTTAATACAAGTAAACATGCAGGAAAAGTTTTGTCGGGATTATTTTTAAAATAAGTCGATGTTTGAATTAATCCCTGTTCACAACCGGGCCAAACCAAGGATTGGAACTTGCGTGCGTCATCGGCGGCGAGACCGGAGTTGCGGGCTCGCTTGCGGGGCGACGGGAAGTTCAATGGAGCTGCTGAAACTTTCACGGTGTGTGGCTAGAATGACCGCCTTTTGCGAAGTCTCTGGAGTTTTCCCCCATGCGCACATTTCGTCTGGTGATCGCCTGCCCGGATGGTGTTGGCATCGTAGCCAAGGTCAGCAATTTCCTGGCTACCTATAACGGCTGGATCACCGAGGCGAGCCACCACTCCGACAATCAGAGTGGCTGGTTCTTCATGCGTCACGAGATTCGCGCCGATTCGCTGCCGTTCGACCTGGACGGGTTCCGCCAGGCTTTCGCGCCCATCGCGCGTGAGTTCTCCATGGAATGGCGCATCACCGATTCCTCGGTGAAGAAGCGCGTCGTGCTGATGGCCAGCCGTGAATCCCACTGCCTGGCCGACCTGCTGCACCGCTGGCACAGTGGCGAGCTGGATTGCGAGATCCCCTGCGTGATCGCCAACCACGACGACCTGCGCAGCATGGTCGAGTGGCACGGCATCCCTTACTTCCACGTCCCGGTGGACCCGAAGAACAAGCAGCCGGCGTTCGAGCAGGTCTCGCGCCTGATCGACGAGCACAAGGCCGACAACGTGGTGCTGGCGCGCTACATGCAGATCATTCCGCCGGACCTGTGCCAGAAGTACCGCCACCAGGTGATCAACATCCACCACAGCTTCCTGCCCTCGTTCATCGGCGCCAAGCCGTACCACCAGGCCTCGCTGCGCGGCGTGAAGCTGATCGGCGCCACCTGCCACTACGTCACCGAGGAACTGGACGCCGGCCCGATCATCGAGCAGGACGTGGTGCGCATCAGCCACCGCGACAACATCGAAGACCTGGTGCGCCTGGGCAAGGACGTGGAGAAACTGGTGCTGGCGCGCGGCCTGCGCTACCACCTGGAAGACCGCGTACTGGTCCACGACAACAAGACCGTGGTATTCGACTGATCCATCGGGCGCTCGCAGCGGCGCCGGGAGGCCGGCATGACCGATCCACGCAATCGCGGCACCTCCAGCCCACCGCCGACCCTCGGCGAAGGCTGTGTGCGCCGCTACGACCCCGATGAACTCACCGACGAGAACGGCACCGAATTCCCCGGTGCCGCCGAGTTGTGGGAGCAGGTGAAGCAGCAGCCGGATGACGAGGGCGAGTCCTCGTAGGAGGGGTTGCGCAGCTCGATCCCCGGGCTGAAGCCCGGGCTACGCACTGCTCGCTCCTGGGACGCGCTCATCCTGTCGAGTCCTCGGCTCGAATCGTCAAATGAAAAAGGCGCCCGCAGGCGCCTTCTTCTTTTTCAGCGAAGCCCGATCAGATGCGGAAACTGTCCACCAGGTGCTTCAGGCGCGCGGCCTGCTGTTCCAGGTCGGCGCAGGCGCGCAGGGTGGCCTGGAGGTTTTCCACGCCTTCCTGGTTGAGCATGTTGATCTCGTTGATGTCCACGTTCAGCGACTCCACCACCGAGGTCTGTTCCTCGGTCGCGGTGGCCACGGACTGGTTCATCCCGTCGATCTCGCCGATGCGCTGGGTCACGCTGGAAAGGCGCTCACCCGCCATGTTGGCGATGGTCACGCTCTCCTCGCTGTAGCGCTGGCTCTCGGTCATGGTGTTGACCGCCTCGCGGGCGCCCACCTGCAGCTCCTCGATCATCTTCTGGATTTCCTGCGCCGACTCCTGGGTGCGGTGGGCGAGGTTGCGCACCTCGTCCGCGACCACGGCGAAGCCACGGCCCGCCTCGCCGGCACGGGCGGCTTCGATGGCGGCGTTGAGCGCCAGCAGGTTGGTCTGCTCGGAGATGCCCTTGATGACCTCGAGGATCTGCCCGATGTTCACCGTCTTGCTGTTCAGGGTCTCGATGTTGCCGCACGAGGCGCGGATCTTCCCGGACAGGTCGCTCATCGCCACGATGGTCTTCTCCACCACCTGGCGGCCGTCCTCGGACTGGTTGCGCGCATCGGAGGCCTGGTGCGAGGCATCGGCGGCGTTGCGGGCGATCTCCTGGGCGGCGGCGCCCAGCTCGTTGATCGCCGCGGCCACGCTGTTGGTGCGCTGGGCCTGCTCGTCGGAGTTGCTCATCGACGAGTTGGAGGCCGACAGCACCAGCTTGGCCACCTCGTTGACCTGGCGGGTGGTGGCGGAAACCTCGCGGATGGAGGAGTGGATGCGCTCGACGAACTGGTTGAAGGACTGCGCCAGCTCGCCGAACTCGTCCTGGGAGTGCACGTCCAGGCGGCGGGTCAGGTCGCCCTCGCCCTGGGCGATGTCCTGCATGGCACGGCCCATCAGCAGCAGCGGCTGCATCAGCACGCGGATCAGCATGCCCAGCAGGGCGATGATGATCACCACCGCGATGACGGTGACGATGACCGCCGAGGTGCGGAACTCACGCAGCATCGAGAACGCCTCGGCCTTGTCGATGGACAGGCCGATGTACCACTTCACCGTCGGCAGGCCCTTGATCGGGGCGAAGGTGAGGATGCGCGCCTCGCCATCCAGCTCGGCCTCGGAGAACTCGGTGCTGATGCGCGGCGTGTTCCTGGGGTAGATGTCCGCCAGCTTCTTCATCACGAAATCCTTGTTCGGATGAACCAGGATGGTGCCGTCCTCGCTGACCAGGAAGGCGTAGCCCATGCCCTGGAAGTCCAGCGAATTGACGATCTGCTGCAGCGTCTGCAGGCTCAGGTCGCCGCCCACCACACCCTTGTCCCCGGCGGGGGTGGCGATGGTCATGATCAGCGCACTGGTGGCAGCGTCGATATAGGGTTCGGTCAGGGTGGTGGCGCCGGCGGCCATGGCGTCCTTGTACCAGGGGCGGGTGCGCGGGTCGTAGCCATCGGGCATGGCGCTGTCCGGGCGCATGGTGAAGGAGCCGTCGGAGCTGCCCAGGTAGGTGAAGGCGAAGGTCGAGGCCAGCACCTTCTGTTCCAGCAGCGAGGTCACGGATTCGGCTTCGGCGTGGCGGGAGATGTTCTGCGCCACGTTCTCCACCAGCAGAATCCGGCCCGAAAGCCAGTTCTGGATGTTGCTGGCGGTCACGTCACCCATTTCCTTCAGGTAACTCTCCAGGTCGTCTCGGATCGCATTCCGTTGCAGGTAATCGTTGTAGAGCGTGAATAGCGAGAACGCCGCTATCACTACCAAAGAGGCGGCCAGCAGGATCTTGTGGCTGAACTTCAGGTTCTTGGTCATGTTTTCTTGCGTCCGATTGATGCAGGTACCAGTCTTGGCGGGTCGCCGGTTTTTCTTAACGGATCCGGCGTTGAACACTGTGTCGGTACAGAACCAGTAAAGCTTGAGGATGGCGAGATGCCTGCATCCAGTTCGATAATTCTTGGCGCTGACCCTTCCGGCCAGCCGATCGCCCAGGCACTGCGCCTGGCCAACCGCCACGGCCTGGTGGCGGGGGCCACCGGCACCGGCAAGACGGTGACCCTGCAGCGCCTCGCCGAAGCCTTCAGCGACGCGGGGGTGGCCGTGTTCGCCGCCGACATCAAGGGTGATCTCTGTGGCCTCGGCGCTGCCGGCGCGCCCCAGGGCAAGGTCGCCGAACGCATCGCCTCCATGCCCTGGCTCGGGCACCAGCCCAAGGCCTATCCGGTGACGCTGTGGGACGTGGCCGGCAAGAGCGGCCACCCGCTTCGTACGACACTCAGCGAAATGGGCCCCCTGCTGCTGGGCAACCTGCTGGAACTCACCGACAGCCAGCAGGCGGCCCTCTACGCTGCCTTCCAGGTGGCCGACCGCGAAGGCCTGCTGTTGCTCGACCTGAAGGACCTCAAGGCCCTGCTCAACCACCTGCGTGACCACCCCGAGCTGCTCGGCGAGGACCGCGCCCTGTTCGCCGGTGCCTCCGCCCAGGCCCTGCTGCGGCGCCTGGCCACTCTGGAGCAGCAGGGCGCCGACGCCCTGTTCGGCGAGCCGGCCCTGCAACTGGAAGACATCCTCCACCCCGACCGGGACGGCCGTGGCCGCATCCACCTGCTCGACGCCAGCCGCCTGGTGCACGAGGCACCCAAGGTCTACGCCACCTTCCTGCTCTGGCTGCTGGCCGAGCTGTTCGAGCAACTGCCCGAGCGCGGCGATGCCGACAAACCGGTTCTGGCGCTGTTCTTCGACGAGGCACACCTGCTGTTCGCCGACACCCCGCGCGCCTTGCAGGAACGCCTGGAGCAGGTGGTGCGGCTGATCCGCTCCAAGGGCGTCGGCGTCTACTTCGTCACCCAGTCCCCGAGCGACCTGCCGGATACCGTCCTCGCCCAGCTCGGCCTGCGCATCCAGCATGGGCTGCGCGCCTTCACCGCCAAGGAGCAGAAGTCCCTGCGCGCAGTCGCCGACGGCTTCCGCCCCAACCCGGCGTTCGACAGCCTGGCCGTGCTCACCGAACTGGGCATCGGCGAAGCCCTGGTGGGCACGCTGGAAGAGAAGGGCACGCCGGCCATGGTGCAGCGCGTGGCCATCGCCCCGCCGCAATCGCGCATCGGGCCGCTGAGCGAGGCCGAGCGTGCCGAGCTGGTGCGCACCTCGCCCCAGGCCGGGCGCTATGACAAGCCCATCGACCGCGAGTCCGCCTACGAAATCCTCACCGCCCGTGCCGCCGATGCGCCCGCCGCCCCGGCCACCAAGGGCAAGGCCGCGCCCGCCGAGGCCGAGTCCGGTTTCGCCGGTGCCGCTGGCGAACTGCTGGGCAGCCTCGCCAGCCAGGCGATGAAAACCGCTGTGCGCCAGGCCGCCAACCAGCTGGGCCGGCAACTGGTGCGCGGGCTCATGGGCTCGTTGCTGGGCGGCAAGCGCCGTTGACTGCGGATTCGTCGCAACGAAAAAGGGCGCCGGAAGGCGCCCTTTTTCATGGCTGCATGACTCAGACGATGAACTTGGTCGAGAGCCAGAACAGCGCCGCGGCCAGGGCCATGGAGGTGGGCAGGGTCAGCACCCAGGCCAGCAGGATGTTGCGCACCGTGCCGCCCTGCAGGCCGCTCTTGTTGGCGACCATGGTGCCGGCGACGCCGGAGGACAGCACATGGGTGGTGGACACCGGCAGGCTGTAGATGTTGGCCAGGCCGATGGCGGCGGCGGCGGTGATCTGCGCGCTCATGCCCTGGGCGTAGCTCATGCCCTGCTTGCCGATCTTCTCGCCGACGGTGAGTACCACGCGCTTCCAGCCGACCATGGTGCCGATGCCAAGGGCCAGGGCCACCGCCAGGATCACCCAGAAGGGCGCGTACTCGGTGGTGGCGGTCAGGTCCTTGCGCAGCTTCTCCAGGTCCGCCTTCTCGCGAGCCGGCAGGTCGGAGAGCTTGCCCACCTTCTTCGCGGTGTCGTCCAGGCAGAGCAGGTAGCGGCGGGTCTCGACGCGAGTTTCCTCGCTCATGTCGCTGTAGCTGGCCACGCCCTTGAGGTTGGTCAGCAGGCCGTCGATGGTCGCTTCGGTCTGTTTCGGATCGCAGCGGAACGCCTGGGGCATCTCGCTGATGTTGCCGCCTTTGCCCAGGGCCAGCATCTCGCCGAGGGTATCGGTGTGGCGCTGGTAGAACTGGCTCAGGTGAGTGGCGGCATCACGGGTGCGTTCGATCTGGTAGGTGGTGCTGTTCAGGTCGAGCACGAACTTGGCCGGGACGATGCCGATCAGCACCAGCATGATCAGGCCGATGCCTTTCTGGCCGTCGTTGGAACCGTGCACGAAGCTCACGGCCATGGCCGAAAGCACCAGCACCAGGCGGTTCCAGAAGGGGGGATGCTTCTTGTCGTCGACTTCCTTGCGGGTCTCCGGGGTCTTGTGCATCTTCGACGCCGGGTAGAACCACTTAAGCGACAGCAGCAGCAGCGCCGCGACCATGAAGCCGGCGGCCGGGGAGAAGATCAGCGACAGGCCGATATCGATGGCCTTGCCCCAGTTCACGCCTTCGCCCAGGGGCAGGTCGGTGATCATCGCGTTGGCCAGGCCGACGCCGAGGATCGAGCCGATCAGGGTGTGGGAGCTGGATGCCGGGATGCCCAGGTACCAGGTACCGAGGTTCCAGGTGATGGCCGCCGCCAGCAACGAGAACACCATGGCCAGACCGTGGCCGGTGTTGACGTTGATCAGCAGCTCCACCGGCAGCAGGTGGACGATGGCATACGCCACGCCGACGCCGCCCAGCAATACGCCGAGGAAGTTGAAGATGCCGGAGAGGACCACAGCGCGGTAGGGCGACATGGCCTTGGTGTAGATAACCGTGGCGACCGCGTTGGCGGTGTCATGGAAACCGTTGATGAACTCGAAGGTCAGGACGAATGCCAGGGCGAGCAACAGGCTCACGACCAGCCAGGCATCAAGCCCGCTGAAGAGATCGAACATGAAGGTTTAGTGACAGGCTGGTTAGGGGGCGCGAATTATGCCAGAAATCCGGCCCGCGCCCAGCGCCCGACTGCCGATCGGTACCTGATGGCACTGCGGCATGGCGGCGCAGCCCAGTAAAACCGGGCTGCGCGACGCATTGTTCGAAATCGTTTCAGCTGTTCTGGCCGAGCTCTTTCTCGATCTTCTGGATCTCGCGCTCGAAGGCCTGGTCCAGGTAGTTCGAGCGTTTGCGCCAGGGCTTGCGCTCGGGGTCCGGTTGCGCGGCATAGGTGGTTACTTCGCCGCCGTAAACATCCTTGAATCGTTTTTCCTGGCGCTCGAGTTCGGCGCGCAGTTCGTCTTTCGTCACGTAGTGATCCGCTTCGTCTGATAGAGGTCTTGAATGAGTTTCCGGCGATGGAAGGCGCGGGGCCTTCTGCAACTTTCGCCTGTCATGGAGTTGGCCGAATGGCCGTCTTCCATTGTCTTCACGACTATCCCGGTCGTGTTCGCCGCACTGCCGCAAGCCAGGCATGCCGCGCCTTGCGCGAATTACCGGAGAACTTGGGGAGGGGCGGCGAAGTATATAGGGAAATTCACCAGAAGCTCTATCGAATAGAAAGCCGAACGCACGACGAGTTCAACTTTCGTTGCACTCGCCGTGCACTTCCCTGGTGCACACTCAAAGGCTGCGGATGATACGCCCGAGTGTTTCCATGGCCTGTTCGCTGCGCGTCGTCCAGGGGTGGCCGTAATTCAACCGCGCGCAATTGCTGAAACTTCGCGTGGCCGAGAAGATCGGCCCGGGCGCGATGCTGATGCCCTGGGCCAGGGCCAGCTGGAACAGGCGCAGCGAGTCCACTTGCGCAGGGAACTCCAGCCACAGGAAGTAACCGCCATCGGGCCGGCTGACCCGGGTCTGCTCCGGCAGGTGGCGTGCCACGGCCGCCAGCATCGCGTTCTGCTGGCTCTCCAGGGCATAGCGCAGGCGCCGCAGATGGCGGTCGTAGCCGCCGTGCTGCAGGTAGTCGGCGATGGCGGCCTGGGCCGGCACCGAGGCGGAGATGCTGGTCATCAGCTTCAACCGCTCGATCTCCCCGGCGTAGCGCCCGCCCGCCACCCAGCCCACCCGGTAACCCGGTGCCAGGCTCTTGGAGAACGAACTGCAATGCATCACCAGGCCCTCGCTGTCGAAGGCCTTCACCGGCTTGGGCGCCTGCTGGCCGAAATACAGCTCGGCGTACACGTCGTCTTCGATCATCGGCACCTGGTACTGCTTCAGCAGCTCGGCCAGGCGTCGCTTGCGCGCTTCGGTAAGGCTCGCGCCCAGGGGGTTGTGGAAGTTGCTCATGAACCAGCAGGCCTTGATCGGCAACTGCTCGAGGCTGCGTTCCAGCACCTCCAGGTCGATGCCCTCGCGCGGGTGCACGGGGATTTCCACCGCCTTCAGCTTCAGCCGCTCCAGCACCTGCAGGCTGGCATAGAAGGCCGGCGACTCGATGGCCACCAGGTCGCCCGGGCGGGTCACCACCTGCAGGCACAGGTTCAGCGCTTCCAGCGCGCCGTTGGTGATCACCAGCTCCTCGATGGGCAGCGGCAGGCCGCCGACCATGTAGCGCAGGGCGATCTGCCGGCGCAGGCCGTGGTTGCCCGGGGTCATGTCGGAGACGGTGGAGCGCGGGTCCATCTCCCGCACCGCATGGGACATGGAGCGCGCCAGGCGTTGCAGGGGGAACAGCTCGGGGCTGGGGAAGGCCGAGCCGAAGGGCACGGTGTCCGGGTCCTTGATGGAGCTGAGCACCGAGAACACCAGCTCGCTCACGTCCACCTCGGTGGTGGCCGCCTCGCGGACGGGCACCTCCGGTTCCTGCAGCGGGCGCTGCACGTGCTGGCAGACGAAGTAGCCGGAGCGCGCACGCGCGATGATCAGCCCGCGGCTCTCCAGCAGGTAATAGGCCTGGAACACGGTGGAGGCGCTGACCCCGTAGGTGCGGCTGGCGTGGCGCACCGAGGGCACCTTCTCCCCCGGTGCGAGCACGCCGGTGCGGATCAGCTCGGCGATCTCGTCGGCGAATTTCTCGTAGCGCTTCATCTTGTCCTGCGGGTGGGCGGCCTGGGCCGCCCACTCTAAGCGCTGCGTCGGGCCGCCGCCACAGGTGCCGTCCATGCTCAACGGTGGGGGCTGACGAAGGTGCTGTCGGCGCTGGCGCTGGCCGCATCGCCGTCCAGGCTGGTGAGGCGGAACACCAGTTCGCGGGAGCCGCCGCCCAGCGCGTCGTCTTCCTGGGCCACCGAAACCGGCAGCTCGAGGATCTCGCCCGCCTCGATCTTCACCTCGGCCGGTGCCTGCAGGCGCAGGCCCTCGCCCTCGGCCAGCTCCAGGCGGTAGCGGTGGGCGAGCTGGGTCTTGTTGATCAGCTTGAGGTTGTAGATGTTCTCGATCTCGCCGGCGGCGTTCTCGCGGAACATGCCCCTGTCCTTGATCACGTCCATGGAGATTTCCGAGCGCGCCGCCAGCAACCAGCCGAACGCGCCGATCATCAGCACCAGGGCGGTGGCGTAGCCGATCAGGCGGGGGCGCAGCAGGTGGGTATGGCCGCCCTCCAGGGCGCGCTCCGAGCTGTAGCCCACCAGGCCACGGGCATAGCCCATCTTGTCCATCACCGAATCACAGGCGTCCACGCAGGCCGCGCAGCCGATGCAGGCGATCTGCAGGCCATCGCGGATGTCGATGCCGGTGGGGCACACCTGCACGCACACCGTGCAATCGATGCAATCGCCCAGGCCCTGGGCCTTCGGGTCGACACCTTTCTTGCGCGCCCCGCGGGACTCGCCCCGGGCGGCATCGTAGGAAACGATCAGCGTGTCCTTGTCGAACATCACGCTCTGGAAGCGCGCATAGGGGCACATGTGGATGCACACCTGCTCGCGCATCCAGCCGGCGTTCACGTAGGTGGCGGCGGTGAAGAACAGCACCCAGAACAGCGAAATGCCGCCGGCCTGCAGGGTCAGGATCTCGGTGGCCAGTTCACGCACCGGGGTGAAGTAGCCGACGAAGGTCACGGCCGTGGCCAGGCTGATGGCCAGCCACAGGCCGTGCTTGGCCAGGTTGCGCAGCACCTTCTCCACGCCCCAGGGGGCAGCGGCCAGCTTGATGCGCTGGTTGCGATCGCCCTGGGTGCGCTGCTCGACCCACATGAACATCCAGGTCCACACGCTCTGCGGGCAGCTGTAGCCGCACCACACGCGCCCGGCGAACACCGTGATGAAGAACAGCCCGAAGGCACAGATGATCAGCAGCCCCGACAGCAGGATGAAATCCTGCGGCCAGAAGGTCGCGCCGAAGATATAGAACTTGCTGTCCTCCAGGCTCCAGAGCACGGCCTGGCGGCCATCCCAATCGAACCAGAGGGTGCCGAAGAACAGCAGGCACAACAGCCCGGCACCGAGCAGGCGGAAATTGCGGAACCGCCCGGTGAAGCTGCGGGTGTGGATCGGGGCACTGGAGGCATAAAGGGACTTGCTGGCGGCGGCGGGGCGACTCGGTTGGACGACCTCTACCTGCCTGACGGGAATCATCTCGCTCATGATGCTGGCCTTTTGGGCTATGACGGCGAGGCGGACTATAGGGAGAGGCTGATACTGGAAACAGATTCAGGTGATGGGGCAAAAACCATATCAGATGGGCAGCGATGGCCGTCTGGCCCGCAAGGCGCGTGGTTTCTGGCGGGGCGCGGGTGCGCCCTGCGCAAAGCGCGGCAATCGGTCGCGGGCTAATTACCGGTGCAGCGCCTCGCCCCACTCGCTACAGCTCTGTATTCGTGTTGAGAGCGCTGGTGGCCGTCCCGGAATTGGCTCCCGGCAGAAGCCGGGCACGGCCTCGCCCGCAAGGAGCGGGGACGTCGTCAGGATGACCCCAAAGGCAGGTGCTGCGGCTACCCGTCACTCACCCGGCGAAACCGGAAAGCCCGGTGGCTGCGCGGGGAAGCGCTCGACAGGGAGCACCTGGTCCTTTCCCGCCCAATACAGCAGACCGTCGGGCTCGTACTGAAGGGGGATATCGCACCTCTTCATGAAGAACCCTTGGCAGTAGATTTCAGAGGCCTGCGCCGGGTAGGGCTCGAATACGAACCTGTAGGTTCTTTCTTCGCCCGATCCCTTGATGCTGTAGGTGATGGATGGGTCCGGCTTGTCGCCTGTCAGCAGGATTTTCCGGGACGACTTCGGCTCGATGATTTCGCAGGTCGGCACTGTCTGGTTCAGGTTGCAGACCTCGATGCGTGCGTCGCTGTTGTTGAACAGGATCATTTCGACCAGAAACGAGCATCCCGACAGGGCAAGCGTGGCGGCCAGTACGGCGAGCAGTCTGAGCATGGGGAGTGTACGCATCCGTGGTGGTGGTCTTTCATCCTTGGAGCAGGGCGGCGGTTCACAGCGTTTGTGTACCGTCAGAAGCTGCGGATTTCACCTCGCCACTGAACGCCACGCAACCACCTTGTAGGGGCGATTTCAATGGCTCTGTCTGCGTTAAGTGTTGCTAGAGGATTTGAGCCCAGCTGATTGCCGAGCTCTGGTGATGTTTCTGGTTTCGCCCACCCGGGCGAGTC